>NZ_JAYKGO010000008.1:0-2273 GCF_035607565.1 Qipengyuania zhejiangensis | reverse complement strand
TATAGTATTGCTCAGAAACCACAGTGAAATCTTCCATACCTTCTGTTAAAGGATGATTGGGGTCGTTTATCTTAACTGTGTATGTAACTCCATCATTTCCTGGATGCGCTACCCACTGTCCACCCACCATAAATTGATAGTCTACTGCCATTCTAAAGCTATCTCCCATTCCACCATGCAAACCTGCAAGTCCAGTTCCAGCTGCAACCGCCGCAAGGAGTGGCTTTAGTTGATCTTCAGTAATAGTATCTTGTGTCCAGTTTGGAATAATCAAATCAAAAGCTGTCAAATCTTCGTTTTGTAAGGTTTCTAATGTGTCAGTAATAGTCACATCAAAATTTTCTTCCTCCAAAATCCCTCCCAAAATACCAGCTACTTCTACTGGTTCATGGCCGTCCCAGCCACCTTGAAAAATTAATGCCTTTTTCTTCGTCATCGATATTTCCTCCTTTTATCAGAAAGCGTTTGCAGTTTTAGTGATAAATACTTTAACTCATTATAATAATTCTAGATATTAATGGTTATTCCTTTAATTCTTTTTTGTTAAAAATTCCAACTTATGTCTAGACTTTGTTGTTTTTAATATACAAAGTACAAGAAGTAGTTCTTAGCGGCCTGAATACACATAGACTCCTGTGGGAGTAAAGAGACAGGTGAGACCCCGCAGTAGCTTGCGACGAGGAGATAGAAAAGTGTAGGCGCATTGTTCAGCCCCGACAAGCGCTGGAGGGCTGACCGATGAAGTCGTTCTTTGACTTCAACTGACAGACCGAAGCGACTCGAGGGGCTAGGAAACTGACTTTTTTCTATAAAAGTCAGGCGCTGGAACTAGACAGGCTCAGTTCTCGCCCACGGAAAGCGAAGTGTATTCAGGCTGCGGGTTTTAAGAGTAACACTCAATACGATTAAAGGATAATCGCTGCTAGCCATCCAAATAATAGTAATGGAATATTATAATGAATAAAAGTCGGAACACAAGTATCCCAGATATGATTATGTTGTCCATCTACATTTAATCCCGCAGTTGGTCCAAGTGTACTATCCGATGCAGGTGAACCAGCATCTCCAAGGGCTGCTGCTGTTCCAACAATAGCGATCGTCGCCATTGGACTAAATCCTAATTGGAGACAAAGCGGCACAAAGATTGTTGCAATGATAGGAATGGTCGAGAATGAAGAGCCGATTCCCATTGTAATTAATAGCCCTACAACAAGCATAGAGATGGCTGCTAATGACTGATTACTTCCAATTACATTGGAGGCTTGTTCAACGAGGCTTTCTACATCACCTGTTTCACGTAATACAGAAGCAAATCCTGAAGCTGTAATCATCACAAATCCGATAAATGCCATCATCTTCATCCCACTTGTTAATAACTCATCAGCCTCTGATGTTTTCATGGCACCACTTATATATATAATTATAATTCCGGCCAATGCACCAAAAATCATTCCATTCACTTTAAGTTCCTCGGATAAATACAGTTGAACTGCTAATGAAACAAGTACAGATAATATAGCAAAGCTAACACTTTTCGTCGTATATGGTTGTGCAATTTGTTGATCAGCTACTTCAACAGTTTTATAATTTCTTGGTTTTCGGTATGAAAAAAATACGGCTACTAACAATCCAATTAACATCCCAGCAACAGGGATAAGCATGGCATTCGGAATATCAGTTATATCAATCTTCAAACCACTATCAGACATATTAATTTCTAAGGTATCATGGAATATTTTTCCGAATCCCACTGGTAATAAAATGTAAGGTGCAGTTAATCCAAAGGTCATGACAGCTGCAATGACACGGCGATCAATTTGAAGCTCATTTAAGACTTTCAATAACGGTGGAATTAATATAGGTATAAATGCAATATGAATAGGAATTAAATTCTGAGAGAAAATCGCGATTGTTAATATTAATAAAACAAGTAAAGCCTTTGATAACGCCTTTCTCTTCGTATCTCCCTTACTTCCGACTATTTTAAATACTCCCTTTACAATCGCCTCTGGTAAGCCTGTTTTGGAAATGGCAACGGCAAATCCCCCAAGTAAAGCATAGCTAAGGGCAACAGTAGCGTTACCTCCTAATCCATTTGTAAAAGTATTAATCGTCGTTGCAAGATCTAAACCACCAGTTAAACCACCAACCAATGCACCGATTACTAATGCTAAAACGACATTTATTCTAAGTAAACTTAAAACTAACATAACAAGTACAGCAATAACTACTGCGTTCATAACTAAGACCCCCAAATACTTTACCTTGCTAAA
>NZ_JAYKGO010000002.1:0-343868 GCF_035607565.1 Qipengyuania zhejiangensis | reverse complement strand
CGCAGCGAAGCACAGGTCGAGCTCCAACAGTTCTCGACCCCGCCGATGCTGGCCTGGCTGATGGCGAAGGCCGCAGCAGTTGCTGCGCAAGACACGCTTCTCGAACCATCCGCCGGTAATGGCGCCCTTGCGCTTTGGGGCAGCGTCCAGAACGCTTCGCTGCTCCTCAACGAGATCGATCCGGCAAGACGAGACTGCCTCGGCCACATCTTCCCCGCAGCCGCGATCACCACGTATGACGGGGAGCTGATCGCCGACCTGGTGCGCGGCCCTGTTCCGTCGGTCGTGCTGATGAACCCGCCATTCGCCCGCAGCCAGGAACGCGGCAAGGACGGTGAGACCGCCATGCGTCACCTGCGCGGTGCGATCCGAGTGGCTGCAAATGGGGTGAGGATAGTCGCCATCATGCCCGAAGGCTTCGATGCTTCCGCTTTCGCCAAGGCACAGGACGAAGCATCGCTCCTGCTCGATGTCCGCCTGCAGCAGATGTTTCGCCGGACAGGGACGGGGATTGCCGTTCGCCTGGTCGTGATCGACAAGGTGCCTTCTGCGCCTGAGCCAGCGATCACCGGAGATACCGGCGACCTGATCGCGCTCCACGAGCTTGTCACCGCGCTTCCGCGCCGCGCGCAAACATCCGCCAGCCTCCATCGCCTGTCAGTCGGAAAGCCAGTGCGCCTCGTTGGCAAGACTTCGACCCAACGCGCGCCGGTCCGGCCGTTGGCGCCTTTCGCAGCGACACCAGCAGCCACAGCGAATGCGACCAATCTTGCCTATTCGGTCCTAGCCGAACCTGCGCCTGTACCCGAACAGACCGGCATCTACCTGCCCTACAGGCCGAGCCGTATCGCGTTCGAGGATGCGCCGGTCCATCCCACCCCGCTCGTGGAATCGGTCGCCATGGGTTCGGTCGCGGCGCCCCAGCCGGACGTTAGCCCGCGCCTTCCCGCAGGTTGGCAGGCCGACGGCCTTCTGTCCGAAGCGCAGTGCGAGACACTGGTCTACGCTGCGCAGGCATTCGCGCGCAACCTGCCGGGCCAGTTCAAAGTCAGTCAGGAAGGCACCGCGCTGGAACTGTGCGAAGATGGTCACGAATACCGCCAAGGCTTCTTCCTTGGCGACGGAACCGGAGCGGGCAAGGGACGGCAGATCGCCGCGGTCATCATGGACCGCTGGCTCGCAGGCGAACGCCGCCATGTCTGGATCACCAAGAACGAGGCGCTGCTCGAAGATGCGCGCCGCGACTGGGAAGCGCTGGGCGGGCTGCCGCTCGATCTCCAGCCACTCTCACGCTGGAAACTTGGCCACCCTGTGACGATGTCCGAAGGCATTCTCTTCGTCACCTATCCGACGCTGCGGTCGGGGCGCGCCGAGGATACGCGGTTCGATCAGATCCTTGCCTGGGCGGGCGAGGATTTCGACGGCGTGATCGCTTTCGACGAAGCCCATGCCATGGCCAATGCCCTCGGGGGCTCTTCAACCCGCGGCAACGTCGAGGGCTCCGAACAGGGGATGGCGGGCCTCAGGCTACAGAACCATCTGCCGCGCGCCCGCGTGCTCTACGCGTCTGCCACCGGCGCTTCGGATATTGCCAATCTCGGTTACACCTCCCGGCTAGGACTGTGGGGACCCGAGACCGCCTTCCCGACCCACGAGGCGTTCGTGACCGAGATCCGCGCTGGCGGCGTCGCGGTGATGGAGCTCGTCGCCCGCGACCTCAAGGCACAAGGGCTCTACCTTGCCCGTGCGCTGTCCTTTGCCGGGGTCGAGTACGAGATCCTCGAACACAGCCTGACCGAAGCACAGGTACGGATCTACGATGCCTATGCCGATGCTTGGGCGATCATTCACCGCAACCTCGAAGCGGCGCTCGAAGCAACCCGCGTGGTCGACGAGGACAGCGGCGATACGCTCAATCGCAACGCCAAGGCTGCGGCACTGTCGATCTTCGAAGGTACCAAGCAGCGCTTCTTTGCCCAACTCCTGCTTTCGATGAAATTGCCGAGCGTAATTCCCGCGATGGAAGCAGCGCTTGGCGAAAACCATTCGATCGTAGTGCAGCTGGTCTCGACCGCCGAGGCTATGCTCGACCGGCGCCTCGCCGACCTCTCCAACGAAGAACGCGAAGCGCTCGATATCGATCTGTCCCCGCGTGAATATGTCATCGACTACCTCGTCAAAAGCTTCCCGGTGCGCCTGATGCAGGTCTTCGCCGACGAGGACGGAAACCTGCGTTCCGAGGCGATGAGCGACGAGGAGGGCAATCCCGTTTTCTGCCCGCGCGCCATTGCTGCGCGCGATGTACTGATCGAGCAGCTCTGCGCACTGCCGCCCATCGCCACTGCGCTTGACGCAATTATCGAGCACTTTGGCACCGAAGCCGTGGCCGAGGTCACAGGCCGGACTCGCAGGCTGGTCCTGGGCCGAGATGGTCAGCAATGCCTCGAACGGCGAAGCCCCAGCGCCAATGTCGCCGAAGCGCAAAGCTTCATGGAAGGGACCAAGCGCATCTTGGTCTTCTCGGATGCGGGCGGGACGGGGCGATCCTACCATGCCGACCTTGGCTGCCGGAACCAGCAGCGCCGGGTTCATTTCCTGCTCGAGCCGGGCTGGCGCGCTGACAACGCCATCCAAGGGCTCGGCCGCACCAATCGCACCAACCAGGCCTCGGCCCCGCTGTTTCGGCCGGTAACGACCGACGTTAAGGGAGAACGCCGGTTCATCTCGACCATTGCGCGAAGGCTCGACGCATTGGGCGCGCTTACGCGCGGCCAGCGCCAGACCGGCGGACAGAACCTGTTCGACCCGGCCGACAATCTCGAAAGTGATTATGCGCGCGACGCGCTCAGCCGCTGGTTCCAGCTGCTCTATGACGGCAAGCTCGAGGCCACGAGCTTCGGCAACTTCGTTCAAAGGACCGGGCTGCGCCTTGAAAACCCCGATGGCGGGCTTACCGACAATCTCCCCACGATCCAGCGCTGGCTGAACCGCATCCTCGCGCTGCCGATCGCGCTCCAGAACGCCATATTCGAGGAATATCTCGGCCTTGTCGAAGCACGGATCGAAGCCGCGCGCGAGGCCGGAACGTTCGACCAGGGACTGGAAACCGTCAGGGTCGATCGTTTTACCGTCCTGGCAGATGAACACCTGCGCACCGACCCCGTGACCGGAGCCGAGACCCGCCTCGTCTCGCTCGAAGTCACCAGGCACCTTCGGCCTCTGCGATTGCAACGCCTCGTTCGGATGCACGAGATCGGCAGCCCACACGCGATCCCGATGCACAATGCGCGCTCGGGCAAGGTCGCGCTGTCGGTTCCTGTCCGGCGCCTGATCGCCGACGATGGGGCCGTGATCGAACGTCGCCGCCTGCTGCGCCCGCTCAAGTCCGCGAACTGGACACTTCAGGCACTTGCTGAAAGCCACTGGGAAGACATTGGCGTCACCGCGTTCACGAGCGCCTGGCGGGCTGAGGAAGAGGCGGCCGCCGCTTCACCGGTGACCGAGCGCGTCCATCTCGCCACCGGACTACTGCTGCCGGTCTGGAAACGCCTCCCCGGCGATCATGTCCGCGTCACCCGGCTCGTTGCCGAGGACGGCCAGTCGATCATCGGTCGCGAAGTGCTCGATATCGATCTCGCTGCGATTGCCGATACCTTTGGTCTTTCCGGAGTTACCGGTCCGGCGCCAGACCAGATCGGCTACCTCGTCCTCGCCAGCGGCAAACCGCTGGGCCTCGCGAGCCATGATCCTCTCACCGTGAAGCGCTCACTGGTGGGCGGCGAACAGCGCCTTGAACTGACCGGATTCTCGCCCGATCGGCTCGACTGGTACAAGGGCAAAGGCTGCTTCACCGAGATCATCCGCTACCGCACGCGGCTGTTCGTCCCGGTATCAAGAGCCTCTCTGATCCTTCCCGCGCTAGCCGCCTGATCCCTCGAGCAGACCCCAATCTCAGAATGAGAGTGGAGGGAGCCCTTTGGGCTTGTGGGCCTCGTGATCCTCACCTGCGCCTTCATTCCATCAGGAGAACACCCATGATCCAGTCGATTCCCTTGAAGAAGCTCGCTGCGAGCCCGCGTAACGTTCGCAAGTCGAGCGACGTGCTGGCCGACCTCCAGCTGCGGGCAGACATCGCTGCGCGCGGCCTGTTGCAGAACCTTGTCGTGCGCAAAGGAAAGCGCGGCAAGTTCGAAGTCGAGGCCGGCGGTCGCCGTCTCGCCGCGCTGCAGGCGCTGGCCGAAGAGGGCACCTTGCCCGCAAACCACGAAATTACCTGCCTCGTCATCGAAGGCGAGGAAAGCGTAGTGCGCGAGGCCAGCCTTGCCGAGAACTTTCAGCGTCTCGCGATGAACCCCGCTGACGAGGCGCAGGCCTTCGCTTCCATCATCGAGGCAGGGGCTACCCCCGAAGACGTGGCGCGCCGCTTCGGCCTCACCGTCCGGTTCGTCGAAGGACGTCTGCGCCTAGCCTCTCTCGCGCCTTGCGTCTTCGAAGCGCTCGCCGAAGGCACGATCACGCTTGATATGGCCAAGGCCTACGGCGCGATCTCCGACGTGGAGCGCCAAGCGCATGTCTATGCCGAGCTGCAGGACGCCTGGTACCAAATCACGCCCGACACGATCCGGCGCATGGTGCTCGACGCAACCGTTCGTGGCTCCGATCCGCGAGCGGTTCTAGTCGGACGCGATGCCTACCTGACTGCGGGTGGCCGGATCGAACGCGAACTGTTCGACGACGATGCCAGCGAGAGCTGGATCGATATCGCGCTGCTCGAAGACCTCGCGCACAAGGCCATGGAAGAAGCCGCAGAAAAGGCCGCGCTCGAATATGGCCTTGCCTGGGTGCGCCCGACGCTGGGGAACTATGTCAGCCACGACCTTGTTGAAGGTCTCGCTCGTTTGCCCTGCGAGCCTGCGCCGATGACCGAACAGGAAGTGCAGGAATTCAGCGAACTTGAGGCCGGCTACGACCGCGTCGCCGCCGTGCTCGAAGACGAAGACAGCGACGAGGACGAGGTGGCCAAGGCGGAACAGGAACTCGTGGTGATCGACCGCGCCATGCGCGCGCTCAATGATCGGCCGCCGGTGCTTGCCGACGCGCTGAAATCCGAAGCTGGTGCTTTCCTCGTCCTCTCGCGCAATGGCGAACCGACACTGGTCCCGCAGTACTACACGGAGACCGAGGTCATCACCGAAGAAGGTCCTATCGAGGCAGTCGAGGACAGCGGAACGGCGAAGCCCAAGGGCAGCTCGCTGTCGCAGCGCTTGCTCGACGAGCTCGCGATGCAACGCCGCGACATCCTGGCAATCCATCTCGCCAACGACCCGGCACTAGCGCTCGACTTCATGGTCTTCACGCTTGCCGATGCCGATGGGCATGACTGGCGCGTCAGGAAGGCGTCGACGCTGGTCGGTCCGGTGGCGTCCGGCCCGGTCACCGGGTTTGAGGCCAAGGATGCGCCGGCGAGCGCTGCTCTGGCCGAGTTTGCCGGGTCGCTCGATGAAAGCTGGCGTGCTGGCGAGAGCGATGTCGAGCGGTTTGCCAGGTTCCGTGCGCTTACCGACGAGGCGCGCTCGGCCTGGCTTGGTCATGTCGTCTCGCGTGCACTCGTTGCCAGTCTTGCCTGCGAAGGCGAGCGTTCGGTGCCGATGCACGAGGCGCTCGGCTCGCTGCTCGAAATCGAGACCGCGCATTGGTGGCGTCCCACGGCGAACAACTACTTCGACCGGGTGGCTAAGGCCCGCACGCTCGAGGCGCTCGATGCCGCCGGCGGTCCCGAACTGGTCAGTCGCTATGCAGCCTCCAAGAAGGCCGAACTGGCGAGCGCTGCCGAGCGCATCTTCTCCGGCAACTTCATCGGAGAGGCTGAGATTAAAGAACGGGCACAGGCCTGGGTGCCGACATTTATGCGTTTTGCCGGTTCCGAAGAAGTCGAATTGACCGACCACGAAGGAGGCGAGGCGGTCAACGCCGAAGAAACTGACGAGATTGCCGAGCAGGCTGCCTGACCCCTCCTGACAGGTCCAGGTCACTCGGCGGGCGGCCCGTCCCTCTCGGGGCGGGCCGCTTTTTCCATATCAAGCCTTAAGCCGTCCAAAGCCGGTCCAGAATGAGTAATAGAGGTTGGCTATCTACCTTTCGGGAAATGGAGTGTGTCGAGATTGAACAGTCACTCACGACTAAGGTGTAGAAAGCGGGCCCAAACGCACGATTGCCGCCCAGATCAGCAGAACTAACGTCACGGTAGGCACTACCAAGGAGGCGCTGATAGCTATGGCGAGTATCAAGCCCCGGTACCCTCGTTGATGATAACGCCATGAGATCGCGTCAGCCATTGCTCGGTTGATCATTAGCAAGCGAAAAGCGAGCATGGCCCCGAAAGCGGCGGCAAACGCTAAGCCGGCATAGGCAAGGAGACGCCACCGAACTTCTTCGATACCGTCAGCAACGCTGAGACCGACGGCTATCGCAACCCACCATGCCACAAGACGAAGGACATAGTTGGCATATTCAAACAATGGCTTGTCAGGCTCGAGTATTTTTTTGAAGTCTGCACGAAGGAGGATCATCTCGTTCTCTAAGTGCTTTGCGAGAGGTGAGCGGTCTTCGCCATCGGTTTGCGGCTGGCTATCTTCCAATACGTATCCTATCTCGTTGCGCAGCATCATATCGCTAATTCGATAGGGATGCTGTAAATTGCGCTCCTACGACAGGGTCTTCCCTGAGGCCAGCCCGGAAATTATTGATGATCAATAGCAACGTAGCCTCGGATCAATTGAACCGTATTCTGAATTTCTTTCCTCGTGTCGACGGAAAGGCATCTGGTCTTTTTGCAATTAACTCTACTATGCTTGGTGTATTGGCGGCGCGCTTTGACCCAACTGACTTGCATGAATGGTACACCACCCTCAGTTCCGTATTGACGGTTTTGGCTCTCATCTATTCCTTCGTGCAGCTATATATTTGTGCCTATCCTCAAACTAAAGGTGGCAGTGGCTCATACGTCTATTTTCAATCCATCGCGTCGAAGACGGAGAGCACTTTCATCAACGAATTTATCAATCTCGATGAGCAAGATTGGCTCCGAGATCTGTCAGGCCAGATTTGGCGAAACTCGGAGATTTTGTCCGCAAAGTACGCGGCGCTGAAGCAATCTTTCGTCACGACACTAGTGGCTCTGATTCCGTGGGCGCTCGCCATCTCCTTCACTGGTTTTTAGAACTAGCGCCGTGCCAGTAAACGAAGAATTCCTGAACGATCGTGTCGATACGTTGTTTGGCACCACCTTCAATGAACGGGATGGCCGGGTTGTCCCGACCACCGCGGATGTTGCATTGAAGGACGGCGCCGTCAAAATAGACGCTACATTTCTGTATACCGATCTGGCGGGCTCAGCAAAGCTGTCGTCCGTTTGTCCATGGTCGACTACTGCGAAGATTATTCGAGCGTTCTTGGACTGCTCTACGAGACTGATTGTGAAGCATGGAGGTGCCATAAGGAGCTTTGACGGTGATCGCGTGATGGGGGTCTTCATTGGCAATGCAAAGAATAGCAATGCCGCAATTTGCGGACGTGAGATCCACTGGGCCGTGCGGAAAATTATAAGTCCAAAAGCCAGGGCAAAATTTAACTCAGTCAGGAACAATGATATAGAGATTCGAAACTGTTCTGGGATCGACACTGGCGAAGTGAGGGCAGTACGCTCCGGGATAAGAGACAATAACGACCTTATTTGGATTGGTAAGGCAGCGAGTTTTTCTGCAAAGCTATCGGACGTGCGGGACACGGGTTACCACACCTACATTTCGAGCCGCGTTTACAGCAAGCTTAACCACAAGGCCAAGCAAGATGCTGATGGCAACATTGCTTGGACGCGTAGCGAATTCAATTTCGCCGGCAAAACAGAAACTGTTTACAAATCAAACCACTGGAAGAAACCCTAGATCGGGAGCTAGGATACGTATGGATGACTAGGGAATCTATCCGGGGTCATATTGGAGGTTATTTACTTGGGTGGATTGATCGACCGTTTTCAGGGTGACGCGGGGCGCGGCAACCTGATCGATGCCATGCTGCAGCAACAGGTCGTGTGCGGCAACCGGGCTCTCGCCGAGGAACTGGCCGACCGCGCCGAGCTCATCGAGGTAGCGGAAGGCGAAGCGATCATCTCGCAGGGGGGCGACGACAACGACCTCTACCTGATTGTGGCGGGCAGTTTCAGGATCGTAGTAAACGGAAGAGATGTCGCCTCGCGCGGTAGAGGTGACCATATTGGTGAAATGGTCGTGGTCGAACCCTCACAGCATCGCTCAGCTGACGTCGTGGCATCAGAAACGGCGCTAGTCGCGAAGTTTAGCTATGCCGACATATCCGACATCGCGTCCAGACACTCCGACATATATCGCGTAATCGCGAGGACATTGGCGCGGCGTCTCTTGGAACGAAACAAGCTGGTCGGGGCGCACCGCGAGAAGATCAGGGTGTTTGTCATCTCGTCCGCCGAGGCACTGGACGTCGCACGGAAGATCCAGGACGCATTGGCGCACGATGGCTTCGTAGTCCGCTTGTGGACCGACGACGTGTTCAAGGTCGCAAGCTATGCAATTGAATCCCTAGAGACGGAACTTGACGATTCCGACTTCGCCGTCGCGGTTGCGCACAGCGACGACATGACGCTCTTCCGTGGCCAGGACTGGCCAGCGCCACGGGACAACGTCGTATTCGAACTTGGTATGTTTATGGGACGTTTGGGGCGAACGCGCGCTATCCTGATGGAGCCGCGAGAGGAAAAGGTTAAACTTCCCAGCGACCTAGCCGGCGTGACTACCATTCCCTACACCTATGCGGCAGGCAAAGACGCGGCAGCGCTCATGGCTCCCGCGTGCAACGCCTTGCGTTCCCACATCAAGGAGCTGGGTCCATTCAACGGATGACCCCTATACTGCGATAATCATCCACAATCCCTGCGAAAAACTTGTTACACACGTTTTCTTACCCAAAAATGTTCTGCTAACGTTCCGACTGTTATCGAATCAATCGGCGACCACCCATCGGCGGCGTCTATGGAGAAGTTACGGGATGGTTTGGAGCGAAGATCGCGCACGGCAACGCATTGCGAAGTTCATGGAAAGTGTTCCCGAAGGCGACATCAAGGTCGAGGACTTCCGGAGCTATCTGACCGAGGCGAGGGTTCAGAAAGGCTTCGCTGTCGATACTGCCATGCGAGCCGCGTTGCTGGACATCCCGCGGAACCGAGCCATTACGACAAACGGGGTTCATGTCTACGCAAACCTAATCGACTTTAATGACGTTCTCACTGAAGCGGGTAGGGAGACACCTGCGAGCCATCAGCGTGCGCTCGAATTCCTCCATGCTCACTATCGTGCCTGCGACGAACTGATCGATGAGTTCGATATGCAACGGGTGGACTTCCACGGTTCGCGACTTCACGCCGTTGTGCTCACTCCAGACGGAGCTGACGCGGAAGGTGATCGTGTCCGCGTCGCTGTGGCCTTTGCGGCGGCATTCCGCGAGATGGTGGAGCGGCTGGGTGACGACCATCCCAACTTCAAGACAAGTGTTTGCATCGGCATCGACAGCGGCTCAGCAGTCGCGATCGATTCAGGACGACGCGACGAGCGCGAACCATTGTTCATCGGAAGTCCGGCAAATCATGCCGCGAAGCTGGCAGACGGCGATGTCGAAGGGCTGAACCTTAGTAACAGGGCAGCAACGGCGCTGGGACAGAACGCCGATCCGTTCAATGGCAAGGTAGTGCTTACCGAGGATGTTGAACGTGGCTACCTCGGTCAGGATGTCGTAACCGCGAACGTCCGGCGCAGCGTCAATGAGCGATTGGAAAAGGCCTATGCGGCAGTCACAGCGAACTTCGAGATGCGCAAAAGTGATGGTGGTGGTGAAGCTGTCTTCCGCTTCCACCACAAAGAACCGCCGCTGAAGGACATCGACTACGCCAACCATCCGCCGAGTAACGCCATCCGCATGGACCTCGCTTCGATTTTCGCGGACGTAGACAACTTCACCGCTTATATCGACGGCGCAATCACATCAGGACGGATAGCCGAGGCGGTGGCCAATCTTCACGTTATCCGCGCCGAGATGGGTGCCGTGTTGCGCGACGACTTCGGCGGGCGCAAGGTGCGCTATATCGGCGACTGCATCCATGGGCTCTTGGCTGAAGGCGACAAGGCAAATACCGACGCGATGGCGACAATGAAATCGTCAGTGTCGGCTGCCGCCGGGCTGCGATCCTCCTTCGAGCTATGCCGTGAGATGCTGCCGGGTACCGAAAATCTGGGACTGGCTATCGGTATCGAGTTCGGAAGCACGCCCATCTGCCGACTGGGGCTCAGGGGAGAAGCCAGCGTCCGTGCGGCCGCAAGTAAGGCTACCTGCGTTTCTGAAGCAGAGCAAAGGCGCTGCGAGGGGCACCAGACTGCCCTTGGAGATAGAGCGTTCAGGGAGTCACCGGCGACAGTCCGCGAGGCCTTCTCGGCGGATCGGATCCTCGACAACTTAGATGTCGACACGGCCGAGGTTCTCTTTGGCACCATGCCGTCTCCCTATTTAAACACCGGTGCAGAACCCGATCCTATGCGCGCGCACGAACCGGAGGCCTCCACGCCGATGCGAGCGCATGATCTGCGGTGAAGTCTGCACTCGATTTGCTGGGCGCCAGAGTCCCAGCCTGGTTCTCCATCGAACAGCTTGCACGAGAAACACTCGTGGGTCGCGTGCGACTAACCAAATCACCTTGGACGGAGGGTCTCCAACTTTATATCTTCGGCGATCCGAAGCCGAAAGTGCGCGAGATGGTGCCCGGCACCGGCCTACCTGCTCGGTGTCCTGAACGTCACATTCAGTTCGACAGGACGTTCTGCCTCGGCCTCCGCTATCTGACGGTTCGCTCCGCTTCTGATGCCGACAATTGGTGGACGCAGCTCCATCAGTTCATCCGCTGCCAGATGGTCGCGGAGAGGACACGCGTCTGGCCTCCCAACCAAGCTCTCGACCATGGCGATGCCGGGAAGCATCACGAAAAGGCCCTCAAGCTGGCCAATGAGGCTGGGCTCGACGACGAATATGCCGCGGCTAGATTGGGCGAGCCTAGCTGGATCACGGATCCGACGTTGCATCTCTTCGACAAAAAGGGCCAGCCCATAAATGGGAGGGCGCTATGTCCCCGTGGCTGTCTGCGACGTGCTAGGGGGCGCAAGGTGCGCACGTTACGCGCAGACTGCGATAAGCGTGCTAACATTGTGGAACTGGCCCATACAGAGAAAAAACGACGCGTGGCGCTGGAGGACTATTGGCAGCATGTGTTTGCTGAGGGAGTGAAATGCTGCAGGACCATGCGAGGCTGTCGGCTAGCGGAACATGAAGATCAAGCGGCTAAAGATGATAGGTCGTCGTGAGATTATCAGATGACGACTGTACCGCACGATTTGTATAATTCTGGTTTGCCAACTGATCAGTTTGAATGTGGCATTTTGCCAGAATTGCACCAATTCAATATCCGAAAATTGAGAGCGTAACAGAGCTCTGAGGAGAGAAGAGTGAGCTCTTCCTGTGTGTTCCGGGACAATTCCGTCTCGGCGATCAGGAGATCTCCCATGACCAAGTATCGCCGCAGTGCTTCGACCTCGCCAGCGGAGCGTATTACTGCCGCCATAATCGAAAAACTCGAGCAAGGCACAAAACCCTGGGTAAAGCCGTGGCGCGGTGTGCCGGTTTCACGCCCGTTGCGCTCCTGCGGAACGCCCTATCGCGGCATGAACACTTTCTGGTTGTGGATGGTGTCTGATGGCTGTGGCTACACTTCGCCATACTGGATGACATACCGGCAGTGTCAGGCGCTTGGTGGACAGGTCCGCAAGGGCGAAAAGTCGACCATCGCAATCTTCTACAAGAGCTACACCAAGGAGGTCGAGAACGCCGAAGGCGAGGCTGACACCGAGAACCGGCGCGTGCTCAAGGCCTATGCCGTGTTCAATGCCGACCAGTGCGACGGCCTTCCCGACTTCTACCATCCCAAGCCACTGGTTGCCTCGCTGGAGCCCGATGGACGAGAAGATCGCCTTGATGCCTTCATTGCTCATGTCGGCGCAGACCTGCGCCACCATGGTGCGCAGGCTTACTATGAGCCGTTGCGCGACCGGGTCACCATGCCGCCAGCCGAGCTCTTCGAAGCCTACGACCACTATTACGCGACGCTTGCACACGAGCTATCGCACTGGACGGGGCATTCCTCGCGCCTCAATCGCGATCTCAAGAACCGGTTTGGCAGCGAGGCCTATGCTGCCGAAGAACTGATCGCCGAACTGTCCTCGGCCATTCTTGGGGCCGAACTGGGCCTTCCAGTCACCCACCTCGACCATCACGCCAGCTACATCGCGTCCTGGCTCAAGATCCTCAGATCGGACGAACGCGCGATCCTGACGGCTGCAGCAAAGGCCGAGGAAGCGGCAAGCCTGTTACTCGAACTGGGTGGCCAGCAATCTAGCGAAGGCGAGACCGACATCGATCTTGCCGATGCAGCCTGAGGAGCAGTGAGATGGGACGTTCTGTCAGTTATCCGACAGGCTCTCTGGTGACCTTTCGCCTGCTTGATGACGGCGAAGACGACGATATCGACTGGGTCTACGAGTGCCTCGTCGACGAGATCATCGATACCGCGAAAGCGGCCTTTCCCTCTTTCGAGCGCTTCGACGGATGGCGTGACCGCGAAGATCGTATCCTCCTGCGCAACGCCTTCGCCGATTGCGGCATATCGACCTATTGCGGCCTTGCCGCGATCTGGCTCGCCGAACGCGACGATGCCCGGTACTGGGAGGCTGATTTCTGCAACCCACGAGCGGCGAGGGCACAGCACTGGCTCGACCAGGTGTCGGCAAGGTTCATCGAATTGTTCGGTGAGCTGCGCATGGTCGGTCGGTTCTCGAATGGCGAAGCGATCTTCGAGCGCTCCCGATCCACCAGCGACACCGGGTTTTGATCCTGCCTCATCCCGGTCCGCCGGGAGAGGCCCTTGGGCCGGTCGGGGCGCGCCGCAACCTGCGGCCCGTCGGCCCGTGTTGCCCGCGCCAGCCTAGGGCCGCAGGTTTCCCGCTGCGCGGTGCGTCACGCCCCTTTTACCGGCCCTGATCGGGCTCCGGCGGACAGGATCGAGGCAATGGTGCCTCCTCTCCTTGTCCCCGCGATCAGGAGACACCCCATGTACGACAGCTTCATCGAGCAATTGAGCGGCCTCGACCTTTCAGGCCTCACCATCAGGCCAGCCCCGTTCAACGAAACCGACTTTCCCTGCGAGGACGCGATCGAGCAGACCCTCGCTGCAGTCTGGTCCGATCTTTTCGCGATGTTTTCCGACACGGCCCTGGAGGCCGATGCCGAGGACATTGCATGGGGCGTGGTCAATCTCTTTCACCGTGCCGCCAGCCGGAAGTCCGCTCAGCTCGACCGGGCCAGCGACGAGATCCGGGTCCTCCTCGCATCAGCGGATGGCTCCGAAGTGCACTCGAGCAATCTTGAAGAGCAGGTCGAGCGCGCGCAGGCTGCCGAAGCCAGCATGCTGGCCTTCGAACAGATGCGCGAGGCTGCGGCAGCACTCTATCGCGACGAGACCGGTTCCTCGTGGAAGCCCGTTTCCGGCTCGCGCACGAGCCATTCGCGCCACCTTACCTCGGCTGTGATCGATGCCCGCGATTTCCTCCGCGCGCGTGCCGAGAACCGGCGTCATGCCCTGATCCCGGAAGGAACTCCAATCGTCTTTGCCGGTGGTCGTCAGATCTTCGAGAGCGCCGAGGACGCGCGCGTTTATGCCGACAATATCTGGGCGACGCTGGACAAGGTGCGCGATGCGGTTCCCGATCTCTTCCTGGTCCATGGCGGCGACGGCAAGGGTGCCGATCGCCTGGCCGCAAGCTGGGCCGAACGCCGCGAAGTCCAGCAGCTGACCTATTCGCTCGATCGTCGGCTTGGTGCCCGCGCCGGGTTCAAGCGCAACGAGCAGATGCTTTCGCTGGGTCCGCGTTACGTCGTCGCCTTTCCGGGCAATGGTGTAACCGAACGGCTTGTCATCGATGCCAAGGCGCGCCGTATCACCGTAGTCGATCGTCGCGGCCTCTTGGGTACCTCTCCCGGGCCCTGAGGACCCTTCGTCATCCATATCTGAATTGCCTGGATGTGCATTCGGCGCGGACCCGACTATGGACCGGTCATGCAACTTGACGATCTGCTACAGCGCTACTTTGCCACCAGCGACCTTTCCGGGGTTGCCCCCGACACCTTTGCAGCCGGCATTGAGCATTGCCGGGTCGATCTCGGCCTTGAGAAGGACCGGGGCAAGCGCTTTGCACTGTGGTCGTTCCTGCACATGTTCGGGTCCGCCCCCGATCTTGATGTGGCCTTCGAGAACGATGAAGACCGGGAAGCAGCCCGCAACTTCATGGATCTACTGGCGGCATCGGAAGGCGATGGAGCAGGCTGATTGCAGCAGGGTCTTGGCAGCTTCAGACCCGCACCCGATACCCATCCGGCTTTCTTCGCGAACAGTCCTGAACCAGGTCAGCTGAGGACAGCAACCCGTTCCTTTCCGGCCGTGTGGTCGCGCTTCGCGCGCCTGCCCGCACCACCCGTCATGAACCGGTTTCCCTTCGGCCCTTCAGGCCTGCGGTGCAGTCCTCCCATGTCCTGCTTCTTCTGGATGTTCGCAAGCCGGAGATGGTCTCCGGTTTGAGGAACCGAAGGAACTTTCATCATGACCAATATCGCAATCCTCACCGGCCGCATCGCTCGCGATCCCGACACCCGCGAGACCAAGGGCGGCACCAATGTCACCGGGATCACCGTCGTCACCGATCGCCCCGCACGGGACAAGGACGGCAAGACCTACAAGGATGAGAACGGCTACACCGCCAAGGAAAGCGAGTTCCACCGGGTGACCTGCTTCAACGGCCTCGCCAAAACCGTCGGTCAGTACTGCTCCAAGGGCCAGCTGGTATCGGTCCAGGGCCGCATCCACTACACCCAATGGGAGGACAAGGACGGGGTTACGCGCTACGGCACCGAGATCCTCGCCGACAAGGTCGACTTTCTCTCCCGCGGTAACGGCTCGGGTGACGACAACGACAACACCGACGCTCCCGAGATCGACTGAACTCTCCCGTCGGTCTCCCTCCCGAAGGGGTCCTGTCCTACCGGACAGGGCCCCTTCTTACTGTTCCTACTCTTCTGATGACTCGTCGGTGCGAGAAGATGAGCGAGCCGGTGGAAGCAGCCTCCGCAGAGATGCTTCTTCGCCGAGCTTTCCGAGCTCTCCGGCAACTATTGCGAGCGCCTTCTTCGAGAAGGTCTCAAGTCCCGTGCCCAGGATGATGCGGCCCAGTTCAAGGGCGGCTTGCTCCTCAAGTTGTTTCTGGCGCTCGGCGAGTGCCAGCCGGTCGGATTCGAGTTTCCGGAGTGCTGCGACAGCGCTTCGTTTGGTTGGCATCGGGGTTCCTTTCCTGCACCCCTCGGTGGATCCTCCCTTCGATCAACATGCACCCGGGCACAGCCTGTAGGAAAGTCCAATCGCGCAGGTCGTCCCTTGCACTACGTAACGGAGCGGGGGAGGGGGCTGGCTCACCGAGTTCCAAGGGTGATGGGCATAGGGGCGGCGCGTCAAGGACGGCGGGGCCCCACCATTTTGCCTCCCCTGCGCTTTGCTCCGGTCCGACAAAATCGTTGCCCCCACCGCCGCTTCGCGGTCGCCCTCGGGGCGATCCCTGACCCGCCGGCCCCATGCCCCTCCGCCTGTTTCCTGTCGTCTCAGCGACAGGTTTCAGGAGGATATCATGACTGCACTCAGCACCTTGGACACGAACGCGCACAGCTATTTCGAAGCGCTTGCAGTTGCCGAAAGGCGCGCCCTGCACAGTTTCTTCGACCAGCACGTGGTGGAAGATGAAGACCTGGGCTACTTCGCCCTGGACGAGGGTGACTACAACGCGCTGCCTACGCATCTCGCCAGCCGCGTGGTGCACACGGTCCATGGGGCCATGCTGGACGAATACTGACGACCATACGAGGGCAGGAGCCGGTGACGGTTCCTGCCCTTTTTTCGTGTTCGCTGGCACTGGAGCGGGACGAAAAGCGGAACGGGGCTGGGGTCGCGCTCGGTCCCGCCCCGCCTTCGGCGGTGCTCCTGCGGGCGCGGCCTTCTTGTTCTGGGCCCCGCACGCACTCCCGAACGACAGCGGGTCGGACCGGCGCGGTGCCGCGGGAACCGACAGGCCCCGGTCCCGGGCACCGCACGCGCTCCTTTGCCGCCGCCTTTGCGGGGGGTGCGGTCCTTGTGCGTATTATTCGTTCAGTTGCAGATCAGGCTCGTTTACCGCCCCGAACTGGTTGCTCGCGCCGCCAAGGGCATTGCTGGAAAATGCCTTCGAGAACGGAACGACCAGGGTCACCGGATTTCGCCGCGCAATGGGGAACAGAATTGGCACACCGTACGCAGCTCTGCCGCAGAAAGGTATTATTTACCAAACGGTTGCCTGAGTTTGTTCCTCGAAATCGAGGAGCAGAACAATGGGTGCAAATGGCCATTTGCTACCTGAAAAATCAAGCCAGAATCACTTGATTTCCGGAGCGTCTGATGAGCGCGAGGGGAAGGGTGACCCAAGCGCGCGGAGGGTAAGGCTCAACGGCAATATCGCCCGGCGCAAGCCTGGCAACGAAATGATTGAGTATTGGGATGAAGACCTGCCGGGCTTTGGCCTGCGGTTGCATCCCTCAGGACGACGGACCTGGTTCGTGATGTTCCGGCAGCGCCGCAAACAGCGGCGCGTTTCGCTCGGCACATCGCGTCAGATCACCGCAAGGCAAGCGCGAAGACTGGCGCGCGACAAGCTGATCGAGGTGGCGCTTGACGGTCTGCCGACACGCAAGACTGGCAGGTCGGGCTCCAAACAGGCGCCGTTGATGCGCGATTACGCCGAACACTTCTGGGCAGATTATGCGCGGCACTGGAAACCAAGCACCCGGCGCGGCAACCGTGGCAGCATCAAACGCCATATCCTTCCGGCTTTCGGCAATCGCCGTGTCGATGAGATCACCAAGGCTGATGTCTTGTTCTGGCGCGACGGATTTGCCGAGCGGACTGGCACTTTCAATCGAACCATTCCGATCCTGTCAGTGATGATGAGCTATGCCGAGAAGCTGGGCCTTCGACCGCGTGGATCGAACCCATGCCGAGGCACGCCGCGCTACAAGCGTAAACGGATGGAGCGTTTCCTTTCCGCCCGTGAATATGGGCAACTGGCGACCGTGTTGAATGACTGCGAAAAGAAGATTCCACTCGTCGTCGCGGCGATCCGTCTCTTGATCTACACCGGCGCGCGCTGCGGCGAGATCGAGAAGCTTCGCTGGGAGTGGGTGCAGGAACTTCGCTTGATGCTGCCGGACAGCAAAACCGGGGCGAAGATCGTCTATCTCAATCGGCAGGCTGTGAGCGCCATCGCATCGATCCCGGATCGAAAGGCGAGCGGGCTGCTTTTCCCCTCGGCGCGTGATCCCAATAGGCCGGCGAAGCTGAGCATGTACTGGCCGGAAATCCGCAATCGCGCCGCATTGCCCGACGTGCGCCTGCATGACCTGCGTCATAGCTTCGCTTCGACCGCCATTCGCGACAACATCTCGCTGATGGTGATTGGCAAGCTGCTCGGCCACGCCCTCGCTGAAACGACATCGCGCTACGCGCATCTCTCGGATGAAGTGGTAGCCGATGCTGCCGAGCGTGTTTCTGGATCGATTGCACGACTGGTGGGAGTGGGCCGATGAACGCGCACACTCTCAAGTCCATCGTCGCTGAGGAAATGGGGTCGATGAAGATCGTCGCGATTGGCAGGACCGATGGCGACAGTCAGTTGCGGCAAACGATCTGGTCGAATCAATTGCCGGGCTTTGGCATCCGACACTATGCCAGCGGACGGAGAATTTACATTGTTCAGGCGGCGATGCAGGGGCGCACACGCACCGTGACGATCGGCAATGCCAAGGTGCTGAGCAAGGCGAGGGCGATGGATGTAGCTCGCCGCGTTCTGCTCCGCGCGCAGGTGGGTCAGAACCCTGCCGAGAAATGCAAGCAGCGACGCAAGGTGCCGCTCTATTCCGACTTTCTCGATACCTATTGGCAGAAGGTCGCGCCGAGCTGGAAGCCATCGACACAGACGACGCATGGTCTTTATCGCCAGAACTATCTGCAATCGGCATTCGCAGGGCTGTTCCTCGACGAGATCGACGAAGCTCAGGTCCAGGATTGGTTCAATCGCGTAACCGACATCGGAGGTCCGGGCGCTGCCAACCGGTCTTATGAAATCCTGCGCGCCTTGATGAACAAGGCGGAGGAGTGGGGTATCAAAGCAGAGGGTTCGAACCCCTGCATTGCAGTCCGCATGAATCGGCGGCGCAAGTGCGAGCGTTTCCTGTCCGACCAGGAGTTCCAGAGGCTGGGCGAGGCACTCAACAAACGCCGTAACTCGCACCCACTTCATTGTGCGGCGCTTTACCTGTTGATGCTGACCGGGTGCCGTAAGTCAGAGATTACCGGGCTGTTGTGGAGCGAGGTGAAGGCGCGGCGCTTGCGACTGACTGACAGCAAGACTGGACCGCGCACGGTATGGCTTGGCGAAGCCGCATGGACGATCCTGCAATGTCTGCCACGCCACAAGGACCACCCCGAGGTATTCTGGAATCCGAGGACACGCCGACCTCTGGTCGTGGATGAATGTTGGAAAGATGTGCGTGCGGAGGCGCAACTGCCGGGGGTGCGCCTCCACGACTTGCGGCACAGTTTCGCCAGCCACGCGGCTGCCCGCTCAGAAACCCTGCCAATGATCGGCAAATTGCTTGGTCACAGGCATGTGACCACCACCGCCCGCTACGCGCATCTTGACGATGGCCCGGTCATCGAAGCCGGGCAGCGGGTTGGCGACCTGATCGAAGAAATGATGGGCAATAGCCAACCATTGAACCATAACACTATGTATGATAGTCAGGTGGTGCTGTGAACCTTAAGAACCCGCGCATCCGCATCTAGGCCAACCGCTGGTTTGCCAAGTACGCAGCAAAGGAAAAGATTAGCGATGCAACGCTTGCTGATGTCGTACGTCGGGCCGGGGCCGGCCTGATCGATGCCGATCTCGGTAGCGGCCTCATCAAGCAGCGCATCGCGCGTCAGAGTGGAGGCAAATCGGGCGGTTATCGCTCGATCCTGATCTTCCGCTTCGGCGAGCGGGCCATATTCGTGTTTGCCTTCGCCAAAAGTGCCAAGGCGAACCTGAGTGCGGCGGAACTGAAGGTCTATCGCAAGGCTGCTGGCTTCATGCTGGAGTTGGACGAGGGCCAGATCGAAACGGAAGTTGAAGCAGGCCGATTGGTCGAGGTGAAAGACGATGAGCAAGGCTAAGGCAAAGACCTACAAGAGCGACGCGATAGCCGCCGTCCACGAGATGATGGAAGGCCTCCACGACGCTGGCAGCATCGACAAACGCACCATGCGCGAGTTCGACGAGGCTTGCCTTGCGCCTGCGCCTGTTCTGTCGCCGGACGAGATCAAAGCCATCCGCGAAGCGGAGCATGTCTCGCAACCGGTGTTCGCGCGTTACCTCAACGTTTCGAAGAACCTCGTATCCGACTGGGAACGCGGAGCGAAGAAGCCAGGGGGACCGGCGCTAAGGTTACTTTCGATTATTCAGCGCAACGGGTTGGATGCTGTGGCTTAATCGGGGCCACGTTCTGCCTGTTTTTTCCGGATAGAGGATTTCGGAAAGCTGGAATTCAAAGTGCCGGAGCATTGCTCATTGCAAACTACAACTACAGTGGCACTCTTCGTTTATGGTCAAAAATTCGAGACTTTCAGATAAATCAGCGCACACACTCTTATTCAACTAGCCCATGCTTAGAGAGCCGACAGAGTAATCAGTCAACTCACTCGAAAGTCAGATCTCGCCTCGCTTTTATGAAGCAGCGACCGTTGTAGAAGACGAAAGAGTCGTAGAACGGGTAACCTTTCACACCCTCGGCCTCCTGTTGCTCTATGCCTTCCCAAAACTCATCCTCGTCGTCTACTCCTATATCGTCGATGTGCGATTCCACCTCTGTGTTGATGCTACCGACCCTGCGGATTGAGTTTGGGAGATGAACAACGGAGTCGAGATAAAGCCTTATGCTTTCGACCGTTTCTACGCCTTCGGGAAGTTCGACGTATCCGTCGTAGGAGGCATCCACAGTTCCGACCGTTCGTAAGCTGACGGGCAATTTCACGACAGGATGATCGGAGACATCGATTTCGCCGATCTTTCTAACTCCCTCCGGAATCTCGATACCGGCGTTGCGTTCCAGTTGAAGTCTGCCGATTTCTCTGAGCCCGGTCGGATAGGCAGCGATGGTCGGCCACTGCATGTAATATTCCTGAACGTATTCTGCTTCGCAATTTGCTTGCGGGTCAATTCCTCGCCCCGAGAGTGGGGGATTTGGCAGCGGCAATGGTTCTGGAGCGTCCTCTTCTAACCAAAGAGCAATACGCTCGACAGCCCACTCATGTGTCGTCGCATTCTCCTCATCGATCTCGTCAGGCTTTTCACGTTTGCGATAATCCATTCCAAGATAAGCGAGCAGGTTAAGCGCTCCCCACTCTGCCCAGATGGCCCATGCCGAACCGCGTACTTTCGGATAATGCCAACTCGAAAAATCCAGCGCGGCCCATTCTGCGCTCGCATAAAAACCTTTCGGCGCGAACCAGCCAGCCCAAGCGGCGAGACCATCTTTGTATGCTTGCGTCCAGCCACCCTCGTCGAGTTCGCCGGATAAAAAAGACTTGGTTGCGATGATCGACTTTCGGGGACGATCGTCCGAAGGGTATTCTTCCTCGAAGCTGCGTAGGGCTCTTGTTGCGCAATCGTTTATGAAGCCCGTCAGCCGATCCTTCACGACAGAATCGGTCTGTGCCACCCGCGCTATTGGGACCAGGAGTTGGCGAACGCTTATTGGGTTTTTGAGTGAGGACGAGGCATCGCGCATTGTAAGGCGCTTCTTGGTGGCCCCCCCGGTAAGCTCAAGCAAAGCAGGGCGTATCTGATCCTTATAAAGAACACACAAATCCAGATTATCGAGGTCTGCGATCGAAAGCGAAAAGTTCAACGCCTCTGCCATTCGCGGGGCACCTTTCAAAGTTTCATCGACAAAATGAAATCACTTCCACTCTGCAAGCGATAATAATCTCTGGTTGTCGATGCGGAACCTTTCATCTTGATAGAACAAGCATCGTAACGCTCGGTTAGGTACTACTTTCGGAGACATCCGTGCAGATTCTGTGATGCTAATAGGTTCTCCCCTATCTCTTAGAACTGAGTAGACAGTGTTAAGAAATACTGTCTGCTCGTCATATTTGAGATCAATATCGCGATCATTGATTCCCCAAGTCTTAGCATCTAACTTAATAAGGGGATGGACGACATGGAACTGCATTCCTTCATTAATGCCGCGTACGGCGACCAAACGCTGACGCAATTCGGATGTTGTAATCGGGGATCCTGCATCCTTAACAATCGCGATGACGGCTTGCCGAATGTCCACACGTCCACTCGACACAGTGTCGTCTCCGTCAGACCAAACCATCCTACCAAATGACTGCAATTCTGCAGTTTGCTTCAGAGCGATATCCAACTGATACTTATCGAAACAGGAAGGCAAATCTATTTCGCGTTCGGCTAATGCTAGAAGCAGCTCTGAGGCGTGCCATTGTCGACCACGTTCGCCTTCGTATACAATATCAATTGCCTCTGCTGCGAAGCTTTCCCAATCACCGCGTTCTACAGCCATATGTCGCAACGTACCGTAAGTTCCCGGCCCAAAAAGGTATCCGACTTCCGCCGCTGCGTTATGAACTCGCCTTTCGTCTATCGCCTTCCCCAAGCGCTCTTCAGCGATCTCAGCGATTTCGGAATAGTGGAGAGGCTGCTCTGCATCATGCAAGACCGCTTCGACCACCTGGTCGGCTCCACTACCGTAAGAAATGAGCACCTCCTCGCCTTCCTCACCGGCAAAGTGGCACCTCCGTGAACAATGATCCCAAAGCAGCCCCCTAAATTCGGTTGAAGCTTCCGGCAGGAGAAGCCCGACTTGGTATTCGCATTCTGTCCTAGGCCAACAATTTTCGGCGGCGCCAACCAACATCTGTCGGGCGGATTCATGAGCCGTCGCCCAATCGTGCTCCTTTAGAAACGTTAGATACTCGACACCATCAATTTCCAGAACTGAAACTCCTGCGTCGCAAAGCTTTGTAATCAAATATCTCGCCGCCGACCCGTACTCGGAAAGGCCAGTGAACCAGGGATCAAGTGCTGCGGCACCAATAAGAGGCAGCGGATATTTTCGTTCAGAAAGAAGATTCCTCAGTTTCGCACCTAGAAGATCATCCCATATCTCCTGTCTGATTATCTTCTTAATTGTCTTGCTTTCGATTTGGCGAATTCGCTCACGAGATACACTGTAGTCAGCACCAATCTCTTCCAGAGTCTCTGGTCGGCGCTTCCATCCCATTCTTCGCTTCAGGATGTCTGCCTCGCGCGGCTTCAAGCCAAGAAAGCAATTTTCCACCGCTTCGACCAGACTCTGGCTGGCGATCCCACATTGGTCAGCGGGCGCGTCACCACTTTCTATAGCTGCGATAAGTGCGTCATGTGATGGGGTTGGGCCCGCTTCAATCGCCAACATCAAGCTTCGACAAAGATCGTGACAGGATGTTCGTCCAAAATTCTGGAATTTGAAGAGATCATCCAAGGTGTGTCGGGCCAAGTCAGATACCGTATCGATACCGTTTCGCCGAAAAACGTTGTCGAGCCTCACTGTGAGTTCAAACTCTGAGAAACTGCGGGAAATCAACCATGGCGGGGCTGATCTTGCTATCTCGGTAGGGTCGCTATTGCCGAGTCCCAGCAATTTTTCAGAACGAAACTTTCCCAGCTCGGCACGCAGCTTAGCAGTCAATCGCCCTTCGTTCGCTACGTAAGTTTCTTCATTGAATATCTCGCTCGCAAGCAGTTCAGCTTGGACACCGTCGTGCTCGAAAATGAACTCTCTTACCCACCCCGAGGCTTCCGGCTCTTCAGCAGAAACCTCCGCCACAGGGTCCTCGATCGTGTAGCCCCAGCCATCCAGCGCTAGATATATTGGTTCTCCCTCCACATCACCAATGGCTTCGGACGATGATTTGTAGCTAGAAGGTAGAGCTCCGCGCGCCCCTGGCGTTAGTAGAAGTCGGCCAGCCTGTTCTTTCGCGACCGTTTCGAAAGACCTTGCATCTCGTCGATCAAAGCCGACGTGCAATACTCCGCAGTGAGAGTTCGGAATTGCCCGGTCCCAAGCGTCGACAATTTCATTGAGGCCGTGGAACACGCCGATGGTCCACTCGCCATCATTATCACGTATTAGCAGGAAAGCCCTCAGTGAAGTCAACATTTCAGTTCTGCTTAGCTTTGACCTGCTCCAGCAAACCTACGAAATCAATTTCGCCGGCTGTGGCTTGTGAATAAAGCTCGTTCACGCCCCAATCAGCGAGGCGTTCAATCAACCGGTAGACGCTAGTCTCAGACAGGTGTTCGGGCATTAAGCATTCGACAGAGCGTCTAAGCATCTGGTCTGGGTCGAGTGATCCGACATTGTATAAATTCACTCGCTTCGTGAGTTCAGTTGGTGCTGCGCCTTGTGCGAGAGCGAGACTAATCCCAAAACGGTACCCATCGATCTTATCTGCGAATACGCCCATCTCCTTAAGCTCGGCTAGCTTGTCATCTGTGGATTCAGATAGTCCGACGTTGATTATATCGGTGGTCACAAACTTACCCTTTCAACGTTCGATTGATTCTCGGATATTTCGTTGATCCGATAGCTTGCACCGATCTTTGCCTTAATCGAAGCAAGGTCTGTCTCAGGACGTATCTCTCCGCCGTGGACTAAGAGAACGAATTGGCTCGTGACGGTCGGTAGATAACGGAGAATGTTATCGCGGTGATGTGGGTCAAGCCTTCCAAACGGTGTATCCATAACGACCGGTCCAATTGAACGGCCCGTTCGATTGAGGCCATCAATCAACGACAGCGCTACTACTTGCTCTGCACCGGCACTCCGAATGGAGACAGGATGACCTGCGCTATCAATGATGCTGAGGCCATAGTTCTCGTTGATCTCCAATCCACGATACGATTTCTGCGTGGTCATTTCCTTGAAGGACTTGCTAGCAAGATCTTGAACTCGTTCCCGCAACTTATCACGCAGTCGCTCGACACTTGCGGCAAAGCATGCCTCCACTTCCCCTGCTACCCGAGCCTTGACCGTACTCCTTTGGGATCTAGCTCCTGCCAAACCTTCGATAGACTTGCGAGCCACTGCCAAGTCCTCGTTCGTTTTAGCGATCGTTTTCTCGCCAAGCTTTATCGCTTCAGTCAGTCGACCTTCTTCTTTCAGCTTTTCCTGATGTAGTACTCGTTTCCGGGCTAACTCAGCTGTATCGTGGCCTGCAATCTTCTCGTGCACTCGCTCGATATCATTTTCAGCACGCTGCAATTTAACTTCAGCGGCTCGAATATCTCGATCAATTTCCGCGATCCTGTCTCGCGCATTGATTCCTCGGATTTCGTCGAGCAATGCCAGTTCCGAGGAACTGTCGGGATGATCAGATCCTTCGGCACACAGTTCACTATGCTGACCTTCCAATTGCCCCAACTGAGTGCCGAGTTTCGCTCGATCTTTTTCAGGGAATGGCTGAAAACAGGTGGGACACTCTTTTTGATCGAGAGCACGCTTTATATCATCGATCTTATCCTCAAGTCGGATTCGCTGTTTGAGCAAATCGCTAGCTTTCTTTTGGTGATCACGAAGAACCTTGCGCCTTGCATCCAACTTCGCGTCCAGCATATCTCGCCAAGCGGACGAAAGTATCGCGTGCCTCTCTTGTCTTTTTTGCTTTAGCGTGTCGGTGGCTTCTTCTGCTGATTTTCGCCCGGCATCGAGATTTGCTTTGTGCGCCAGCAACGACGCGGCTTGCTCGAGATCATCCTCTAGGCTTGCGCGCTCGTCGCGAGTCTTCGCCATTTTCTCTACCAGGCCACTTAGGTCTTTCTCCTGACTTTCGAGGAGCGTGGTCAAGCTGCTCATGTTCGCTGCTGAGCGTTCCAAGCCCTTCACATGCTGCATCTCTTGGGTTTGCTTCTTTGTCGCGGCCTTTAAAATGGCACCTAGTTCTGCCCGTCCGTTAGTAAGTGCGGGCACTCCCAGAACTTGCTCGATTGCTTCTTTTATCTGCCGACCTTGCTCGCTACCCTCGATCAATAGCTCTTCATATTCACCGAGCAACTCGCCATCAAAAAGGAAGAAGCGGGCAACCTGTTCTGGGGCAAACTTGTTGATTTCGGCCTCGACCTGATCGCCCGCAATCACAACCCCGTCACGCGTGAGGTGAGTCGCCACTATGAAATCTTCTGGACGATTGGGTGTCGCGACATGCGACCGCCTCGTCGCTGTCCGCCTGAGTTCGTATTCTCGACCGTTGGCCTCAAACCTCAGGAATACATCTACATCCCAATCATCCATTCTTGCGCCATCTCGGTTAACGAGTTTGTGCAAAGGAATTGGGCGCGAATGTCGTCCCATTGCTTTTCCGTAGAACCCCCACCGCAATGCATTCATCAATGAGGTCTTGCCGCGCATATTGTCGCCGAACACCAGCATAACATTTTGATGATCATCGGTCGGAAAATCGATCGTGACGGGATCACGATACGGCATGAAGTTCCTTGCTTTCAGAGTATGCAGCTTCATTTGCTATCAGTGCCCAGTACGAGTTTATCTACTGCTTCATCGATAAGCCTCTCCATAGCGACCGAAGGTTGCGAGCGCTCTGGGTTGAACTGATGTTGCCTCTGTATTTCGTAGCATGCCCGAAGAAGCTCCGGGTCAAGCTCCGGTGCGATTTCTTGCCGCACGTCTAGTAGCGTTTGAAGCGCCAGATCGTCGCTCTCAGTCATCTATTTCATCACCCTCTTCTGGATCGAAATCGTCTGGATCGATGCCCATCTCGATCGCTATCTCTCTAAGATTCGCCGCTGCCATTTGGTTGATCGCATTCTTCGCGAATTCAACCGAGCGGACAAGCTCTGCCCTGAGCAAACCCATCTGGTCCTCTTCCTCGTCAGGGTTCACTGGTGTGACAATTGCGTCATGGATAACCGCAATATCTTTTCCAGGAGATTTTCGGAGCACGCGTCCGCGTCTCTGAATAAATTGACGAGGGTTCTGAGAGGAGGCAAGAATTAAGGCGTGCGATACGGCAGGTATGTCTACGCCTTCATCAAGGCACCGTATGGAAACCAGTATGCCGCCGAATCTTCTAAACCAATCCATCGTCGCTTCACGATCGCCTTCCATGGACGAGTGGTATTCGATTGGATCGAGGCCTCTTTCTCTCAGTGCATTCAATACTTCTGCAAGCTGGTCTCCATCTTCGCAGTAAACGAGCCAGCTCTGGCCCGGTTCGAACTCCTCGACCATCACACGAGTTGCCAATGAAACCTTAGCGGCCGCTTTCTTGGCGATTCGAGCGCGTTTGATCAGCATCATGCGCGCGCGTTCGCTTAATACCTTTCGACCCTCATTGTCGCTCTTAGACCTCGCGATTTCTTTGCTAATTGCTCGGGATTGAATGAGCCAATCCTCTGCCTCGGAAGCCGAGAGATGCACCGGGTGAGGGTGATATTCGTAGCAAACAAGTCGACCGGCATCGACTGCGTCCATGAGGGTTATCTTCGGAAGCACTATCGGACCAAAGTATGAGAAGATCCTTTCGGTGCCTTCTGGATCGCCGTAGCGCTTTGGAGTCGCACTAAGCCCGAGCCGAGCGCCTGCTTCGGTCGCAAGAAATTTCGAGTTTTCTCTGCTACCAATCTGGTGCACTTCGTCCGCCACCACTAAGAGATGATCACCCGCGGTCACATTAGCGCGAAACTCCTCGGACGCAGCCGTTGGCATCGTCGAGATGATTATTCTCGGTCCAAGGGAAACGTCGGCGTCCGTCATCGCCGGAAGTCTACCCGAACCTCGCCATTTGTTGTTCCCGGCACCAGCCAACAACAGCGCTGCCTCTGGGATTTCGTCCGCTACTTCGTCCGCCCACTGCGATAGGAGAAGTCTACTAGGCACTAAGATGAGCGCCGGTTTACCCTCGAGTATGTGCTGTCTGATTGCAGTTATTGCGGTGAATGTCTTACCGCTGCCTGTCGCGTGCTCAAAGATCCCGCGCCTGCCGGCCTTAATCCAGCGTTCGATCGCATTGGCCTGGTGAGGCATAGGAACTCTGCGAGGCATTTTTTCGATCGTCTCTTCCGATGGCAAAGACGCCAAATCTGGCGAAGCGAATTTCTCGAAATACTCTTTGGCTGTTTCTGGCAGGGAGCAAACTTCAATGTCTTCGTCCCTGGCGCTCCAAAGTCGATCAAAATGAGCATCATGCTTGTCAATGCGGTCAGCCTCAAGGCCGCCTCGCCAGCTACAGAACACCTCGATAGATTCGAAATTGCCGTCGTTGCTCCAACCGCTCCAAGTTTCATTTGCGGATCCCTTAAAGCTCACTCGGTTACCCTGCGCATCGGAAAAGATTCCGATCTTTTCGTGGTAGATCCCTCGCCGATCTCGCCGCATGGCGATCTTCAGATCGAGCGATCCAACCGCTATCAGTGTGGCAAGCGTTTTTGCTCCTAGCGCGGTTTGTGGATTAGCAAGCAGAGTATCAAACTGCTTGATGAGGATCGATGCTAACTCCGAACCCCGCTTCGCGTATCCTTCAGTAATTCTTTCGACATCTCCAGCGTCGAGCGCCGGGGAGCATATCAGTTCGATCCTTCCGCCTTTTCGGACGAACGAGACAATGGCTGGACCGACGACAAGAAATACACTTGATCTGAAGTATCCGGCAGCTCTGCGATACAGTTTGGCTTCCCTGAGGCAGCACGCATAGAACTTCTCTACAGGATCGTCTTTGAGCGAACGGTATTCGGTTTCGAGATCCAGGGATGCCAAGTTCCCCGAATATCCATTCGAGTTCGACGACAGCGACGTTGCCATCACCATCCTTGCTTCCGTCGCATCCTGAAAGTCGAAGGGCAATCGTTCATCCGCCTTGCCCAATCAGGTCCATGAACCGCCCTTTAGAGCCTTCCACATAGTTTGCATCGGCTTCTACTGAAATCCAGCGGCGCCCCAAGCTCTCGGCCACACTGCCGGTCGTGTTTGAGCCCCCAAAAGGATCAAACACAAGGTCATTCTCATCGGTCAAAAATTCGATAAAAAATGCTGATAAGGCTGGTTGCATTCTGGCCGGGTGGCTCGGAAGTTCGTTATCTTTACAGTACCTGCGATAACCTGCGTCCCAACCTGTTCCGGTGTACTTTAGCAAAGCCTCGGGATAGTGTTCGCCAGTAAGATCAAGTACGTTTGGTCCTATTGAGCCGCCATGATCTTTAAGAAAACCTGTTTTGGAGATCACGTGGCCAGATGGTCTCGTTCCTGCATTATAGGACTGTCGCTTCAGCAGCTTCTTCATGTCCTTGCTGTAGGGATTTAGGACCCGTCGGTTGTCCGCCTTGGGGAACTCAGCTTTCGACAGCCACCAAACATGCGTGAATGAATCTTTGAGTCGAGCTCGCTTCAAGTTTACCCATGCGGCTGGGCTGGGAAGCCTCGCGGGATTGTGGCAGATGACATGCTGACAGAGATTTAGATTTGCGGCTCGCTTGAACGCCATCAAAGCTTCGAGCGGGAGTGTGGACATAATGGGCGCACCTTGCTCCCAAGCGTTGCCAATTTCGATGACTATGGAACCATCATCGGTGAGCATATCGGTGAGGGGTTGAGCCAGTGATTCTATCCAGCGTAGATAAGCTTCACCTGTCTCGTTTCCGTAACGCTTCTTACGCACAAGGGGGAAGGGTGGCGAAGTGACAATTAGGTTCACGTTGCCCCGCTGCTTGCGCAGATATGAGGAATCGAAGGCATCCTCGATCTTGCTGTGGAGCATGATGCCCATCTCTGTCGTGTATGCATTCTGCGTGGCAGGCTTCTTGCGAGCGGTCACTGAATCTTTTTTTCGCGCCTTCACGGCAACATGCCCCAATCGCTCTCTCGCGGCGGATAGTCGCGTTCTTTTCTTGCAAACGCACCGCCATTTACTGCAAAATTCACATCGCATGTTCCGCGATGCTCTACGTTTTCGGATCGACCTCATCTTTCCGCCCTATCGGAACACCAATAATCTAAAATTTGCTTTCCGCAACCGACGCTTGCCTTCAAAACTTTTGCCACGAGCACTACGTCGCCGGCACCATCAGACCCGAACCTGATACCCATCCGGCTTTCTTCGCGAACAGTCCTGAACCAGGTCAGCTGAGGACGGCAACCCGTTCCTTTGCCGGCCGTGTTGTCGCGCTTCGCGCGCCTGCCCGCACCACCCGTCATGAACAAGTTCCCCTTGGAGCTTCGCTCCTGCGGTGCAGTCCTCTCATGCCCTGCTTCTTTGGCAAGTTCGCAAGCCGGAGATGGTCTCCGGTTTGAGGAACCGAAGGACTTACACCATGACCAATATCGCAATCCTCACCGGCCGCATCGCTCGCGATCCCGACACCCGCGAGACCAAGGGCGGCACCAACGTTACCGGGATCACCGTCGTCACCGATCGCCCCGCACGCGACAAGGACGGCAAGACCTTTAAGGACGAGAACGGCTACACCGCCAAGGAAAGCGAGTTCCACCGGGTGACCTGCTTCAACGGCCTCGCCAAGACCGTCGGGCAGTACTGCTCCAAGGGTCAGCTGGTCAGCGTCCAGGGCCGCATCCACTATACCCAGTGGGAGGACAAGGACGGGGTCACGCGCTACGGCACGGAGATCCTCGCGGACAAGGTCGACTTCCTCTCCCGCGGTAACGGCTCGGGTGACGATAACGACAACACCGACGCTCCCGAGATCGACTGAACTCTCCCGTCGATCTCGCTCCCGAAGGGGTCCTGTCCATTCGGACAGGGCCCCTTTGTGGCGTATGAAAACCCGGGGATCTTTCAGTAATCGTTTGCAAAAGCGGTGCTACGAAGAATGCCATGAATGACCAAGCGATAGCCTTTTACCCGGGAGAGGCTGCAACGCCTGCTGAGGTTGTGGCTCTTGCCGATGAGTATCGGTTCGCAGCCCAGCTTCTCGTCCAGAATGGACGACCTAGAGAGCCGAGGTCGCGGGCACCGTTTCGCATGGTCGCGATCCATGCGGTCGAACTGTACTTGAACGCATTCCTTCTCCAATCGGGTCACAGCGCGGGTCAGGTCCGGGGGCTCCAGCACAACCTCGCGGCAAGGTCGGACCTCGCTGTCGATCGTGGTCTAGTGCTTAGGAAACGGACACGCGAACACTTGCACTCCATGTCGCTGTCGCGCGAATTCCTTGTGACGCGATACGTGCCCAGCGGTACCAGCCTATCGGAGATCAATCGGCTTCAGGCGACGCTAACAGAGGTAGCGCAGAAGGTCTCGGCAGCAATCTAGCTCGGGACCGTAGGGGAGGGGGCCTGGCTCACGGTTGTCTCATTCTGATGGCCGCGCAACCGGCGCGTCAAGGACGGCAGGGTCCCACCATTTTGCCTCCCCTTCGCTGCGCTGCGGTCCGACAAAATCGTTTCCCCTACCGCCGCTTCGCGGTCGCCCACTCGGGCGATCCCTGACCCGCCGGCCGCACGCCCATCCGTCCTGCTCCTGCCGTCAACGGCAGACATCAGGAGGATATCATGGCTACGCAATTTCAACGTCCTTCGTCTTCGGATCGCTACTTTGCCGCGCTGGCTGTGGCAGAGCGTCGGGCTCTGCACAGCTTCTTCGATCAGCATATCGTCGAGGACAATGGCTTGGGATATTTTGCCCTGGACGAGGGCGACTACAACGCACTTCCGGCGCACCTTGCAGCGCGCGTGGTGCATACGGTGCATGGGGCAATGTCAGACGAGTTCTGACCGCACTTGCGAGGCAGGGACCGGCAACGGTTCCTGCCTTTTTTCTTGTTCGCAGGATTGAAGCTTGTGCAGTGAAATGGCGCTTTGCGAGTGCACCACCTGCTCGCCAAGCAATGCCAAAAAGGCCAGCGCAATTTGCCTTAACAAGATGGCTATCTGTTACCAAACTGTTCCCCAGCGAGAACAAACCTGCACCCTTTCCTCTTCCCCTCAAGCCCGGTTTGGGCTAGGAAATCTGCCTGAATACAGTGCCTTTGCCGACATTGAGCGGTCGGGGCGGTGTTGGATCAGACCATGTACAATTGGGGAACAACTTCGTGCACACCGTACGCAGCCTAAGCTGCATGAATGAAAGATAAGCACGATAAATCAATACGTTCAGTTTCGGCAACACTGGAGCGATCGCATAGTAGCCAAGGCTCAGTCATAGCCCCTCGCAGGCCATCGTTCAGAGTGAAACTGACTGGCCATATCGCTCGTCGCAAGTCGCTTCCCATCGGTATTACGTGGGACACCGAACTTCCCGGCTTCGGACTTCGCAAACGGAAATCGGGACACCTGACATGGATAGTCAAGCATTGCCCGCGAGGTGTGCAGCGCATGGTGACGCTTGGATGCGCGGGAATGGCAGCAGGTGCGCTGAGCGCGCCCGCCGCGCGCGCTGCCGCGCGCAGTTTGCTCATCAAGGCCACGCTTGCCGACCTCCCGATCGCGCCCGAGAGGAGACGAGTGCCACTGTTCGCTGATTATGCCGAAGAGTTCTGGCAGGATTATTCGCCGCATTGGAAACCAGCGACGCAGCGATCGTCGCGTTCGCGCATCGATCAGTTGCTCGTGCCAAGGTTCGGTGACCTGCCGGTCGATATGATCGAACGCGGAGACATCAACCGATGGCGCGACAGCATGGCTGAGCGGGGAGGCACCTTCAACCGCGCTATCCCTATCATGTCGGTGATGATGCAGTATGCCGAAAAGCTCGGCTACCGGGCGAAGAACACCAACCCGTGCCGCGGTGTCTCGCGCTTCAAGCGCGATCTACCCGAGCGCTACCTCTCCGCCTCTGAATATCGCAGGCTGGGGCGCGTTCTGGCCGAACACGATGGTGTCAATCCGTTCGTCGTTCCGGCCTTGCTCATGCTCATCTATACTGGCGCGCGGGTGTCCGAGATTGCGACCTTGCGTTGGCGATATGTCCAACCGCCACGGCTGCAATTGCCGGACAGCAAGACCGGCCCAAAGACGATCTATCTTAACCGGCAAGCAATCGCTGTGCTTGATGGACTGGAACGTCGCGCCGATGAGCTGCTGGTCTTTCCTGCCATACGTCGCGAAGCCCCGATCAACCTCGGCCAGTACTGGGATCGCATCAGGCGCAAGGCTGCGTTGCCCGACGTGCGGCTCCACGATCTGCGCCACAGCTTTGCCTCGGTCGCCATCGCTCAGCACATTCCATTGGCGACTATCGGCAAGCTACTTGGACATGCGCTTCCGGAAACGACTGCGCGATATGCGCACCTAGCCGACGAAGTGATCGCGGAAAGCGCCGATCGCATCTGCTCCAGTCTCGCCAGTGCAATAGGGATCGCCGCATGACCCAGTACGACCTCAGGCAGATCATTGCAGAAGAGCTTGCGCGGGTCATACCGGGCGAGGCTGGCAAACGTCGCTCGAGATTTGACTATGTGCTTCCCGGCTTTGGTGAGCGAATCCATCGATCGGGCCGCAAGAGCTATGTCCTGCAGCGCACGATGGGCGGCAAGCAACGGCTGATCACTATAGGCGATGCCGCCATTCTTACGGAGCGCATTGCCAAGGATGTCGCCCGGCGCCTTATCCTGCGCATCGAGCTTGGCGAGAACCCTGCCGACAAGAAGCAGCGCGCGCGCAAGACGCCGACTTATTCGGCCTTTCTGCAATCGTACTGGGAGGTCGCCGCGCCGACTTGGAAGCCATCGACACGCGAGATCCAGAATATCTACCGACGGACCCACCTCGATCATGCGTTTCCAGGGAAGTTCATTGACGAGATCAGCCACGGCGATGCGGTTCGGTGGCATGCTGAGCTCACGCGATCAGCAGGCCCAGGCGCTGCCAACCGCGCCATGGAAATCCTTAAAGCCATGTTCGGCAAGGCCGAGGCGTGGGGCTATCTGCCTGAGCATTCAAATCCGTTTCGCGGTGTGAAACGCAACAGAGCACGCAAGATCGAGCGCTTCCTGAACCACGACGAGATGGCCCGGCTCGGGCGAGCGCTGGCCGCCAATCGCCCTGAGAACACCGTCGAAGTCGCGGTGATCTTGCTCCTCGCGCTCACAGGTTGTCGGCGCGGCGAGATCCTGAACCTCACTTGGGGCGAGGTGCAAGGCCGAAAGCTGAAACTCAAAGACTCGAAGACCGGCCCGCGCATTGTCTGGCTCGGTCAGGAGGCGAGGTTGGTGCTCGACGCATTCACGCGCGGAAAGAGGGACGAACGCGTTTTCAAGTTCGACGTTCTGCCGAGATCGGCTTTGGACTGGTTTTGGCGGAGATTGCGGACCGAAGCCGGACTGGACGATGTGCGGTTGCACGACCTTAGGCACAACTTTGCCAGCCTGGCGGCGCGTTCTTCGGAAACTTTGCCGATGATTGGGAACCTACTCGGCCACAAGCACTCCTCTTCAACATCTCGATACGCTCACTTCGATGACATCACCCTTGTTGGTGTGACAGAGAAAATTGGTAATACGCTCGCTCAGAGTCTCGGCGGCCGTCCCCATGCATCTTGCGCGGAGAACGTGACGTCGATATGGAACAAGTCGTGAACATATACGCGGGAATTGAGGCGGATCAATGGAATTTGACGTAGATGCCGAGCTGTCAAAGCTATCGAGAGAGGAACTAGAGCGACTCGCGAAGAGCATGATGCAGACTGGCGTCGCGCTAAACTTCCACGGTAAGCGATCGGCTTTGCAGATCGCCAAGAGGGTTAGGCCCCGGCAGACCCGACGCGAACCGCGCCTTCATGTCGGTAGCCCTGAAGAGCAATCAAAGAATATGTTGATCGAAGGTGAGAACCTTCAAGCGATGGTTACGCTCTACAAATACCGTGGACAGGTCGACCTAATAGTTACCGATCCGCCTTACAACACCGGGCAATACTTTCGTTATAATGACCGTTGGGACAAAGACCCAAACGATCCAGAGCTAGGGACAATCGTTTCAAGTGAGGATGGTTCGCGTCATACAAAATGGATTAAGACGATGATGCCGCGGCTTCAAATCATGAAAGCCATGCTGAAGCCTTCAGGTGTCCTAGCGATTTGTATTGACGATAATGAGCTCTTCCATCTGGGAATGATGCTTGATGAGGTGTTTGGCGAAAAGAACCGCCTGGCGATCTTGAACTGGCAGAAAACCTATTCGCCGAAGAAAGCCAATCATGTCGCCAGCGCTACCGAATACGTACTCGTTTATGCCAAAGATCAGGCGCTAGCTAAAACCGAACACCTCGAACGTGACGATCAGATGAACGCCAGATTCACAGATCGAGATGGAGATCCCGCTGGACCCTGGAGACCTGGAGATCTTGCCGCCAAGGATAAACGCGACCGTACCATTTATGCGATACAATCACCCTTCACGGGCAAGCTGCATTATCCAGAGGCTGAGTTCGAATTCGGGGGTGATGTAAGCGTTCCTACCCGCCACTGGTCAGGTTTGACCAAGAAGGAATTCCGATCAATTTTGGAAGAATGGGGCAGTCCATATTGTGAAAAAGATATTGGGGATGGGCGCGGTAAAGCGCTCATCCTTCGCGGTAGTGATGTAGCTCTTTCAGACTACAGCCCTGCAGATGACGTGGCTGTGCAGCAGGCGAAAACACGAGCGCTAGAAATACTTGAGGCTGGTAACGACAAGCGTCGGGTTTTGCCAAGGATTGTATTCTCTGATGATAGGCAGAAAAATCCTGGTGCAGGGAGGCCTGCAATCAAACGCCACCTGGATAGCATTTCTCAAGGCAAGGTGCCGTGGACATTTTGGGCTGACGAAAGCTACGAGGCACCTATCGAAATTGGCTCGGTCTCATGGCAGCATGGGCAATCTGGTCATTCTCAGTCAGGCATCAACGAATTAGATGCCATTGTAGGAAAGGGGCATGGGTTTCAGACGGTGAAGCCCCTTAAATTGATTACAAAGATCATCCAGATTTGGTGTCCGCCAAACGGTTTGGTGCTCGATCCTTACGCCGGTTCCGGAACGACAGGGCACGCGGTTCTCAAACTGAACCATGAAACAGGATCAACAAGGCGCTTCATCCTTGTGGAGCAAGGCGCGCCGGAGAACGGCGATAAATATGCGAGGACACTGACTTGGCAACGCCTTCACAACGTCATCACAGGAGAAAGGCCAGGAAACAAAGACGCGACACCGCTCGGCGGAGGATTTGAGTATCGACTTCTGACGAAGACAATCGACGCGCGAACTGTTTTGTCGATGCAGAAAGATGAGCTGATCGACGTGGTGCTCACGTCTCATTGGGAAACTCACAAGCGGGCTGCGCCAAGCCTCCAACTGTTAGAAGGTGAGGCCGATCAATACCTCATTGGCAAAGACGAAAATGGGGAGGGCTACTTCTTGATTTGGGATAATGGTGGTCCAGTAGGATCCTTGACTCTTGATACCTACAAGCGAGTTGCCCAAGAAGCCAAGAAGGCAAATGTGAAGCCGCCGTTTCACGCTTATGCGCGGTATGAAATGTATCAGTCACCCAACGTTCGATTCTGGAAAATACCTGATAAGATTCTCGCTGACCTCGGCCTTAATGAGCACGATCAATATAACAATGAGGATGAACCAGCCTAATGGACTTGCTCGGCTTTCAGCAACGTGCGGCTGGTCAGATTGCAGATCGATTTTTTTCATACGTAGAAAATCCTCTTATGGTGGACCGCACAACTCCGGTTCCCTTTTTGCAAACTTTGGTGGCGATCACCGGGAGCGGAAAGACTCTGATGCTCGCGGATACTGTCGCGCGTATGCGAGATGGAATGCCCCTGGCGCCTGTCGTTCTTTGGATATCCAAGGGAAAGGTCGTTGTTTCACAAACCTATGAGAATCTCTCGGTCGGCAAGTATGCTGACAACTTATCGAATTTTCAGGTGCTACCATTACTAGAAGCAAGCTCAGACCAGATACAGAATGCGGACGTCCCACTCCTGCTAGTTGCCACTGTCGGAAAATTTGCAGTCGAAGATGCTGCAGCCGATGACAGGAAAGTTTATCGAGCCCAGTTAGATCTCGCCCATGAGTCTTTGTGGGAGCAAATTAAGAAACGCCGAACTCCCCAGGGCCAAAGGCGCCCTTTAATCGTCGTCTATGACGAAGGGCATAACCTTTCTGATCTTCAATCAGAGAGGATACTTGAGTTGGCTCCTGACGCTCTCATCGTTGCTAGCGCTACGATGATGCTTCCGCCGAGAATTAGCAACGTCATGAGTCGCCTGAGAAACGACAAGGGCTGGGATGAGGCCGATTTTTCTACCGCGGTATCAAGCCGCGAGGTCGTTTTGTCCGGTCTCGTGAAGGAGCGTATCTCGATCGATGGTTATATCACTCCCATGGAGCCGGCGATCGACAACCTGCTGCACGATTTTGAATTGGCGAAGGATGCAGCGAAGGCTCTGAATTTAACGTTCTCGCCCAAAGCGATTTATGTCTGCTCGACCAATACAGTTGATGGAATGTCTATCACTGAGGATATGAAGCGTCCGTTTGACGAGCGCCAAGCAAGACCGATCCTGATCTGGCGTCATTTAGTCGAAGTGGCCAAGATCCCACCATCTGAAATTGCAGTTTATTGTCAGCTGAAATTTTCGAAAGAATGCCCTCGCCCCGCTGAGATGAATCTCTTTGATGGAGGGGAAAGAGATTATTCTCGTTTCATTGAAGGGAACTTTCGTCACGTTATTTTTAATTTGGGATTGCAAGAAGGCTGGGATGATCCAGCGTGCGCTTTTGCGTACATCGACAAGGAGATGGCATCGGCCAGACAGATAACACAGGTGGTTGGCCGGGTGCTGCGACAGCCAGGTGCGGAACATTATCCTGATCCTATCCTAAACACCGCTCATTTTCACATCCGCACGGACGAAAAAGGTGTGTTCGATGATATTTTGAATGAGATACGACGAGACCTGTCGTCAGAACACCCCTCGATTGCGCTCGTCATCAAGGACGATAAGGCTCGAGCGATCCGTGATCGGATCGAAGCTAATCCGTCGCGAACGGTTCCTACTGTCGGCATCGAGAGCAGCCGGGCCTTAAATCCTATCTCCAGCGTCGTGGCGAGCATCATAGATTTTCGCGGAAACAATCACAGCATCGTGGGGCAGGGGAGCAGGATGCAGGTCCTGCAACGTGTTGGGCAGGATACTGAGACTCAATTTGAATGGGTGGAGGTTGCACATAGCAATCGTGTGTCTGCGCGCTCTGTCTTCCGAAAGGAAATCCAACAATGTTATCCTGGAGGGCTCAGGCGCGCTGGTGGACCAATTAACCTGGTCGATATTGAACATCCGAAATTTGATGTGCTCATTGAAATAGGTTCGCCAGCGGCTCAACATTTCCGCGAAAAGGCTCGAGAGGTGGTCTCAGCTTATGTCGAACACTCGGTCGTTCTTCAGAATGAAATCGATAGCCCCTACCAAGTCGGACCTATCGCAATTGACGTAGGTAGCTTCGAAGAGTTCAGGCGATCCCTACACCCTCGATATTCGGGTATGAATTCTCTTGAGATCAGGTTCGCACGAGCGTTGGACAAAACGCAAAGGTTATGGGCGCGAAATCCCGTTGGATCGGGCTACTCATTGCCTTTGCTTAGCGAAGGAAGGGCCTATTGGCCGGACTTTTTGGTCTGGGTCGACAAAGCCGTTGTTGCGCTAGATACGAAGGGCGATCACCTCTTGGTGGAGGCCACTTCGTCAAAGCTATTTGAGATTGATGGAGCGGGGAAAGGGCGGGGGGTCGTCCTACGCCTAGTTTCCGAAGGCCATGTTGTCATTGATAACGGGACGGTAAAAAGGCGCTCAAATAGCGGATTTACGGTGTGGAAATGGACCAATGGAAGGTTGAAGTCGCATCACATCGAGACTGAGAAGGAGGCAGTAGAAGAAGCAATAAACGTAAATTAAATCCAGTCTGAAGATAATATTCCTACTGTGAGAGTCGCAGAAAAACGGCGGTGATATTATCTCTTCCTCCAGCTGATAGTGCTGAATCCACTAAATTTTGGGCGGGGTTACCACCCTCTCTTTCCAGGATAGAAAGAATTTGCTGGTCGTTTACAAGGTCGGTCAAGCCGTCTGTGCAAAGCAATATCGAATCAACTTCTCCTATCGGAACAGACGCTATGTGGGGAATTGGATCGAGGCGATGAAAGGTCCCTCCCAGAGACTGTGTCAATCTGTGACTGCGGCGTTCGGTTTGCGAACCACTTTCTGGAGTGTGATCTAGGCTAATCTGCGAGATTTCGCCGCGACGTAAAATATACGCACGACTATCTCCCACGTTGAATATACTGACGGAGTCAATATCGAACCAAAGACCAACGACCGTGGCCCCCATTCCGGGTTCTCCTTCTCCGGAAAGCATTGCTTCGTGAATGTGATGATTCGCTAGAGTTAGCAGTCCAAGCAAATCGGCTGAATTTTGCAGAGCAGGAAGGCGTTCCGAAATGAATTCAACGGCAACCTTGCTCGCGTATGCGCCGGCACGGTGTCCGCCCATCCCATCGGAAACTAGCGCCCAACCACGTTCCAAATTAATCTCAAGCTGGCACGAGTCTTTCGCAGATTGGGATTGGAAACCCGGCAAGCCAAAACAATCTTGGTTATTCGGCCGCACTGCCCCCGGATGCGTCTCGGCCCAGACCCTCAATACTTTAACCATTCGCTGACAATCCACATACCTTGGCTGCGAGCTTTTTGACCTCAGCAACTCGACGACGATCTCGAATTACAATGCCCACCACGCGCTGGAAGCTCGATCGACGGGAAACCTCGCCGAAAAATGGTCTGTTTGAGATTACAGCAAGATCATCGTCTTTGATTAGGTAAAAGAAAGCGCTTTGGCGGGTCTTGTACAGCTTTAGCAGGCCTGTTTTTTGTCGCTTAGTCAGCTCAGAAAGAGGATCGAAGTATGATCCGCCACGAGGTTCCGTTTGAGGCGATAAGAAAGAACCAATATGGACAGAGGTGTTAATGGCCATCAGATTGTCAATTTGGCGTAGGTCATGCTGCGTAAGCATTGTGGGCTGAAGGCCAGCGGTTGTTACAACTAAAGATGCCTTCGCCTCGTTCATAGCCTCCCTCAGAATTTCATCTTGTTCAAAGCATGACAACTGGCGTGCCGGGAGGACATCCAATGAATGCCGGGATAAAGCGTATCGCTCTTTCGCCTCATCTAAAGCTGCCATTACCCTGGTTCGGGATGAGTTAGTCTGCGCGCTCTCCAATGCATCTTCGGCGACCCTTTTTTGCCGGCGGGCTTCAGCCTCCTCCAAACGCAAATCCTGCCAAGTTTGAGGACTCGGCAACGCTTGTATGACTTCGCCCCCGATCAGCCTTCGCAGCCAGGCTTGAGAGCTCCGGTTCCCAACTGCTTTAACAAACCCCATCTTTTTTGGGCCACCATTCTGGGCAAACGCTCGCTCATGACTTTCTAAGATACGCCCATCAATGGCGAATGAGACTTGGATTTCATTGCCCTTGTCGGAAGCATAAACCAAGCAAACAGCTTCGCGAAAAACGTTACTTCGACGCACCACTTGCTTGAGGGCAAGGATGTTACGATGGAAATCTTGGCCGTCGCGGCGGCGGATCACTCTGCTGACTTCAGGTATTGCGAGTTCGTCAATGGGCGGGGGCTCGATTGGGTAAGGACGGATTTCGATTGCGCCAAAATCTCTCAATTCTGCGGCGCGCAATACATTTTCCCCAGCCAAGCGGATTGGCTTCCGACGCATTGCGTCGTAATCGACGACGATCATCTCCTCTTGAATTATTTCTTGCGATTCCTCGGCGAGTCTTTCTTCACCGAGCGGCGTCAAGCCGAAGTTGCTATGGCCATCGATGATCGCGGTTCGCGTCACGAGGCCATCAAGAACCAGAGAGTCTACCGCACCTGTGACTATGTCTTCGCTAAGACCCAGCATCTTCCCAATCTGATGCTCTTGAGACTCACCGAGATGGATGCAACGCATTGCAAACTCGTGAATGGTTGGAATGGAGCGGATCGATGTCGTAATTGCCTCAATTGTAAGTCGAAAAATCGGCAACCCGACTTCAGCATAATCGACGAGATGGAATCCCTCTCGAAACTGGTTTTCACGAGCGACATCTTCGGCCCTCATTGTACAGTCACCGTCGTGCAGGTCTCAACATGAGTATCGATATGATCGATTACCTTCTGAAATGGATTAGTGCCCCTGGCCGATCGGCAGAACAGCTGATCTCCCACGATTACAAGAGCGCTTTTGCCTCTCGACAGTGCAACATTTAGCCGAGGGGGTTCTCGAAGAAATCCCAACTCGTTCTGCGGGTTCGAACGGACGACCGTATAGATGCAAATATCTGCCTGACGCCCTTGAAAGGCATCCACACTGTTGCAGATGACGTCTAAGTCTGGCCATTCCGCGATACCTTGTGATATTTGCTCATTCAGGAGCTGAACTTGAGCGGTATACCCTGCTATAATCGCAACCGATATTCTGCGCTTTTGCGCCTTCGCCACGAATTGTAGGTTTACTAACAGATCGCGGACCACTGAAACTTCCGCTCGATTCAGGAATGTGTTCCCTTGCTTTGTTTCTCGCGCGTTCGGTAGCTCATGGGTTGAGAACCACGTGACAGGCTTAGGTAACGCGAGTTCCAACTTTAGACCATGCGATTTTACCGGACTATTTAGCGTCTTGTCGTAAAAGCATTCGCTCACGAGTTCGCCAATGGGTTCGATCATGCGATACTGATTTTTTAGCTTCGCTCGGCATCCTTCGGGGATACCGTTTTCGATATCCAGCATTCGATCCAACAACGTTTCCCGAACCTCCCGTTCTTCGAAAGACTCGAGGAGGTCTTCGCCGAGTTCATCGAAGAAAGGCGGAAGCTGTTTGGGATCGCCAACGACGATCCAACGACGGCTCCTACTCATAGGAATCAGTATTTCAGTTGCCGTTGCTTTTGACGCCTCGTCTACAATGCAGAGATCATACGCAACATCTTCCATCCCTCTTACGCCAGCTATACCTACGCATGTCCCCGCGATTATTTGGGCCGAGGACAGCATTGCGGCGTTAAAATCGGACGACCTTCCCACACGGAGCTGCCATTCTTCGAGCAATGCTAAGCGTTGTCGGCACGCGTCGACGATTTCATCTCCGTGCAAAAAGTGCTTTGACCAATCCGATAGCTCATGCTCATCTTTTGAGTTTGCAAGCTCTGCGGCGTAACCGCCCATTGCGGTCATCTCATCCAGAAGGTTGGTTTCTTGCCTCTTAAGGTCAGAATTTAAGCGACGAAGCTCGGCAATTTCGCTGTCTAGCTGAGTACTCTCCTCTAATGTTTCTTCGTCACCATCAATTGAATCGTGCTCTGCAGTCTCACCTTGAATGGCATCCTTTTCCGCCCTCAGAGAGTTGATTGATCGCAACGCCTCGTCGCGTCCGCGTCGAATGCTCAGAAGCCTCTCAACCTTCATTCCGGTCAAGACCGCCTGTCGATCTACTCCCTGTTCCTTTGCCCACCGGCTCATTTCGGCCTCAGCCAATTGCTTGACCTCGGCTATCCAAGCTTCAACTCGTTTCTCGAGAAGTAATTCCTTGCTCGCTTCAGAAATTCTAGGCTCGTCAGGCCGGCCTATGCGTATCACGTCCAAGTCAGCTTCGAGTTCGGTTACGCGCTCCAAAACGTTGTCGAGCGCGATATGAGTTTGGGATGAAAGTAGTATCCGATCCTTTGGATTTCTCCGCAGCCACTGAACTAGGATCTCGGAAATAAGCTTGGTTTTGCCCGTGCCTGGCGGTCCTTCGATCGCTTGAATGTGCCTTATTCCCAGCGACCTCTTCAAGATATTCAGCTTTTCATCGTCGAACTCGGGATCAGTAGGAACGACGTCCTCCACCAATTCGCATATTTCTGCGCTAGCTGGATCCAGGATGATCGATTTGAGTGAGTTCTCAACCGCGCGGTCGTAAACGACATCATTGAGAGCCTTAGTCTGATGATTCAGCGCTTTCTGGGCGGCTATGGTATTGATCGCTAGTTCGCCTCTTCTGGGAAGCGACTTCTTGTCCCCATACGAAACTTCGAAGGTTACTAGATTGAACGTGGCCCCTATGACTCGCCCAGTGACGTTTCCATTCGAACAGTAAACGATGCGATCCTGACCGACGATATCATCTGGCGGCGCAATTTCCGTGGTGAAGACCACTGTCTCATTGCTTATGGTGCGGCTCACGTAGCGTAGCGCGTTGCTGCGTTTGGATTCGAGGTCTGCCCTGTCTTTGAGATAGCTGCGCCAGACGCGGAAAATGCGTTCGGAAGCACGTGCGGCGCGTTCCTCTTCCAATTTCGTTGAGAGATTTTCCGACTCTGCAAGAAGCAAGCCGATTGCCTGTGCTGCCTTTTTCTCGTCATCTGGTCGGGAAAATCGGACGCTCACATTTCTTACAACTGCGGACTCGCGAATGCTCGCGGCTAACGATGCGCCGATTTCACTGGCCTGCTTAATGTGGATCAGCTCACCACGCTTACCAGCGACCATGGCGTCAAATCTCCAAGACGCACCCACAATTTGCAACTGATCGGGTTCGTTCTCAGGCGTAGGTACTGCTATGATGCCGCAAACCTCGCCCAGTTCGTCTGCGACAAATGCTTCAACCAGAGCGTTGTCGTCTGTCTCTAAGCGCCCTCTCAAGTTCGCCTGTGTCTTTGGATTGAGCCGCAAATGAAGCTGGCTTCTACTTTCCCGCTCGTGATCCGTTGTGGCTTGATGACGACGGAGCTGTTCGAGCAAAACAGAAGCCAGAGGAGGGCGCTCTGTTGGAATTTCGCTTAGGCATCGCTCCAACACGCCACGAACAGTATCGGGGAGCGGGGCTTCTTCCAGTGCTAATAGCAGATCCTCATCGTTTTCAAACGGCCGTCCGGTTACGCAAGATAAGGACACAGCAGCGAATGCATAGCAGTCGCGCGTAAGCGCGTGATCCTCTTCGGGCTTTGCAGGAGTATAGCCGGGTGTGCGATCAAACCTAAACGTTATGCCCGAGACCGGCGCCCACGAACCACCATTGTCGAGCAGTTTTGCAATCCCATAGTCGGCGAGCAATGGTTGTCCATCGGCCCGGACCAATATGTTTTTCGGTTTGATGTCACGATGAGCAATTGATCTTTTGTGCGCATAGGCGATTGCCTCAAGCAGAGGTTCGCCAAATCGTTCCCAGTATTCAGGCCAACTCATTTCTCCTTCATCATTGATGACATCCTCCAGATTGTCCGGAATCCAATCTAGGACGAGATACCAGTTGCCATCAGGGTCACGATCGACATCCAGCAAGGCTACTATGTGCGGATGATCCAGTTCTTGGAGCAATTCGACTTCACGCTGGAAGCCCGCTTGCGCTCGCTTGTCGTCGGGACCGAATTTCACTCGTTTGATCGCTACTAAACACGCTCTCTTAACGTCGAACGCCTGAGTGACAGTCGCTTGGGCTCCTTTCCTAACCTCCTCGGTAAGCGTGTAACGATCGCCCAAGATCGTCGGCGATTGGTTTTGAACTTTCACCTTGTTTAAGCCCTCTCCAATACGGAATTGGGAAGCATGTCGATTGTCTGCGAAACCCAATTTTTCCGTCTCATGGTTCGACTGCTAGCTGCATTTGGCGGAGGCCGAAATAGTCCGTTGAAAATGATATGTTTTAATATTTAGCCCCTTTCTGATCCTAAGCTGCCAGTAGGATCGTGGCACTACGCTTTCTAATTGAGTGAATTTTTTCCTTCAGACCCGCACCCGATACCCATCCGGCTTTGTTCGCGAGCAGTCCTGAACCAGGTCAGCTGAGGACGGCAACCCGTTCCTTTGCCGGCCGTGTTGTCGCGCTTCGCGCGCCTGCCCGCACCACCCGTCATGAACAGGTTTCCCTTGGAGCTTCGCTCCTGCGGTGCAGTCCTCCCATGCCCTGTTTCTTCTGGATGTTCGCAAGCCGGAGATGGTCTCCGGTTTGAGGAACTGAAGGAATACAACCATGACCAATATCGCAATCCTCACCGGCCGCATCGCCCGCGAACCCGACACCCGCGAGACCAAGGGCGGCACCAATGTCACCGGGATTACCGTCGTCACCGATCGCCCGGCACGCGACAAGGACGGCAAGACCTACAAGGACGAGAACGGCTACACCGCCAAGGAAAGCGAGTTCCACCGGGTGACCTGCTTCAACGGCCTCGCCAAGACCGTCGGCCAGTACTGCTCCAAGGGCCAGCTGGTCAGCGTGCAGGGCCGCATCCACTACACCCAATGGGAGGATAAGGACGGGGTTACGCGCTACGGCACCGAGATCCTCGCCGACAAGGTCGACTTTCTCTCCCGCGGTAACGGCTCGGGTGACGACAACGACAACACCGACGCTCCCGATATCGACTGATATCCATCATCATCGATCTCCATCAGAGGGGCGCTGTCCATGCCGGACGGCGCCCTTTTCTGCGTTGTTCAAACTCTCTGACGGGGGAGGGGCCTGGCTCACGGTTGTCCCATTCTGATGACCGTGCGACCGGCGCGTCAAGGACGGCAGGGTCCCCCCATTTTGCCTCCCCTTCGCTGCGCTCCGGTCCGACAAAATCGTTACCCCTACCGCCGCTTCGCGGTCGCCCTTTGGGGCGATCCCTGACCCGCCAGCCGCACGCCCATCCGTCCTGCTCCTGCCGTCAACGGCAGACATCAGGAGGTTATTATGGCTACGCAACTTCAACGCACTTCGACTTCGGATCGCTACTTTGCTGCACTGGCTGTGGCAGAGCGTCGGGCGCTGCACAGCTTTTTCGATCAACACATCGTCGAGGACGAAGAGCTTGGATATCTTGCTCTTGACGAGGGCGATTACAATGCACTTCCGGCGCACCTTGCAGCGCGCGTGGTGCATACCATCCACGGAGCGATGTTAGACGAGTTCTGACCGCACCAGCAGGGCAGGGACCGGCAACGGTTCCTGCTCCTTTTTTCATGTTCGCAGGGATGCATTGGTTGACCAATCTGCCAACCCTAACCTCTGTGAAAAGGGACGTGCAAAAGCGCACATCGCATCCGACATCGCCGCGTCTCGCGAATGCTATCTGGTCCCCACCATAAAACCGAAGACGTGATCGAACGTACCCTGATGGGTTTGGAGGTTGGCGCCTAACAACCGGTGCGACGACACCAATCCGGGGTGAATTGTGATTGGTTTCGAGAGGTTTGTAGAGATTGACCTAACGCATCCAGCCGACCACGATTTCCGCCGATATAAGGCCAGTTTGTAGCCCAGAGCAATTTTGGACTGAAATCTCGTGTTGTCCCAGCAACGCCCGTTTGCTCTCGCTCCGAAAATAAGAACGTAAAATCAATCTATTGAGCGAGACTCGGGGGCTGCTGGCAACGTCCGCGCAATTGGGAACTTGACAGGCACACCGTACGCAGCGGGTGCTGCAATGGAAGGCGCGGAATTGTTTCGCGAATTCACGAAATTTCGCCGATACCATCTTCTGTGCCGGATGCGGTCCACTTGCTTTCTCGTCCGTGCCGAGTCGGCACAGATCCGTTTAATCTGCTGAAAAGCGATGTGAATTTTCCGTTTTCCTACACTCCATGCTGCGGCCTAGAGTGGCACTTGCCTTTCGAAGGGTGAGCCAGGTTCTTTGAACACAAGGAACTTGGAAAAATGCAAAGACACCACCGGTTCGTGACCTATGTCACGCCCCTGATCGCCGAATGGATCAGGAAACAAGCAGACGAGCGCAGGGTCAGCGCGAGTATCGTTGTTTGCGATTGCATCTTCGATGCCTGGCAGCGCGCGACCGAAGCTGACCTGAGGACTCCGGCGACCGATCCGGTCCGCCAGAACATCTTCATCACGGTCGCATTGGATGCGCTGCTTACGCATCATCCCGACACTACCTTGCGTGATAAAACCGTCGCTGCCTACCAGCGCCGGCTGGAGCGCCTCGGTATCGTTGCACCCCGACCCATGGGAGGCGACGATGAAGCATAATCTCGTCAACTTCACCCGCGGCAGCCAGCTCCTCGGGCATTTCGGCTTCATGTTTGCGGCGGGCCTCAAGGGGCCCCTGATCGTGACACTCTTGGTCGTTCTCGGGCTGGTCTATTGGGACGTAAGCAGCGCGCTAGATGACTATCAGGTCTACCTCCTGTGGATGCATGCCTATGCCTCTGGCTATGCCTTCATGGAGTTCGATCCAGACAAGCTTGTGAACCTCAAGCTGGCCGATGGGAGCCTCGTCGCATTTCCCATTTCCGTCGTGACCGATTACCCGCCGATGCGCGAAGCGGTCGCGCTTTTCCGGAGTGCGGTGATCAGCGCCTTGTGGCTTGCGGGGTTCATTCTTGCGCCGCTTTTCGCGCTTTTCTGGTGGGTTGCCGAACGCTTCGGCGAGAAGTCCAAACAGAAGAAGCATGTGCGCGGGGCGGAGCTTGCTACCTTGCGTGAACTTGACCGGGAGATCGCCGCGCACAACCGCAATGCCCGTGCCCGCGAGTATGGCGATGCGTTGGGCTGGCGCTGGCGTCTGGCCGGGTCGGCTTCGCTGCGGGATGCGGGCTTCTATTCTCCAGCGCATCTGGCAGGGGTCAGCTGGCCCTGGCGCCTCGAGCAGAGCCACGCGATGCTTGTTGGCACAACCGGGACAGGCAAGACCGTCGTCCTAGCCGAGCTTACCAGGGAGATCCGTGAACGGGGCGAACGTGCGGTCATTTTCGATCTTACCGGGGCCTTTGTCGAAACCTTCTACGATCCCAAACGCGACATCATTCTCAACCCGCTCGACGCGCGTTGCCCCGCATGGAGCGTGTTCAACGATTGCTCCACGCGTGCCGAATTCCATGCCGCAGCGGAGTCGCTCGTCCCGCATGATGGGGGCGGCGCCGAACAGTTCTGGGTGCTCGCCGCGCGCACGCTGTTCGTCGAGACCTGTCTCAAGCTCGCCGAAGCGGGGCGGGGCACCAACGCCGCGCTCGCCCACGAACTCATGAACGCCGATCTCTCCGATCTGCACCGTCTCGTCGAAGATACCATGGCCGGTCCCATCAGCACGCCGAGCGCGGCGCGCATGGCGGAATCGGTGCGTGCAGTGTTCAATGTCAATGCCAAGGCGCTCCAGATGCTGCCCGAAGACGGGAAGCCCTTTTCGGTCCGCGAGTGGATCAACGGGGCAGGTAAACCGGGCTCTATACTGTTTCTGTCCGCGCGCTACATCGACATGAGCGTGCTCTCGCAGTTGCTCACGCTGTGGCTCGATACCGCGATCAATACGCTGATGGCGGGCCAGCGCTCGCGGGACATCAGGCTCTGGTTCCTGATCGACGAACTGGGCGCCCTGCATCGTCTCCCTTCACTCGAAAAGGGCCTCCAGACCGCGCGCAATTTCGGGGGCGCGATCGTCACCGGGATTCATGCCTTTGCCAAGCTCAAGGATGTCTACGGTGAAAACATGGCGTTGACCCTCTCCTCGCTTGCCCGCACCAAGCTGATCCTTGGCACAGCAGATCGCGAGACCGCCACCTGGTGTTCCGATATCATCGGCCACCGCGAGGTTCGCGAGATGGAGGAAGGTTACAGCTACGGCTACAACAATGCGCGTGACGCGGTGAGCCTGACGCCCCGGCGCCAGGTCGTTCCGTTGCTGCTTCCTGACGAGCTGATGAAGCTCAAGAACCTTCATGGTTTCATCAAGTTTCCCGAAGGATTTCCGGCGGCACCCGTGGTCCTCGAACCGCGCAACTGGCCTCGGGTGGCCGAAGGCTTCATTCCCCGGGATATGCCTAAGCTACCACCACAGGCCCGCCACGGTGATGACAAAGAAGGAGCAGGTGGCGGTGCCGGAGCAGCCTCTGAAACAGGCGACAATGATGGTGATCCTAGACGGTTGAGGGTCGCGCACGATCGCTCCGACAGCGCTGAAAAGAAAGCCGACAAGGAAGACAAAAAGGAACTGCGCCGGACTCGTCGCAGCAACAAGCGCGATCAGGCTCGACCGGACCAGACAAGGAAGCGTCGCGATCCGAATGCGCAAGAGGAAAGGGGGACATCAGACCCTCAGCGGCCGGCTCAATCCGAGCTTCCTCTGTCTTCGAAAGCTGAGGAGCACCGCGGCATGGAGCAACGGGCTGTGCCTTCCGCCAGGTCCGATATTCCCGATCCCGCAGCGCATCAGCGGGCACAAGTCGCGCGCGGCAAGGCCGACCAGAGGCTCCAGGAAGAGCAGCAGAAGTCGCTTCTTGGCGGTGCAGCGAAGCAGGGTCGCGATGCCGATCAGGGGCAGGACCATGGTCACGATTACGGGGACTTCGACCCGGATATGTGATGCTCGACCGGGGAGGGGACGAGGGCCAAGAGAAAGTGATCCCAGCCCATGCTTTCCGTCGCCAATGTCCGCTCGCCATCGGCGGCGGCAAGCTACTTCGCTTCGGACAATTACTACGCGAGCGCCGATGCCGACCGCTCGGGCCAGTGGGTCGGCGAGGGTGCGAAGCGCCTTGGTCTTGATGGCAAGGTCGAGGCCCAAGCGTTCGACGCGTTGCTGCGAGGCGAGCTGCCCGACGGCAGCAGCGTCGGCAATCCCGGACAGGCACACCGCCCGGGTACAGACCTAACCTTCTCCGTTCCCAAGAGCTGGTCGTTGCTGGCGCTCGTCGGGAAGGATAAGCGGATCATTGCCGCCTACCGCGAAGCCGTCCTCGAAGCGCTGCACTGGGCTGAGAAGAATGCGGCCCAGACCCGGATGGTGGAGAAAGGCAAGATCGTAACGCAGGCCACCGGGAACCTTGCGATCGGCCTGTTCCAGCACGACACCAACCGCAACCAGGAGCCGAACCTCCATTTCCATGCGGTCATCGCCAATGTCACGCAAGGCAAGGACGGGAAGTGGCGCACGCTCAAGAACGACCGGCTCTGGCAGCTCAACACCACGCTTAACTCGATTGCGATGGCGCGCTTTCGCATCGCTGTCGAGAAACTTGGTTATGAGCCGGGACCGACCCTCAAGCACGGCAATTTCGAGGCGCGCGGTATCACCCGCGAACAGGTCATGGCGTTCTCGAGCCGCCGCCAGGAAGTGCTCGATGCGCGGCGCGGTTCTGGTCTTGAAGCGGGCCGCATTGCCGCGCTCGATACGCGCGCGAGCAAGGACGGGATCGAGGACCGCGAGGCCCTCGGTATGCAATGGAGCGACACCGCGAAATCGATCGGGCTGGACCTCGCGCCCTTGGTCGAGCGGGCGCAGACCCGCTCACTGAAACAGTCGATCGAAACTGGCAGGTTCGGCTCGCTTGTGGAGCGCGGGCGCGCATGGCTGGGACGCTTTGCCGCGCACGTCAGGGGCGATCCGGCCGATCCGCTCGTACCCAAGTCGGTCCTAAGGCAGGACAGAGAGACGATCGCAGCGGCACAGGCTGTCGCTTCGGCGGTGCGTCATCTTTCGCAGCGCGAAGCAGCTTTCGAGCGAACAGCGCTCTACAAGGCCGCGCTCGATTTCGGGTTGCCAGCGACGATTGCCGATATTGAAAAACGGACCCGCGCCTTGGTGCGCTCCGGCGATCTCATAGCAGGGAAGGGAGAGCACAAGGGCTGGCTCGCCTCGCGTGACGCGGTGCTGACCGAGCAGCGGATCGTGTCCGAGGTTGCCGCTGGCAAGGGTGCGAGCTCGCCTGCAGTCGAGCCGGAAAGCGCGACTGATCGTGTCCAGGCCGCTGCAATGGCAGGGCAGGGGTTCCGCCTCAACGAGGGTCAGCTCGGAGCGGCGAAGCTGGTCCTGACGTCCGAGGATCGAACGATCGCGGTCCAGGGAATTGCCGGTGCCGGCAAGAGCAGTGTTCTGAAGCCAGTCGCCGAGGTGCTGCGCGACGAGGGCCACTCGGTCATTGGCCTCGCAATCCAGAACACGCTCGTCCAGATGCTCGAACGCGACACCGGTATCGGCTCGCAGACCCTGGCCCGCTTTCTTGGTAGCTGGAAGAAGCTGCTCGACGATCCCGGCAACGCGGCGCTTCGCACGGAGGCAAAGGCGGCACTGAAAGACCATGTGCTGGTGCTCGACGAAGCATCGATGGTCTCAAACGAGGACAAGGAAAAGCTCGTCCGTCTCGCAAATCTGGCGGGCGTTCACCGCCTGGTCCTGATGGGGGACCGCAAGCAGCTCGGCGCAGTCGATGCGGGCAAACCTTTCGCGCTGCTGCAGCGGACGGGTATGGCGCGCGCTGAAATGGCGACCAACCTGCGTGCCCGCGATCCAGTCATCCGCGAGGCGCAGGCGGCAGCGCAGGCGGGCGATGTGCGCAAGGCGCTGCGGCACCTGCAGCCGCACACACTCGATGCCAAGGGTGATGGCGCGCTGGTCGCTGCTGATACCTGGTTGGCGCTCGACAAGGACGACCGCGCGCGGACATCGATCTACGCCTCGGGCCGCGCAATCCGCTCTGCGGTCAATGCTGCCGTCCAGCAGGGACTTCTCGCCAATGGCGAGATCGGTCCGGGCAAGACCGAGCTCGGAGTGCTGGACCGCGTCAACACGACCCGCGAGGAGTTGCGACATCTGTCGCCCTACCAGCCTGGTCGGGTGCTCGAGGTCTCGAGAAAGCAACAGGCGCTGGGACTGTCAGCGGGCGAGTATCGTGTCCTGGGACAGGACCGGAAGGGCAGGCACGTCGAAGTCGCGGACAAGCGCGGCAAGCGGTTCCGGTTCGATCCCGCGCGGATCAGGGCAGGAAAGGGCGACCAGAATCTGACCTTGCATGAGCCGAGGAGGCTCGAGATCCATGAAGGCGACCGGATCCGATGGACCCGCAACGATCATCGCCGCGGCCTGTTCAATGCCGACCAAGCCAGGGTGGTTGCCGTTGCCGGTGGGAAGATCACATTCGAAACTTCCAAGGGAGACCAAGTCGAGCTCAAAAAGGACGATCCGATGCTGAAGCGGATCGATCTTGCCTATGCGCTCAACGCCCACATGGCGCAGGGTCTGACATCCGATCGCGGCATAGCCGTCATGGACAGCCGCGAGCGCAACCTGTCGAACCAGAAGACGTTCCTGGTGACGATCACGAGGCTTCGCGATCACCTGACACTGGTCGTCGACAGTTCGGACAGGCTCGGAGCAGCCGTGGCACGCAACAAAGGCGAGAAGGCCTCGGCCCTCGAGGTCACCGCACAGGTGACCCCGACAGAAAAGAATAACGGCGAACTTGATCGGCCAAAACCGGAAGAGGCCAACAAGGCCGAAAAGGAACTCGCCCGAAGCAAGAGCAAGACACTGGACTTCGGGATCTGAAGGGCCGCTATGTACCAGATTTTCTGACGAATTGGGCCAGGCAGTTGGTCCAGGTGGTGCTTACGCGCGAACGGCCGGATTTCGGAACCGCTCTCAGATCGCTAGAGTTTTGCGATGCCTCTCGATCGCGCTTCGCACGTCATCGGGGAAGGGCAGGTGTCCGCTTTCGCTGCTCCAGGCGTCGTCGAACCGTGCAACGACATCCTTCGCTGTCGCGGTGATCAGCTTGGCAGGCAGCCTTGCCTTGTCGGCGATCGTCTCGAGTACATCATAGGTGTAGGACGCCCACTCGCGCGAGCGATCAAATTTGAGCGCAGCATCGTCGCCTGGGATATAGGCGAGCGTCGAAAGCAGGTCATAGGCAGGTGCCAGCAGCGCGTTGCGCCGGTCCGGATAAATCAATGACCAGTTCTTGAGATGCATGTCGCCATTCCCGATCAGCACCGAGTAGGTAAGCCGGCGGACGAATTCGACCACGCTTTGTTCGTCGGTCTCGATCGCCAGGACACTGAGAATCTGGCGGTAGCTCGCATTCTCGTATTTATCGTCTGCAAAGACACCGAACACCTGGGCGAAGTCTTCGGTGTGCACGGGTCCCTCTTCCCCCCGGTCGAAGCGCCGGATGGCAAAAGCGGATTTTCCGTAGCGGGTGATACCTTCGGGTATGCCATCGATCTGATCGAGAGGCACAAGGTCGATTTCAGGTACGTCGATCCCGATCTTTGCTGCCAGTTTCATCGCTGCGAATTCAGCCTCGGGCACGTCCGGATGTCTCGCAGAGGGCAGCTTGACGATCCAGTCGCCGCCGCTGCCTGTGACTGGGATCGTCAGTCCGCCATTCTTGCCCTGGGCTTTGATAGCCGAGAATTTGAGTTGCACGCCGGCAAGCGAGAAGCGCAGCGCGCGCTCTGCCTGCTTCTCCACGGCTTCTTCATCGGGCTCGTCGGCCTCCGTCTCCTCTGCATCGACGGCGACGGCGCACACTGCGCCGGGAAGATCGTGCCCGAGCTGTGCGAGAAGGTGGTACTCGCGCGCGGCTTTCACGCCCGCGCGGCGGGCCAGGTAATCGCGAAGCGTACCTTCGGGAAGGAGGTTGGAGAAGAACGGCTCGATTTTCGTTCGATAGCTGCGTGTGTCCGCAATGATTTCGCCATTCGCGTCCTTGTAGGCGAGCGACAGCGTCGGCCGATCCTGGTCGGCAAGGTAGAGTTCGTCGAATGTGAAGATGCTCGCATCTGCATCAAGGCGCGCAATCGTTCCAACGCGCGTCTCACCCAGAAAGATATCGAGAGCCGCTGCGTCGATCATGTGGCGTCGTCCTCAAGCCGGTAAGCAGGCAGTCTAGGGGCCCTATCTCGATCGATTGCGTGAACCTGCAGGTTTCTGACGTGTTGGAGGGCACGTGTGGATGCCGCGATCTGCTGGGCGAGTTTCTTGGTTCCCTCTTGCTGCTCAAGCGCCCAGCCGAGGTCCTGAAGATGCTTTTTCAGATGGGCGACGGGCTGCAATGCCTGCTGGATGGCTTTGAGCGGTTCGGGAGTGAAATTAACGGCCTGGATATCCTTAAGTGCGCTTTGAAGCTCGGTCACTTCGGTGACGCTCGGATAGCTCTCCTGTACTCGCTCAGCGAACCGGATGGTTTCGGCAATCGTTGCGAGCGTTCGGCTTGTCTCGCTTCTTTCGCGCTGTGATCGCAAAACGCCTTCGATCGCCGGTACGGTCTTTCGAGGCACAAGCTTCAGCTCGAGGTCGAGCGCGCGCGCTATTTCGACAAGGCTGGAAATCTGTAGGTCTACATTCCCGCCTTCGATTTTGGAGATGTGGCTTTGGGGCAAGCCTACCCGTTCACCCAGCTGTTTCTGGGTAAAGTCTTTTGCTATCCGTGCCGCTTTGATGCTTGCGGCGATGTCCTCGATTGCCGTGCTCATAAATATGTTTCTGCATATGTTGATCGACGATTATATGTTTTAGCATATACCATGATCGTTGAGAAAGGCAATAGCGATATGCAATGGCATATATGCACTATGCATTATATGCCATTGCACATCACGGGTAGGGTTTGCCGCGCATAAAGCGTGAGCAGTCGTCACTTCAAAGAACCATTGCCGGTCCTTCAGACGACAGAGCTTTCGCCCAGAAATCTGCCGATCAGTCAGGCAGGCCAACGGCGGCAATGCGCCCTCATTTCGGTCATTCGCGCTGCTCGCGTCTTGACCCAAAAGCTGCCGTTCGCGCCGGAATAAGAAGGTATCAGCTACGTGCACGATTCGATGACTTACACAGAGGTAGGCCGGGCCTTTGAAAGCGCATAGTTCCACGATGGCCCCCTTTTTTTGTCGTGAATGGGGAGCCGCTACAGGCGCTTCCGCTCGGCAAGTAGAGGATGGGCTGCAAGGGGTGCACCCAGAGGCTCTCAGGCTTCCAATCCTCCAATCACGCGCCGCTTCTCACGGCCGAGGTAAATGCCGATTGGTAAGCAAATACCGACAAGGCTGACCATCACGAGCCCGCTCACCCAGTCGGAGACGACATAGCCGGCCACAAGCGATATATTTACCAGCAGGATGAATGCTGGCAGCACCGGCTGCCCCCTTGCGCGGTAGGTGCGCGGCATTTCCGGGCGGCGATAGCGCAGTGCAAAATAGGACAAAACGTAGAGACAGGTCCCGAACAGAGTCAGCGCGCCCATGAGCCGGAAGACAAAGACATAGCTTCCCGTGAAAATTAGCGGGATAGACAGAAAGGTTCCTGCCGCCAGCGCAACCCATGGCGTACCGCCGCGATTGACTTTGAGCGCCGCTTTCGGGAACAGGCCGTCTTCCGCAAGGCCGTAGAGGATGCGCGGCGTTGCCATTATGCATCCATTGAGCGTGCCCAACGCCATGAGGGTCGCAAGAAAGGCCACGAAGACGCTGCCCCAGCGCCCCGAAGCCGCCTCGATGACGCTCGCCATCGGTAGCGTCGATGAGCTCAGCACATTGAACTCCAGGGCCCGTATCAGCGCCCAGTTTACCGCGAGGTAAATAAGCGTGACGATAATGGCGGCCTGGAACAGCGACCGCGGGATATTGCGGCCCGGATCCTTGTCCTCGCCTGCGAAGTAGATCGTCGTGTACCAGCCGTCATAGACCGCGACGATGAATTGCAGCCCGACCAGAAGGGTCAGCAGGGTGATTGGTTCTGCTGCCACAGGGGCGCGAACCGCCTCACTTACGCCAGATGCTGCCTCACCAGCCGGCATGGCAAAGGCTATGCAGACGACCGCAAGCAACAGCCCGATTTTGAGTACAGTGCTGGCTGTCTGGGCCCAGCGCCCTTCCTCGACCCCGGCCCAGTTGAGAGCGGTGATCGCCAGCAAGATCGCCAGCGCGCTCAATTCGACATTCGCTCCGATCCACGGCACGACCGTGCCGAGGAACTCTGCCGCGGCGATAGAAATGGCGGCATTGACTGCCACGAAGGCTATCCAGAATGTCCAGCCGACCAGAAGGCCCATGCTGTCGCCCAGGCCTTCCCGAACCGGAATATAATGTCCGCCAGAGCGCGGAATCATGGATGAAATCTCCGCTGCAACGTTGCACATCAGGAGGACATACAACCCGCCCGCCAGCCACAGCATCATCACGATTGTCGGATCGGGCACCAGATTGGCGATCTCGCCAGGCGCACGCATGATCCCCGTGCCGACCACGGTGCCGACGCAGACCGCGATCGCAAAGGGCAGGCCGAGTTTTCTTTGGAGCTGGCGGTGTCTGGTCATGTCATGACATCGATTTGTGCAGTGCGCGCCGGAAGCCGCTCGTACCGGCACGGAAGAGCAGCAGGACCACAGCGGGTCAATGCGCGTCTCCGCCGAGGACATGCAGCCGCATATGCGCTGCCTCTTCAAAGCCCATGCTGCGATAGAGCGGGCGGCCGGCCTCGGTCGCGTGCAGCCACAGCGGCAAGGGACCGGGCGCAGCCGCCCGAGCCGCCGCGATGGCCCGCCGCATCGCCGCCTCGCCCAGACCCTTTCCGTAGCGATCCGGCAGGGTAGCTACCCAGCCGACATAAATCTGATGGTCCTGAATGTAGGCCAGCGCGGCAGTCACAGGCTCGCCATGATCATAGCCGACCACACCGAAATGCTCGCCGGTCCACTGGTGAACATTGGCTGTGATCGCGAAATTCTCTGGCGGCATCGCGTATGCTGCGGCGTTGATGAGGCCGATGTCGATGGCGCTTCGGGAGTCGCGAATAAGGCGAAAATCGATATCGGGCGCGGGTCGTCTTTGCGGAGCAAGGTCCGGCGCAGCCATCCCCCACAGCTCTTGCGCTGCGGCAAGTCCCGCCTCTTCGAACATCGCCTCGGCTCCATCAGGATACCATTGCGGCACGCTGGCCAGCATCGCCGGGTAGGGGCAACTGCGCATGGTCTGCGCCGCCTGCCCCAACGCCTCGCCGAAGGCTTGCGGGCCGCCGGTCGGTTGTCCGATCACCACCATGTTGAGGAAAGCGTTGTCGACATTGGCGATGAAGCCTCGCACTGGCCCTTCGCTGGCAAAACGGTGCCTGGGATACTGGCCGACGAGGAAGGTCCAGCCGTCGATCAGGCTCCGCACGCTGCCATATGCGTCGAGGCTGATCGAGGTGGCGGCAGCGACGCTCGTCATGCCAATTGCCCCAGCGCCCTGGCCATCGCGAACGTATCGAGGTGCTGCTGGAAGGCTACGATCTTGCCGTCCCTGACCGTGAACCAGTGGACGACGTGCGGGTTCACCCGCTCGCCAGTCGCCCTTGCGATTGCGGAGTAGCGACCCTGCATCGCGACGGTCTCGCCTTCGCAAATAAAGGTGCCCACTTCGACTGCGAAGTCGTCGAACAGCTCGGCGGTTCTTCCGAAAACCCCGGCGAACACGGCTTCTGCGCCGATGTACGGATTGCGGTCGGCAAAGATGTAATTCTCCGCCTCGTTCCACGTCATGTCGGGGGCCATGACCGCTGCCGCTGCATCCATATCGCCAGCGGCAAAGGCGGCATAAAGCGCCTCGACAACCTGTTTGTTCGTCACTTGCAATTCTCCCCTATCAGAAAACCGAATACCCGCCGTCGACGGGCAAGGTGATGCCGGTGACGAAGTCCGCCGCCGCGCTGGCGAGGAACACCGCGGCGCCCGCGCATTCCTCCGCCTCGCCCCACCGTCCGGCCGGGGTGCGCGCCAACAGCATGGTGTTGAAATCGCTCCAGTCCGGATCTTCGCGCGCCACCTCTGTCATCTCGGTGGCGATCCAGCCGGGCGCGATGGCGTTGACCTGGATGCCGTGCGGCGCGAGCTCGATTGCCATCGACCTGGTGAGCTGGACTATGCCGCCCTTCGCCGCCGCGTAGGACGGGACGGCCGCCGCTCCGAATGTGGAATACATGCTGGCGAGGTTGATGATCTTGCCCCGCTGGCGCGCCTGCATCGAACTGGCGGCCGCCTTTGAAAGCAGCATGGTGGCGGTCAGGTGCGTTGCCAACGCATTGTCCCAGCCTTCTTCAGTCTGGTTCAGAACCCCGCCGCTGATATCGGTATTGCCTGCATTGTTGACGAGGATATCGATCGGGCCGAGCGCCTTTTCGACCCGTCCTACCGCCTCGGCAATGGCTGCCCGGTCGGTTACGTCGAGGATGTCCGCGTGGGTTGGACGCCCGATCTGCTCCAGCTCGGCTTCTACCGTGGCGTTGCGCTCCGGATCGCGGGCCAGGATTGCGACAGCTGCGCCCGCCCGGGCAAGTCCCAGGGCAATTGCGCGGCCGATACCGCGATTGCCGCCCGTGACGATCGCAACCTTGCCGGAGAGATCGAAAGGTGATGGCTCGTGGCTCGATTCCCTAGCGTTCATCGCGCAGATCCAGCCGAACGAGGGCATCTCCCAGGCCCGAGACGTAGACCGTGCCATCGGACGCATGGATTACGCCGGTCAGAAGGCCCGGCATGGGACCCCATATGTCAGGGGAAAGCAGCGGCAGAATGGGCGCACCAGCAGCCTGCCTTCGCCTGAAATCGGCTACGATCCGCTCACTGGTTTCGGGTGCCGGCGCAAATACCACCTCCCATTTTCCCGTATCGGGATCGACGGTAAAGACGGCGTTGGCGAACGGGCTGGTGACCCAAAGTGTGCCGTCTTCGTCCAGCTCGAGATTGTCGGGCGTCGTAATTTCGGCCAGCACCCGGCGATCGCTCAGCAATCCGGTGTCGGGATCGACAGCGAAGCTCAACACGCGATTGGCGACGATTTCGGCCACATAGAGCCGTCCGCGGACTGCGTCGAAAGCGATCCCGTTAGCGAAATCGAGTCCCTCCGCGACTTTCACCACCTCGGGGTTCGTCGATCCGACCTGATCGGCTGCCATGCGCCAGACCGAGCCATCGCCAAGCGGCTTGTCGGCAGCGGCAAACATGCGCGCTTCGGAACCCTCTCCGGCGGCGTTCTCGGTCGATTGCGTGAACCAGATCACACCTGTCGGATCGCGGACCACTGCATTGACGCCGAAGGGGTGGTCGTAGATGCGGCTTACCGCTTCGGTCTTCGTATCGACGCGGTAGATATGCCCACCGGTTATATCCGCCACCAGCACATGGCGCCCATCCGGCTCCCAGGAGATCCCATTGGGGCTGTTCCAAAGCGGATCGGGCTTCGTCCGAAAACCCGCAGCGGCGAAATCGCCGAACGGGTGTTTCGTACCATCCGGGCTCAAGCCGACGAGGCCGTGCTCCCAGTCCCCCACCAGCAAGCGCCCATCGGGCAGCATTACGCCATCTTCCGCATGGGTGAGCGATCTGTCTGCGGGAAAGAAGCTGTAAGGTATCGAGGGTGGGACGTATCGCGACGACGAGGCTGCCAGTTGCCGCGCGTAGTCGTCCTCGTTGAACCGGCCGAGCGAGTCCGCAATCAGACCGTTTTCGCCCAGCAGCCACGCCTCCGCCCCGCTGATCCTGATCGGGGCACCTGCACCCCCAGGCCCGGTATTCGTGCCGGTCAGCGTCCAGCGAAAGACGATCCGCTCGCCATCGCGGTCGAGCCCATCGAAGCGAACCTTCATGTCCGGCAAGTCGGTCATGAACCCGCGTGCGACCTCATGAATGGCCTGCCGCCCGCGCGCCGGTTGCGTGTCATTGACCTGGAGCCGGCCATCCATTTCGAAATGGGCAGCGACCTGCTCGGGTTTTCCGCTCGACCACGCCTCGGCGTAATCTTGCGCGAACTGTTCGATCGGCGATGTGGCCGCTGCCATCAGCTTCTCGCAATTGTCGCGGCGTGTGGTCCAGGTCAGGTTGAACACGCGCCAGACACCATCCTGCCGGATCAGATCGAAATGGTCGGTGCCGCAATGCGAAAGCCGGCCATCGATGGTGAAGGTATAGTCGGACCATACCATGGCGATATCGCCATCGACCCGGACCATGGGATTGACGAGTGCCTCGACCGATCCATCGGGAATGGCGGTCGGCAGGACTTTCACCAGTTCTTCGAATGTGTAGGTGAAAAAGACGCGCGAACCGTCCGCCCTTATTTCCGTCCCCGTCCCGCGTCCTTCCGGAATGGTCGTCGCGGCGTAGGCTTCAGCATCTTTTGTGCTGAGCGTTGCGAGGAAGCGGTTGGCGGCTGCCAAGGCGGCCTCTTCCTCGGCCGCGCTATTGGCAAGAGCACTCGATGGAACGAGTGCAAGGACCGAGGTTGCGGCAATTGCCAGCCCACCCAGCCCAATAAGATAGCGAGACACGAGTCTTGCGAAAATTGACATCTCATTCCCTCAATTGATCAAGGCTGCACGAAAGTAAGGAAGGTCAACACTTGGTTGAGCGCCCGCCTGCTACGAGAGGTTCGCACGGAGTTGGATCGCCTGCTTCCAGTCTCCCGTTGGTCATCCACTCTGCGAGGTCAGGCGTCGCCTCTCTACCGAGCAGCGCTTCGTAATCGGCGAGGTCCTGTTTGGTCAGCACACCTTTCCAGCGATCGTTCGTGCCTTTGTTGATGAAACGTTGCGCGCCGCCTTCAAACGCCTCTGCAACATTTGGGAGCATTGCCTCGCCCCCTGCTTTCATGGCCTCGAAGCCTGCTGCTTCGACCATCTCCGACCAGAGCGGTTTGTCGATCTCGACCCCGATAAAATCCGCGATGCGCCGCATTTCTCCGGCGCGGTCCGCCTTGAGGTCGTTGTAGTGGACCATGAGCACGTTCGGTCGATGACGCTCCGTCCAGAAACTGCGCTCAAGCTCGAACATCTCGTGAGCCGTGTAATCATCGAAAGGGGCGTAGTCGGGATCGCCGAGCCAGCGGCGAAAGAATGCACGGGCATCGGTTGACGCTCGCGGATACGGCGCTCCAAGCTCGGGAATCTCACGGCCGCGTTGGTCGAGTTCGCTGAGTGTCTTGGCGGTGTAAGCGGTGGTGTGATCGTGGTACGACATGCACGCGTCCTTCGGGTCGCGTGCGACGTTGATGTAGAGCACATCGTCATGCAGCGGCAGCGCGGTGAGAGGGGCATGCGATTTGAGCGAGCGTCGTTCGACACTGGCATCAAGCGCCGGCAGCACCATATCCTTCGGAACGAAATAGGCATCGAGCCAGGGTTGGGACATCGTGAATTGCCGCTGCTCGGTTGAGCGATTGAGCAGCATGTCGAGAATGCGCTGAACCCAAGTGGTGCCGCATTTCGGCGGAGTGACGACAACTATGTCACCGCTGCGTAGCTTGAAGTCATGCCAGCACGATGTGTCGCTGTGCCAGTTGACGACCGTCTTCTCGGGCTGTCTAATCAACATCGATTTCGGCTCCTCAAGCAATCATCGTTTGCAGTGCACCACGTATCGGCGACACGTCGCCTTCGGGATCGATTGCAAGCAGCGCACGCTCATCTTCGCCTGCGCGCAGGCGCTCGAGCCAGTCGGCGGGATCGAATTCGACGCCAACCGGATTGGTGTCGGCGGTCATGGCGGCGAAATAGGCGCTGCAGTCGCTTTTCGCGGCGAAGCAATCTACGGAAAATTCCAGCTGGTTGCCGTCGGGATCGGCATAATAGAGCGAGGCGCTCATGCCGTGATTGACGCACCAGTAGGGCGTGATGCCTGCCTGTTTCAGATCGCTCCAGGCTTCGAGCAAATCGCGCATCGATGAAACGTCATAGGCGACGTGGTCGACGCCTATCGTGCCGCGATCATCGGCTTTGCCGCCCGGTGCGATGATGTCGAGATCGGCAAAGGTGAAGCGATGGTGATCTTCGTCATAGGCAAGAAAGGCCAGCGCCTCGTTGCGATAGACAGGCTTCGCGCCGAATACGGTTTCGTACCATGTCAGCATCTCGGCCATTCGGCGGGTGCGATAAACGACATGAGCAGGTACAGGTCCTGGAACAGGCATTGCGGTTCCTCCACTTCAAGACTGCGGGGTGCCGAGCCGTACGGCCCCTTCTGATCAGGGCTCGTGCGTGCTCCAGCTATCGATCATCAGCAGCCATTCTCCGGCGGCGTTGCGGCGGTAGACGCAGGTGCCCTTGCCGACCTCGCCCATCTCCGCTCCGTCCTCGCGGGCGCGGAACTTGGCGGTGTAGGTGTAACGACTGACCGCGAGATCGCCTGACACTTCGAGCGCGTGTTCGGTCTTGTCCCACTGCGCTTCATATCCGGCGAAGAAGGCCGAAGCCCATTCGGCCACAGCCGCCTTGCCGATCAGTTCCGCTTCGCCTGGAACCTGATACACGACGTCATCACTCAGCAGCGCTAGGATGGTGTCGGTTTCGTTGGTGTTGATCGCGGCAATATAGGCGCGGTGCAGGTCGGTTGCGGGCGTGGTTGTTGTAGCCATCGGTATCGATCCTCGTGTTGTTTCGAAGGATGAACCCCGGCGGGCGTCGGGTCGCATAGCACCCGCCGAGGCTCGGTAACGACGCGCTCAGCGCGGCGTATACTCCTGGAGCAGGATGCTGCTCTTGACCGTGCGATACTCGGCGCGGTTACCGCTTTCGGCGATCTGCTGCTCGGAGGTCTTCTTTGCCCAGGCATCGAAGGCGGTATTGCGGCGCTCCTGCTCTGCTGCATCGGGCAGGCTGGCGTAGCTCGTCATCAGATACATCGTGGGTTCGCCGTCGCGCGGGTTCACGTTGTAGAAGATCTTGTAGCCGGTGATCCAGCCTTGCGAGAGCGCGTAGTCCTGGAATTGCTTCCATTCCCCCGCGAGCCATTCGGCGTATTTGTAATCGCCGCCATCCTTGACGTAGATGCCGTTGAACTGCGCATATTCGCCCGCTTCGAGCGGGAATTCCTGCGCGGCGGCGGGCATGGCGATCGGCAGCGAAACGGCAATGGCTGCGGCGGCGAGCAGGCTCTTGAATTTGGTCATTGAAACTCCCCCAATGTTGGTCGCGAACGGTCCAGCAGCAGCGCTGCAAAGGCCGGTCTTAAGTGGTGCGACCCACTGGAGGAATCTGGGCAAAGTCCGCCCGTCACCCGGCGCGCTGGTGCCCGCAAGGTTCCGAAAATCCGGCACTGTTGCTGTCTTCCCCGTGGGCATTGAGATGCCTTCACGAGAGCCCGCCGGTCAAGCCGCCGAACCGTCAAAAAAGCGTCAATTCGTGGGAATTCGGCCTGTTTGCGGATCGCTGGGGATGAGATCGGGCCAGCCAAAGCGCTCCCACGCCTGGGTCATGCCGATGCGTTCGGCAAAATCGATGAAATCAGGATGCCGGATCGTGCGGTTGATCGGGTCGATATCGATCCAGAGGCTCATCAGGCCGAACATGTTGGCCGGATGGATGCGTGCCGAATACATCTTCATCACAAGGTCGCTGTGGCCCATCCAGATTGCCGGGAAAGCTATGGTTGAATCGTATGGATCGGGCATCGTGGCGTGCAAGCCATCGAGCATCCGGCAATAGGCGGCGCGGTCTTCTTCCTTGCCACTATAGATGCCGCGCGCCGCAAAGGCGAAGTAGGCGTCACGCGCACCATCATCCATCGGCGGCATGCCCGGTGGGCGCATAACGGTTGATCCCAGATACGACCGAACGTCGTAATGGGTCTGCATCGCCGCTTCATTATCCCCATTGGCGAACTGGGCCAGCGCCAGCCAGAGCGCCGGTGTTCCGAGATCGGCCAGCCGCTGGCCTGCCGCCAAGGCCTTGTCTATCTTTCCGAGGCTGAGGTAGGCCGAGGTCAGCATTGCATAGTTGCGACCGTAGATCGGGTCGCGATCCACGGCTTCCTCGACGTATGGCAGTGCCTCGCGCGCCTTTCCCAGGTAAAGCAGGCAGGACCCAAGCCGCGAGCAGACATCGGCGTCATTGGGATCGCGGGCATAGGCCTCGAATGCCATTTCCAGCGCGCCTGCCGGATTGAACTGGGCCCATTCGTGGATGCCGAGAATCGAGAATGCGTGGCCCTGTCCCGGATCGAGCTCGATGGCGCGCCGCGCACAGCGCGCGGCCTCGGCCGATTGCTCGACCCGCGTGAGGCTGGGCGTGATCGCCGCTGTCATGATGTGCGCGTTGGCGAGCGCGGTCCAGCACTCGGCGAATTCGGGGTCGATCTCGAGCGCCTGTTCGAGAAATTCGATCCCTTGCGCAAAAGCGCCGTCAACGCCGATTTTCTGAACCATCGCCCGCGCCTGCAGATACAACGCGTAAGCCTCGCGATTGCCGGTCATCCTGCGCGATGGCGATGGAGAGGGAGCCATCCCCAAAGCGCGGCAAATTGCGCCGATGACATTGGAGCCGATAACCTTGCGGCCATCGAAGAAGTCTTCGATCGAGCCGCTGAGCCGATCCGACCAGACCTCGGTGCCTGACTGTCCGCTGACAAGCGCAATTCGAATTTCGATCCCAGCTTCTCCGCGTCTGACCTCTCCTTCGATCAGGTGAGAAACGCCGAGGTCGGATGCCATCTCGGTGAGAGTGAGCCCTTTGTTCGCCAGGGCGGCGACCGATGTGCGACCCGACAGGCCGATGCCGTTGATCCCGGCAAGCCGCGTCGAAAGCTCGTCGACAATTCCGTCAGCAAGAAAGAAGTTGCCGCCCACAGTATCGATCTGCGCGAAGGGCAGGAGCGCAATCGTTACCTGATCGACCACTTGGCTGAACCGCCGATAGGTCGGAAAACGGGCCCCAGTCGCTTCGAGAAGCTTTTCGCGCGTCGCACCCGAAGAGGCCCGGATGGCTTCGGACAGACGGGCGCGCAAACGAGCGTCGACATGCTGGCGCCGTTTGGTCAGCCACTCGTCGATCTCGGAGTTCAGCGGCGGTTCCTGAACTAGCGAACGGGTGCCGATTTCCAGTATCGAAGAGACGGCTCGTTCAGGGCATTCCGATGAGAGAATTGTCTCAAGGTCTTGCAAGTCGGATGTAGTGCTTTGCGGATTAAGGGCGATCTGGGAACGCGTGATGACAAGGCAATCCAGATCATGCTTGCCCAACACTCGCTTCAAGTCGAGCAGGCACTGGCGCAGGCTGGCTTTGGCCTGCGCAAGAAATCGATCGGGCCAAAGCAGCTTCGCAAGCGCTTCGCGGTCCATGCTGTTGCTTGATTCAAGGAAAAGGATCGCGAGTAAGAGCGATGCGCGACGGTTGTTCAGAACTACCGGCGTGCCATCCGGCGTCTCGAGCCGGAATTCTCCGAATAGACGGGCTCTCGCCGCTCTTCGTGCGATGACTCCGGTTCCCGCCTGGTCCAATAGTCCCCCCTTTGGCGAGGAGACTACAACCTCGAAGGGACTTTGCAATCGGCACATGCTCAGAATTCGATGTCTGCTTCCATGATCGTAGCGCAACAAAAGTAGCCCGATAATTTTCTATATCAGGTCTTTACCCGCAAAGTCGGCATTCCACTTTGCGCGTAAAAAAGCAGACTGTCCGCAGTCGGCCCAAGTCCTGCCGTTACAAGGCTCGGCCAAACCAGATGACCCGACCGACGACGTGCACCTCAGATCGGTCCATGTCGTGCCAAGTTGGATAAGCTGGGTTGTCGCTGGCGATTGTGATTTGTCGGCCACCAGGCTTGATAGCAATACGCTTAACGACCAGAGCATCATCAGCGCGCAAAACATAGATTCCATCGCGCAATCGTGAGCCATGGTCTGACGCGTCGACCAGGACCTCGTCACCATCGCTGAGCGTGGGCTCCATCGAGTCACCCTTTACGCCGACGATCGACAGGCTGGCGCTCTTGGCCGAAGTCAGGTGCCGCAGCCACCGCTCATCGAATCCGAACCGTGTGTGTGCGGTCTCACTAGACGCGACCGCGCCAAAGCCGGCAGATGCTTCGACATCGAGAACCGGTATCTCGACCATGCCATCATTGACCGGGTTGGCGGGACCGCCGAGCACTTGCTCATCTACGCCGAAGAAGCAGGCGAGTGTCTTTCGGTCTTCGTCATCGAGCTTTCTCGGAGAGCCGCGCTTGATGAATTGTTGTACATAAGCGGGGTTGCGGCCGAGCAGCCGCGATATCGAAGCGTAGCCATATCCACCCTTGAGGATCAACCGGTCGAGTTCTTCCCTGACGTGTTCCATCTGTCTGTCCTTCGAATCTCAATCGTAGGAATTTTCCTAGACTCGCGGATGGGATCCTACTAAGAACATAACAAGAACACAAGGGATTTGCGAGTCGGAGCGAAAGGGTCATGACCTTGCTGGAACGGATCGAAAGGCATCTGAAAGATCATCATATTTCGGCGACACGCTTCGGTAGGCGGGCAGTCGGTGATCCTCGATTCGTACTCGACCTCAGGCAAGGGCGTAAGCCGCGCCGCAGAACCCTCGAGCGGCTGGAAGCGTATCTACAGTCGGTTGAGAGTACCAATCCCGACTGCATCAGGAGTGAGGGTGAGTGCGCTCGCCAAGCTGATAATAGCGACCTGCAACATCCTGCCAGAGGTTTGCCCCGTCGAGCTCGCCGGCCTGGCTTAGCTGATCAATCTTCGACGCAATGAATTTTCGAGTCTGCAGGCCAAGACACCGTGCTCGCTTTTCCGATGATTTTCGGCTATTTTCTCAGCAGCAAGATGGGGCTGAGAAGAGGAGAGGGCGGCTCCCTTCGTGTGAAGGAGAATGAGCCATGAGCGATCCAGACAACAATCACACTGGCGGCAAGCATGACTGGGAAGGTCTACGTGAAGTCGATCGGGCCATCGCCAAGAACCGCCTTACTTCCTACACCTGGAAGAAGATCTGGGCTGATCCTTGGGAGCGGCGCGGAATTTACCTATTTGCCGCGTTGTTCCTAGCGTTTGTGATCTACGTGATCATCTACGACGGACTGATCTGAGCTACCATTCCTTCACATCGTCCGCCGCTTCAGCCGAGGCTCCCTTGGCATCGCGGGTCTTTCCGTCGAGGTAGCCCTTTACGGAACCGATGCTCTGTTCTCCCCGTCGCTGGACCCGATCGACATCGCGGGCGATGTCTTCTCTTTCGCTGGACGGGGTGCTCAGGCTTCCCGGCACGCCGCCAAGCTGCACCGATCCCCGGACGCTTTCCGCACTGCTCACCGAGGGCCGAGCGACGGGCACAGAGGGTGGCAAGACCAGGTCGCCCGCGATCTCGGCATTGAACTGGTCCGCATAGCTTTCGACGAACCGCGCCTGAAGCTGCTGGCCCCGCGCGCTCATCTGGAAGTCGATGTCGTCAAAGCGGACCGGGCCGTAGTAGTCCCGGTTAGCCTCGATCTCCGCCATGCCCCATTCGCGATAGGCCTGGCTGAGGTTGAGAGTGCCTGCGGCATTGGCACTTTCGTACCAGCTTGCCTGGTTCTCGAGTCGGCTGGCGATCTCTTCGGCGCGGCGCGCTTCACGCGTGTAGCTCTGCGCCTCTGTGATCGAGGTAGTGATGCCTGCCGAGGTGCTGGACACCAGTGCTTCCGAACTGGAGCTCGTTTCGCGCAAGAAACCTTCCCGCGTGCTCGACCAGCTACGGCTGTCCGAGATCTGGCGCAGCGCGCCCGTGATCCGCGACCGGTCCTCTGAAGCGATCCCGATATCGCTGTCAGTCCAGCTCTGATTGCGGCCGCCGCCTAGCCCAAGTGTTCCCTTCGTTCCCTTTCGCTCTACTTTTCCTTCGATCCCTGCATTTCCATTTAGGAACCACGAGACTGTGATGTCGTCGGCGGCTCGACGAGACAGCCCGAATTGCTGCTGGAGTGTCTTCGAGGCGTTGTCGACCTCGCTGAAGGCGCTGCCGATGCTGTCGCTCGTTGACGTGCCACTGACGCTCTCGTTCGAGCGCGAGCGGGTGTACGCATCGCGTAGCTCGCTGAAGCGGGTGACAGCCGAACTCGTCGACTGCTGGGCAAGGTTCGAGAATGTTTCGCTCTGGCCGCGGCTCTGGCTCGCCATGGTCGCAAGTCGGCTCGAGAAGTCCTGCCCGAGTGTCGGGGTGAACGGATAGCTCGAGGTCGGCACGGTGGCGAATTCGGCTTGAGGGAAGCCGGTGGTCTGGGTGCCGTTTTCGCCCGTGGCTCGCGTCTGCGCGGCGCCGTAGCCAATGCTGGGAGCAAGGCTGGCTTGCGCAAACTGGCGCGAAAACACGTTCGAGTTCTCAAGGCTGGTATTGCCGAGCGAAACATTGCCGGTGCTCGCTTCGCGCGCCGCCTCTTCTGCCGCGTTCTGGCTAGGGTTGAGGTAGCTCGTTGCCTGTCCCGATATTGCGAGCGCGCCCCTGGCCACGCCGCCTGCAAGGAACGGGATTGATGCAACGAGGTAGCCGGCCAGGATCCCGATATCGTTATTGACGTCGGTCATACCGGAGAAGGTAGCGAGGCTGAGACCGGTTGCGCCGCCCGCTGCCGCCACATCGCTCGCACCCTTGAGCATCATGATCATGTGCAGGATGACGAACAGCGGCCCCCAGGCTGCCAGATAGAAGAAGCCCGTGACGTATCCTCTGAGCGCGATCGGTCCGGTCTTCGGCATCAGGAACAGCGGGAAGAGCACCGGAAAAAGCGCGTAGAATACGACCGTCAAGACGACATTGAGGATTGGCACCCATTTCATCGCGTTATGCGCGATCGAGGAATAGGTGCGCTCGGTCTGGATATCGGCGCGGGTTTGCGCGAACACATCGACGCTCGACGCGCCGCTCGCTCCGGCAAATCCATGCATCGCCTGGTTCATCGCGTTAATGGTCAGAACCTGGCGGAAGATGCTGCTTGCATCCTTCGAGACGCCTGTGAGGTACTGATAGGCAATCGGCAGGTCGGCGATGAGCTTGGTCTTCGCTAGCACTTCGGTCTGCCGGGGGTAGAGCTGGCGCCCGGCGACCTGTGTCATCTCATCGATAAGACCGGCCCACTGGTTGGAGAGCGCAGTGTAGGCCTCGCGGCAGGTGATGATCGTGGCCGTGACGCTATCGTCCGCCTGCCGGGTGACGAAGCGCTGTGCACGCGCGGCGCTGCCTGGTGCGATGGTCGACCAGATGTCGTTGCTCTCCGAAAGTTCCTTCATCGAGTAGCGGCCGAGGAGCAGGTCGTAGAACACGCATTGCCGCACATGCTCGTCGAAATTGGCGGCAAACTCGGGGTCGGCAATGCGCAGCGAGCGCGTCGCTTCGAGCAGGCGCGCGCCATAAATCATGCCGTTCTTCGAATAGTTGAGATCGTCGGGAAGGCCGAAGACGAGCTCTGCGGAACGGGTAAAAAAGTCGCCCGCCTGGCTGGTAAAGCTTGCCATGAGCGCTAGGCCCAGCGGGACATTGGCCACTGCTGCCGGTGCAAGGCTCGGATTGACGCGGTCGGTGACCTGCACATCCATGCGCGGCACCATCAGGCACATGTAGATGAGCGTCGCGCCGAGGAACCAGTTGAGCCAGGCGCGCCAGTCCTGGTTGAACGCGACGACAATGACCGCAAGCGCCATCCCCATGACCAATGCCACCTGGATCAGGCTCTTGTAGCCACCGGCCCCGGTCCACGCGGCGACGGCGTTCAAGACATTGACGATGTATTCGCCGCCGCCGGTTGTGAAGATCTCGACCATGTCGCGGCCTCAGGGGATAATGGAGCGCGACTGGAGCCCGCGCGACCAGTCGAGCGCTGCCGACATCGAGGGCGACATCGAGGCGGCAAGGGCGTTCTCGATCATCGCCGTTTTCTCGATGATCTGCATGATAGCGGAGACCTTGGCCTGTCCGGTGGCCTGTCGCTGGACGAGCCCCGAACGCACCTCAGCAACCTGGCCGCGCCAGATCGCGAGCTTGGCTTCGTCGCCGGCGATGAAGCTCGCCATCGAGCGACCGGCTTCCGAGACGATCCGGTCGAGGATGGCATAGAGCAGGTCGATGCTGGCGATCTCGGCGAGCGTGTCACGGTCGTCGGTCGGCATTCCGCGCCCATAGGCGGCCTGGACGGTAAGGATCTTGTACAAGGGGACCGAGGCCACCTGCAGCAATTCCTTTTCGGCATTGCCGATTGCGGTGTCGGCGCGGATCGCGTCGACCATATTGCCGATGAGGAGCGCGACGCGCGGACGGATTGCCTTGGCGTTGGCAAGGCTCATCTGCTCGAAGGTGGGATTGAGGCAGAGGTCGGTCTCGTCGCAGCGGAAAACGCGCACGGTCTGGCCCTGCGTCCCGTCAAGTAGTGCACTCACCAGAGTCGAGGACCCATCGCCCGCGAAAGGCACGAACTTGCCTTGCTCGTCATCCTTGGGCGGCACGTAGATGACCGTGCCAATCAGCGTCATGGCGTATTCGGCTAGGTCGCGGTCGAATGTCCCACCGGGGTTGAAGAAGGCACTCTTTTTGAGGACGTGCCAGGTGTAGTTGCGTGCCACACCCGGATTGATGTCGGCATAGTCGGTGCCAGCGCCTTCGTTGGTCGAAGTGCGCTGGCCGCGCGTCCCGCAGCCGTGCTTGGCGGCCGCATAGTCGGTGAAGATACCTTCGGAATTGCCGATCGCCTCGCAGATCGCCTTGTCGGCGAGATCGCCCTTGGGCCACAGTCCGCCGACCAGCCCCTGCGCCATCTCGCAGGAGTTGATCGAGAGATTGTTCATGAGCTGAGCCTTCTGGCTAAACTCCTGCATGATCTTGTTGCACTCTGGGCACACGGTATCGATCGCCAGGCTGAACGCGAACCCGACCGCGTTGTTGGCGACGGCTTTCAGAAGAGCGACCATCTCGCTCGCATTGATGAAGGAAAAAGACCCGGCAAAGATATCAATGCCCCCGCAGCCCGCCCTTGCGCGCGGCAGCTGGAGATTGGCGATGTTGGTGGTCTTCTGCGGGAAGCGCGTCCAGACATTGCCAAGGCTGTAATAGCCTGCCGACTGGCCTTCGAAGGCGGTCGGGCCCGTGACATTCGCCGCCGCGCCCATGTCATCCATGAAGCGGTCCATGCTGTCGCCAACATTCGCGGCGACCGGTGAGGCAACCATGCTGGCGGCGGCGAGGGTCAATGCCGCATTGCGGATGCTAGTAATCATGTCCGGCTTCCTTGGAGGTGAGAAGGTAGATGCGGTCCTGCAGCTCGTCGGCCGAGAGAACGCCGTAGCCGATCGGAATCGGGCGTTTGGTCACGCTGTCCCACAGCACCAGAGCGGGGGTGGCTTTGCCTTCGAGACCAAGCTTGCCGCGCTGGTTCGTCTCGACCCGATAGTCGGGAAAATGCCTGGATGGACCGCCATCGGTGGAGATCGCGCGCACGGTGATCCGCCAGCGGTCGGCGACGCCCTTCACGATCGGGCTCATCACTTCGCACGGTCCGCAGGTCGAACTGAAGAAATAGAAAAGGCCGTAGCGCTGCGAGAGCGTTGCCATGACGTGATCGCGCTCCGCGCTGCGGGCATCCTGCCACTGCTTCTTGGCGACCGCTCCGACGGGGCGTTCAAGCGTGTAGTCGAGTTCCGGGTCCTGCCAGATCGCCCGCTGCCAGACATCGGAGAACAGCGAGGCGCGGTCGAGCTGCGCGCGCTGGAAGCGGATATAGGCCGCTACATTGGCCTCGGTCGGATAGAGGATCGCGCGCGCTTTGAGTTCGCGCAGCTCGGAGGTGATCGCGTCGAGTTCCTGCGTTGCCGCGACCGGCTCGGCTTCAGGCTGTTGTGGATCTTCAATGGGAGCGGGCTTCACGCAGTAGAACCAGTAGCCGAGCCTACGCTCTTGGCAGTAGAGCGCGTCGGCAGCGGTGGTCGATCTTGTGTCCTGCCGCTCCTGCGCCTGGGCCAGAGTGGCGGGCAGGGCAGCGATGGCGAGCGCGAGCGCCGTGAGGTTATGCAGATGGGTCATTGGCCGCCCCTTGCGTAATAATCTTCGATCTTCTGCTGGATGAGGTTGCTGGTCTCGAGTTCGTCGGGCAGCCGTGCGGCGTCAGTGAACTCGGCATAGACTTCGCTGAAATCCATCCGGCTGAGGTCGAGCCGGGCAAACTCGTCGAGAGTGAACCCCTCACATTGTTCTTCTTTGGGCTTGTCCCATGGCTTGGGGAGCTGCTTGCGGCCCTGTTCCTGCAGGATCCGCGAGAGCTTGCTCTCGAAACAGCAATAGACCTTCTTCTTCGTCAGGCAGACGCCAAGGAACTTGTCCGAACAATAGGTCCCGACGTAGGCGCACAGCCCCTGCGCATCGCGTTCGTGGAGCAGCACTTCCTCGCGGTTGCAGCCGAGCGCGACCAGCAGGCTGATTCCGGGGATGAGCGGGAAGCCCTTGCCCTTGCAGCAGTTGAGGACGCCGAAGACCTTGGACGAGCAGGTGTTGCGCGTGCCGCGGAACAGCGTCAGCGTGTTCGGATCGAATGCCCCTCGCGCCTCGTCCATGGCGTGCAATGCGACCGCCGCATCCTTGAACTCGTCATTGGCGGTGCGCTCGATCGTCTCGCAGCTGCCATCGATGCAATAGACGTCGCCGTCGCAGACATACTGCGTGGAGCTGTCCGTACCGGGCAGGGGACATTCGTAGATGCGCTCCCAGGTCTCGCAGGGCGTCTCGTCGGTGAGGCATTCCTCGCCGATGAACCGGCAGGTGCCCTGGCTTTCGATATCCGAACAGTCGGTCGCCGCCTCGCGCGATGTGCAGGTGTAGCTACGCTGCCATTCCCAGCAGGACCGCGTAACCGAGACACCGTCGATCACGCGGGTCTGCGGATCGGCATCGGTGCAGATCTCTGCATCGAGTGTGCAATCGCCATTATCGGCAAATCCGGTGCACTGGCTCTCGTCGGAAAAGGTATCGATCGAGTTGTCCGTGGTCACCGCATAGGGCGTGTAGCGCGCATCTGGATTGTCGCATGTGATTTCGGCGATGGGGTCGCCAGGTTCGGTGCAGTATCTATAGAACTGGTCCTGCCGCCACTGGAGGCAGGGGCCGGGCCGATACCCGGTGATCCGGCACGAGCCTCCATCGAATGCCGAGCACCAGGGATATCCATAGACTGTGCTCGTCTCATTGCAGAGATAGTGCCATTGCTGGCGCCGGATCACGCTGGCAACGAGCGGCACCGCGCACTGACCCACCGACTGTTCGATCCGCGTGCCGGTGTTGCAGGTCGCGGTGTAGGTTCCTGCCGATCCGGACCCGGGCGGCAGCGGCACGCAATTGCCCTGGCCACCCGAGATTGCCATGCCGCTGGTGTAGTCGAGCGGGGTCTCATTGATGGCGAGGCTGCGCGCGATCACGTCCTCGATCTCGCCCGGATCGAAGCGCGCGCGATTGGCCACGCTGTCGCGCATGGCGCGATAGCCCTGGTGTCCGGTAGCAGCGGCGGCCGCATTGCTTTCGATCCGGTCGGGATCGTCGGCGAGCGTTTCCAGGTTTCGCACGGCGTTGCGGTCGTAGTTGGGCAGGTTTGCTGCATTGGGCTGCGATCTGGCAGCTTCTTGCGCTTCGCCGCGCAGGCTTTCGCCAAAGGCCTTGCCATCGGCCCGCGCGTCCTGCTGCTGCGCGGAAAGGGGCGCGGCGACGGCGAGAAGACCGAGAAGTCCTATGCGAAGCGATTGTATGAGCCTCATGGCCGTTCTCCTTCGAGCCTGCGGGAATGGAGGCGCGCGAGCTGCGCTCCCGGACCGCCTCCCGAAGCGAAGGTGTCAAGCACTTCGGCCACGCTGATATTGCCGGCAATGCGGTCGTGCGGCGGCAAGACGTCTTTGCAGTCGAACCCGTCGCACGGGGCAAAATCGCTTGCGATCATCACGAAGCTCGGGGCAACCTTGATATCGAAGGCGCGGAACAGGCGCGGGTCGATACCGAGCGCGCCGGCATCATCGCTATCGCTCCAGATCGCGGCGATGCGCTGCTTGAAGCGCGCGCCGTCGCCTTGCGGGAATCCGCGCAGCACGGTGACGCCGCCGGCCCTCGAGATATCGCGAACCAGTGCCTTCAATGCGGGTTCGGGCATTGCCAAGGAGGCAAACGCGATGAACCGGGGCGTTTCGCCCAGCGCTGCGACTTCCGCATCGGCCTGGGCGCGGATCATGCCATCGAGATCGAGCGGCCCGGCATTCGCGGTCGCCTGCGCAGTCTCGGCATAAGCTGCGCGATTGTCGAAAGCCGTTTGCTGAGCGGCGCGCGCGTCTTCTGCGAGGGCATCCGCTTTTGTCCTGACCGATGTGGCGAGCGCCTCGGCGTCGGCGGCATGTTCGGCCGCGCGCGCGCGGATCTCAGCGAGGTCAAGGTCGGGCCCGGCATCCTGCGCGGAAGCTGCGGCAAATCCGGCAGCGATCACGAGGCTCAGGCCAACGAGCATGGGGAAAGCGTTTCTCATAGCGCGCAGCAATTCCTCTTGCGCCAGACGAGGTATCCCATGTCTTCGCCGATGGCGGGGATGACCTGTCCGGGGGACTGGAAGGTGGTGGAGGCACCAATGGGCGGGCAGGCGTAGCGGCCCTTGGTCGCCGGATTGGGGTTGGTGGCCTGGAAGCGGTATTGCTGCTTCCTCATCACCGGCATGAGGTACTTGCCGCACAGACCCTTGGAGCCCATCGTGCCCCATGAGACAAGTTCGCGGTGGAGCTTGTAGGCGAAGCGAGAGAGCACGAGCCGCGAGGCCTGGACATGTCCAATCGAAGCCGAGACGTTACCGTTCATCGGATACATCGAGCCCTGGCAGCCTGCGCACCAGAACATCTCGTCGAGCGGCAGGTTCGCGGTCGCTGCAGCACAATCCGCCGCGCAGGCGGCAAGCGCCAGCGGGTTGGCAAACAGCACGGCCTCGGGATTGATGATCGCGGTGAGCTCGCTGTCCTGCCACAGCGGATCGATCTCGGAGATGTAGAGGATGTCGATCGAACCCGGCTCGAGGCACAGAAAATCGGCGACGATCTCCATCCAGTAGATCAGCGGATAGGCATACCAGTGGACGTGCCAGCTCGAATAATACTGGCTTGCGCCGCCCACGGCCGAAGGACCGGAGATCGAGCGCAAGCCGATATCAAAGCCGGGATCGAGTTTCATCCCGCCGAGGTTCACGAAGCACCAAGGCTTCATACTGACATCGGCGAGCCGGACCGGCTCCCAGAACCCCATCGCGATGCCGGGCCGAAGACCGCACAGGCAGACGGGCAGATCGGGATTGTCGGGATCGGGGCGATTGCTGGGCCAGATTTCGAGCCCGCCGACCGAGATCGGGAACAGGCACGACCAGCAGATGTCGGTGATCGGATTGACGAACTGCCCGGTGCATTTGCCAGGCCCGGCATCGGCCGAGGCGGGCGAGGCAAGAGCGAACGACAACGTCGCGGTGGTGAGGATCAGCAAGGCGCGGATGCTGCTCATGGCTGGGCCTTTCGAGGCGGCAGCGCGATCTCGCTTACTTCGAGGACACGCCCATTCTGGCGCACCCGCGCGGGGACGGCCCTGATGCCGAATTTCTCCGTCAGCTTGCCGCCCTGGTCGAAATAGAAACGGCGCTGGCGGGCCTTCATCAGCTTGAGCGGGGCGCCTTTCACGAGGATCAGCTTGGCATTGGCGTCCTGCCTCAGCGCCCAGGCGATTTGCGTGGGATCGTCGCCGTCAAGAAACAGGAGGTCGCCGCGCAGCTTGACGCTGTCGAGCGGATTGACCCGGGTTCCGGCGGCATGGATCAGCTCGCCTTTTGCGCCCCGGATATCGGCAGCAAGCGTAATTGTCGGATCGAAGGCCCATTGGCGGCTTGCGCTTGCGCGGATCACGCCGGCAACCGGATCAGGCCGGTTGACGCGGGCGATCGTACGACGCTTGAGTTCCTCGTTGAGCCGCGCGGTCTCGCCCGACTTTTCCATCTGCGCGAGGCGAGCATGGATCTGTTCGAGCAGATCGCGCTCGATCACGGGGAAGACCGCGCCGCGCTGGCCATAGTCTCGCGCCTGCAGGCTGGCCGGGAGCGCAGCGAGGAGAAGCGCGCCAAGCGGAAAGAGGGAGCGCATCACAGGATCGCCTTCCCGCTGCCAAGGATTTGTCCGCGGCACACGAAGCCGATTGCGCCATAGCGGCTGTCGAGCCCGCGGGGATGGCTGGTGCCGGTGTAGTAGCAGCCCTCGGGGATGACGCCATTAGGCCCCCGCGTGAGCGGGACACCGAGACGGGTGACCTCGAGCAGGCTCGCGACCTGCTTCCCGTTGATGAAGACCGCATCGCCCTCGTGGCGCACGACATCGCCCGGCATGCCAAGGACGCGCTTGCCGAACATCTGTGGTTCTTTTCCGAAATGCCTTTCGACCAGCTCGCTTTGCGGCGGCTCGAAGAAGATCAGGCTGCCGCGAACGATCGGCGCGTGCTTGTCGAGCCAGAACGCCCAGTTGGGCAGGCTCGGGCTCGCATTGATGAGGAAAGCGTGGTCCTTGCTGAAGGCATCGAGCGGTGCCCAGGCGAGCGGCAGCAGGACCAGCCCCGAGAGCAGCAGCGGACGGCGTAGCGAGAGGGGAAGGCTCATGGCAGCTTCTCCCCGGCGAGCTTGTCCGCAATGCGCTGCTCGAGTTCGGGCGTTGCGTCTTCGGCAGCGCCCGCGAGCACTGCCTCGGCAACCAGCACCACGCGGCCGTCATGGCCCATGTCGGCAACGGCGCCTTCGGCGGCCTTGAGGTAGGCAAGGCTCGCCGCCTGGACGACCGCCGGATCGGCATCGGCGCGCGCGGCTTCCTCGACGAAGGTGCCGATGGTCTCGGCGAGCCGGACAGTGACGATCCGCTGCTTGGGTGAAGTTGTGACCTGCTGCGTGATCCACGCACCCCACAGGAGCGCGGCAACGAGCAACGCTAGAGCGAGGAGTTTCGGGCCCAGCTGGCGAAGCGTCAGGTTCAGTCTATGCATGGCGGGAGGCTCCTTCGGAAAGGCGGCGATCGAGGCGGTGCAGGAATGCCGGCAGCCGCAGCAGCGCGAGCCCGCCGGTAGCGATGAGGAATGCGATCTGGAGGTCCTGCGCGAAGAAGCGGCGCGCGATCGGTTCGGCACTGCGGTAATGGTCGGCAAGATTGCCAAGCTGCGCGAACAGCGCCGTGAGATCCCAGCCTGCTACAGCCAGGAACACGAACAGCGGCACGCCGAGGATCAGCAGCAGCGTGCTCGCCGCGAAGCTTGCCGTTTCGATCAGCACCAGACAGGTGCCCTGGAACAGCGCCAGCCAGTCGATCGCACGGTGCTTGTCACGGGCTTGTCTGACCGACGGAAGCGGCACGCGATCTACAAGCGTGGTGGTCTCGAGCACCATCACATGCCTCCTTCCACACCTGCGACCAGCGCGACTGCGCGCTCCAGCGGCATGCCGTTTTCGACATGGCGGTGGATCGCGGCGTAGGTGTCGGGATCGGAGGAGAAGATGGTTGCCGAGAGTGGGTCGAGTACCAGGCGTCCAACGGCTTCCATCTCGGGACCTTTGAGGTAGATCTCGCTGTACTCGGTGCCCGAGCGCTTGAGGCTGCGGATCAGCGTCTCGGTCCGGTCGTCCATGTCGAGCCGGGCCTCCTTGCGGAAATCGGCGATGGTCTCGGGCTTTTGCTGGAGTACCAGCATCCAGTCGCTGTTCTCGAGCGCAGCCCGCGCGCCATCGGACTTGTAATAGTCGTTCAAGGACTGGGTGGCGGTCGCAAGCGCGCCGCCATATTTGCGTGCGGTGCGGGCGTAGGTCTCGACGAACTCGCCCATCGAACCGCCCCTGAGCATCGCCCAGGCCTCATCGATCAGCAGCAGCTTCTTGGTCGAACGCGACGAGCGCGTCATTGCCTGGCCGGTCATGAACATGATCGCCGAGAGGACGACGCTTCGAAGCTCCTCGCGGGACGCGAGGTCGCTCATCTCGAAGACGGTGAAAACGTCTTCGAGCGCGAAGCTCGCTTTCCCCGAGAAGAACCCGGCATAGCTGCCGCCGCGGCAGAAGGGCGCGATCGCTGTGGCAAGGTCCTTGCCCGCCTCGTTCTCGCTCTGATGGAGCGCATGCGCGACGTCGTCGATCGCGCCGCCGCTGCCGAGCGCATTCCAGACCTGGGTTACTGCACGATCGATCAGCCCGCGCTCGGTGTCCGAGGGGGCGGCGCTCGGCCGCGCCATCTGGCCGACGATCGCCTTGATCATCGCAAAGCAGTCGAGGCGGTAATCCTCATCCTCGTGCGCGCGGGCATCATCGACCATCGAGAACGGGTTCAAGGAGAAGCCCGAGGCGAGCGTGAACTCGACGAAGCGCCCGCCCTGCAGTTTGACCGAATGCTCGAAACTGCGCCCGTCGTCGATCACTACGACCTTGGCGCCCGCGCCGCGGAGCGCAGCGCAGAGTTCCTGCAGCAGCACCGACTTGCCCGAGCCCGACTTCCCGCAGATCGCGATATTGTGGTTGCCCGCCGCGTTCTCGAAGGGCGACCAGAAGAAGGGCTGGCCGCGCCGTCCGAGCAGCAGCAGGTGTGGGATCGTCCCGCCGAGATACTCGCCCTGCAGCGGGGCGATATTGGCCGCGGTGGTCGAAAGCATGGTCCGAAAGCGTTTGAGCCGCGCAAGGTCGTGGACCAGACCATCGGCGAGGCTCAGCGGGAACGCCGCGACAAGACCCTGGAGCTGGAGAAAGCGTTCGTCGGCAAGGTCCCATCCGGCCGCCTTGTAGATCGCCTTGACCGTGCGCTCATGCGCATCGCCATTGCCGAGCGGCGAGATGGTGGTGAGACCGTAGAACAGCTTGACCAGCTTCTTGCCCGCCTGGAGCTCGGCCTGGACATGTCTCCATTCTGCCGATTGCTCGGAGAGTTTGGGCAGGAAACGTGCGCTCTTCGTTTCCGACAGGCTGGTGGTGCGCATGAACTTGTAGCCTGCGCGCGCCGAGGCGGCTTCCTGGTCGGGATAATGCAGGCACAGCATGGTCGCAGCCGGGCAGGGAAAGCGCAGCTTGTCGGTGAACATGTCGCCGATGAGCCGCGCGCATTCCCACGGTGCCCAGCGCTCAGGGGTAGAGCGCACGCCGTAATGGCGCACATCGAAGCGGTCGGGATAGCATTCACCTACCTGCGGCACGCCATCTCGCGAGCGCCCGGTCTCGCGGAAGCGCTCGGTGCGCAAGATCAGCCGGTCGTCCTCGACTTCGAGTTCGATGTCGCGGCGGATCGCTTGCGCGTCGAGCGTGTCCTCGCGGTTCCAGTGGGTGAGATCGGGTTCGCGCGCGGTGGTCGGCGAGGTGAGCTCGTCGACCAGTGCGAGCAGGCCTGCGGGCTCGAGCCTGTTCGATGCAAGGCCGAGCGAGTTCAGCATCCCCGCCATCCCGTCGCGGCATTCGGTGAGTTCTGCATCGGTGACGCTTCCGGGCACCGGAACGCCGAGCGAGAGCACCAGACGCACATGGCGTGCATGAAACGGCGCGTGTGCCGAGCCCGACTTCCAGACGAGATCGTAGAGCCGGTTGGTGCGGGCTTTCGCAATCGCTTCGTAGATCCCGCCCTGCTCGTAGCGCGGTGCGAACCACGGGCCGACGATGGCGCCGATGCGCGGGGACGCGAAGTTCAGCACTTGGAGGCAGGCGCCTTGCGGCAGGCTCTCGGAAAAGAACTGGCCGAGGATCTCACCTGTCCGCTCGTCGGCGCCGATGAGCGGGGTGACTTCGAGAATGAAGCCCTTCGAGTGCGCGTTGCGGTAGAGCCCCGGGCCCTCGTCATAGACTCGGTACGGAAGCCAGTCCGACAGCATGTCGAGCGCGAAACGCGGCTGCGCATGGTCGCCCCTTTTCGCATCGCCGAACAGGCCAGCGAGAAGCGCGTCGCGCGCAGAGGATAGCGAGAGGTTCACTTGGGCTCTCCTTCGGGCAGAACGGGGTGGGGCACCTGGCCGGGGGAGGGGGGACGACCAGGTGCCCCGGGGTCCGGCGCTTTGGCGCCGGGCAGCTCCGTCAGATCCTGCGAGGGGATGACCAGGACATCGGGAGGCTGCTGGGGGGACGGATTGGAAAGCTGAAAAGGAATTGCTTCTGCGGCGGCGGGCGGGGCGACTTCTGCTTCAGCCGGACGCGCCAGTGCGCGAAGCACGTCGCCGGTCGAACGCGGCGCGCGCCAGCGCTCGGCAGCGCGATCGGGCAGCACGACATGAACAACCCGGGCCTCGTGGATGCGGCCCGCCCCGTCGCGGTAGCCCGCAACAACGATCCGCAATCCGCGATCACCGGCCCTGTGCGCTCCCGCAGAGGCACGACCGGACCGTTCTGCCTGTGAAACGCGGGTCGCGGTATCGTCGATCATCGAGGTCGGCGCGCAGCTTCCCTCCGGTGCCCGGCAGGAAAAGTCGCCCTTGACGTTGCCGCCAAGCGTCGCGCAGCCGGCGATCATCAACGCGAGAATTGCCGTCGCTCCGACACGGGTCGCACCGCCGCTCATTGCTTCGATCCGGTCTTGGCATTGGCAAAAGCGCGCAGTGTCTTTGCATCACGGTAGCCGTGCAGCACCGCACCGTCGCGCGCCCGGACGATTACCGGGGTTCCGGCAAAGCCGTTGGCCTGTGCAAAGGCTTCGTTGGCATCGAGCGCAGCTGCTTTCTTGCAGGCGGCGCGCGGTTCGAGGTGCTTGCCGGTATAGGCGGCATGGAGCGCCCCGACCGGATCGGCGGCGCAGAGCACCGCCTCGGACCTGCGCCGGCTCGATGCGCCGAAGATCGAGATCGGCCGTTCCTCGACAAGAACGCCTGCCTTCTCGAGTTCGCCGGTGAGCCGCTTACAGTAGCCGCACTGGAAATCCGAGAAGACAACCAGCTTCGGCCCCTTGGGATTGCCCCACAGGATCGCGCCTTCCTTGGGAAGGGCTTTGAGATCGACATGCGTCGCGACCTGCCTGTCGCGGGTTTCGGCAACGTCATGGCGCCCTCCAGTGTCCTCGCCGGCGTGGCGGGCTGCGCCGGCGGCGAGCAGGTCGGGGTTGAGTTCGAGCAGGCGCGCGGCAGTCACGTCGCGCCGCTCCTCCATGTCGTAGAGCCGCCCGACGAAGAGGTAGCGTGCCGCTTCGTCGATGTAGAACAGCGTCTCTCCCGAGACGACCTCGCACCATGGCGCGAATGTCGTGCAATCGAGCGAGTCGATCGGCGTTCTGGGCAGACGAAGCTTGAGCGCTTCAACCACATCTCGCGTGATCGCGGCCTGCGCGGGCATGGCGGTTACGATCGCGACGCCGCTTGTAAGGAGGGCTGCTGCGCTGGCGGCGGCGAGCGATATGTGCGCGGCGCGCGCCTTGAGGCCGGGCCGCTGGTTCGAGTAGTTCATTGGGGTGTGCTCCTGACATGGACGCCGTCGAGAAAGACGATCTCGACTGCGATGCCGGTCGGCATCTCGACGACGGGTTGGTACTGTTCTGCGCGTTCGATGAGGTATTTGCTGACGGTGTCGGCGGCTTCGCCCGCGCCCTGGCCCAGGCCGCCTGCGAGGATGTCGGTCGGCGAGAGCGCGTCGCGCTTGCCGTCGCTGCCGACAGGCTGCGCAAAGATGCCGTTGGCATTGGCCGAGAAGCCGCGGCCGAAGCCGCCGACGATTCCGGCGAGCAGCGCCTGGCTGACGAGGCTGCCTTCGCGGCTGACGACATTGCCGCGCACGCCCGACTTGCCGGCGAAGGCGATGAATCCCTTCACTTCGCTCACCGCGAAGCGTCCGCCGGGCTGCGCACAGGTCATGCGCACGAGCTTGACGTAAACCTTCTCGGCCGAGAGATCGCCTCGCGCCGCGCCGTTGACGAGGCAGCCGGTGAGATCGGTGGTGAGGAGCTTGTTGCCCTGCAGCACCGAGCGCGCCGGACCGGTGATCCGCAGCACCACGGGCAGCGGATCGCTCTGGCTGGTGACCCCGGTCGAGGCGTCGACCCCGACGATTACGGTGGCAGGTGCATAGCTGTTGGGCGGCAGGTAATCGCGGCTTGCCTCGAGCAGCAGCGCCGGCGCGCTTTCGGTTGCCTTGGCCTTGGCGGTGCCCGGCTTGTCGTTTGAGAAGCTCAGCAGGCTTGCCTTGGGTTCGCTGGGTGGCTCGAGCGGTCCAGGAGCGAAGCCCGGAGCCCGCGGATCGACTGCGGCCACCGGCGCAACTGGGGGATTGGTGCGGACGGTTTCGAGTTCCGAGCGCAAGGCAGCGTTCTCCGCCGAGATCGCATCGATCGCAGCTTGCCCGTCGCTCAGCATCCGCGCGTTCTCGCCCCGCAGCTTTTCGAGCTCCTGCTCGATCGAAGCCCTGGGAAGCTGGGTCTCCTGCAGGTCCTTGATCGCCTTGCCCTGCGCATCGAGGCGGTTGCCGTAAGTGGCGACGAATTCGCGCTGCGAGAGATTGCGATTGACCAGCGCGCCGGTCTCGATCGTGGTTGCGCCCGCGCCGTCGGCGCTCGCTTCATCCTCGCCGCCGAAGATGAACATCGAACCGGCGATGAGCGCCACGCCGCCGATCCCGGCAAGCAGCAGCTTCTGGCGCTGCGCGACCGTGCGGTTGAGATCGCGCCGGGCTTCGCCGCGCGTCTCGTCCTTTGGCGCTGCCGCGGGCGTATAGCTTGTGTCGGTATCGGCCATTATTCGAGCCCTCCCTTGGTAAAGACAAGGAAGGCCTGAGTGCTCTCGCCGGGCTGGAGGGAGTTGCGGCCATAGGCAAAGGCCAGCGCCCCGGCGGGCGCCTCGCGCTCACCGGCAAGGTCGACGGGCGCCGGGCCAAGATTGCGCAGGGTGAAGGCCTGTCCGATCAGCTCGGCACCTTCGTATTCGGCGACCTGCTGCACTTCGAGACTGTCGGTTCGGCGTGGTCGAGAGAGTTCGGCGCGGGCCCGGAAGCCTGGCAGAACCCCGTCGCTCGCCATCGCCCCGATAAGGCGGATCGCGGCCTCGTCGCGGGTCGCTGCTGTGCCTTCCCATTCGCTCGCCTGGGATTTGGCGAGCGCGGGATTGGTGACGAAGAGCTGGCTCGCTTCCTCGCCTTCGACGCGGCAGGTGAACTTGTAGACATAGCCTGCGCTGCTCGTCGCGAAGAAGCTGACCCTTGCGCTCGCATATTGCAGCGGCACCGAGACATAGATGTCGCCGCGCACCGGCTCGTGGGTCACCTCGAAATCGTTGTAGGGAAAACCGCTCGCCATCTTCGAGACATTGGCGAAACCGTCCTCGATGAGGGCGATACGGGTCAGCGCGCCGCGTGCGAGCACGCAGTCGATCGCGGCGCCATCAGCGGCCTCGACGAACTGGTCGGCATGTGCCGGTGAAGCGTAGGCGGCCGTGGCGATTGCCAGCGCAACGCTGGTCAGCGCGGCGGGGAAGGGGCGGGATAGGAGTGTCATGGGTTCTCCTCCTCGTTTTCGGTTGGGAGCTGGCGGAAGCCGGTGAGGCCGAGACTGAGGCCGCGGCGGTTCCAGCTGAATTCGAAGCTGCGCTCTTGGCTTGCGATCACCTGCGCACCGACGAAGGTCTTGAGCGTGCCGGTGACGACAGCGGTGAGCGCCTGCGCGTCGACCACCATCCGCGAGATGACGAAGGCCTGGCTGATGTCCGAACCGCGCTGCTCGTCGACGATCTTGACGAGCTCGGCCTTGAGGCTCCCGTGCGCTGACGGATCTGCCACCTTGAGGACCTGTTCCATCCAGTAGTCGAGGCTCTCGGGTGCGCGATTGAGCAGCATGAGCGCGGTGTCGCGGGTTACGAGTTCGAGGTAGTGCGCATCGGTACCGCCGCTCCCGAGCGTCAGGCGCTCGGTCGTGACAGGCACCAAAATGACGCTTTCCTCGCGCGTCGCCGCCGCGCCGACCGCCAGCAGGCTGGTAAGGCCCAGCACGGCTGACAGCGCGGCGAAGCGGTTGCGCTGTTTGAGGTGACGCTGCGCTTCCTCATAGGCGAATTCGTATTTCACTTGGGTCCTCCCTCAGCCTGCGAGCAGGCGGCAGTGGGAGGGCGGCGTGGCTTTCAGCCCGAGGAAGCTCCTCGGCAGATACCAGTAGGCAGCATGGACCAGTTTCGACCCTGCGCCTGATGCCTTCGCCTTTCGAAGGGCGAACCAGGTCATGACCGATAGGCCGGTGCCGATGATGATGTGCTGCGAAAGGATGCCCCACGCGAAGGGGACGAGCAGTCCCGCAAACTCGTCGATGGTCCAGAAGCCGATGAGCTCCGGGTCGTCGAGCCGCCGTGGAACGAGGTATCTGTCGGCCATGCCGCCCTCCCGTCGTTAGACCGCGATCAAATGGTTGCGGTCACGACCGACGTGACGATCGGCACGCCTGTGCCGACGCCAATTCCGACACCGACCGGGACCGCGACCTGCCCAAGGGCGAAGCGGCCCGAGGCGAGCGCGATCAAACCGCCGGCAAGGCTGAGGACGGTGATGATCTTGCCGCCCGAACCTTCGAGGAAGTCAGTGAACTTCTGCAGCGCCGGATCAAAGGTCGTGTCGGCACCGGCATAGGCGGCACCGGCGCAGGCGAGCGCAATCGCGGCCGGAAGAATATAGTCGCGGGCACGAATGCCTTTAACGGATGGGCGGGGAAGGGTGATTGCATTGTTCATCGAGGAACTCCGTTTCGAACATTGGCAGCGATGCGTTCGCTGTATGTTCTTTCCTCGATTGGAAGGCAGGGTGTAGGAAAACGGAAACTGCCGCACGCGGCATTCCGACCAAGAGAAATCGTCGATTCTGGGCAATCTGACCAGGCTTTGCGCGACCGGTGCAGACATTGCGGCCAAGAATACCGATCATTGCGCCACCCATACCGAAGTCTGAGATCGAGGGACCGGAAACTGCGCGAATCAAATCGTGTGACGATGAGCCAGTTTCCTACGTGTTGCTTATTTGTTCTTTTTCCTTTCCTACAGTTTGACGCGTCGCCTAGCCTGTTGGTGATTCGCTGAAGATCACCGGAAGCAGGAACAATGGCGCGAAACACAAACGACAAATGGGAAGAACTATCGCGAGGAGTCGCCGCTTTCCTCGACCATGCCGTGGACGAAAGTGGCAAGTCCCGGCGGACGATTGCCGCACAGACGAATATCAACAAGGACGCGCTCCGACGCATCCTCGCCGGGACAAGGTCAGCCACACTGCCAGAGGCGCTGGCCATCCTTGACGCGAGCGGACACGCGCCGCGCACCTCCCTGATGCTGGCACTCGCGGGGTACTCGCAGCGTAGCAAGGATTGGCAGAATAGCGGCGTGCTGGAATTTCTTGAAACCTTCATAAGCGAGTTGCCGTCTGCTTTGGATCAAGCGCTGGGCCAGAGGCTGCTCGATGTGAGACCGCGCTGGGCAAAGGGGACCGCGCACCGCACCGCCGGTCTCCTGTCGGATCACCTCGCGCAACTGGAGCGGCAGGATGAACAAAGCTTCGCTCTCTGAAATGACGACTGGTCTCGAAACGGACGCGGAAGCCGTTCCTGTCGAGCCAACGCCAGACCGGCTCATTCGTCTTCCCGAGGTCATGGCGCGCGTGGGCCTGCGCCGAACGGCAATCTATCAGCGGATGCGCGAAGGCCGTTTTCCAAAGTCGCGTTCGCTCGGTCCCCGTTGCACGGTTTGGGTCGAAGCCGAGATCGATGACTGGATCGGTTCTATTGTCGAACGCACCGACGAGATATGTCAGAACACGCCCCGAATTTCGAGATGATCATGGTTTGCGTCCCGTCACCGCTCGAATAAACGCGCGCTGTCCCGCTAGCCGGAAAGCACTTCGATTATCCGGCATTCGCCAACCGCTCCGTGCTGGCAGTCGTCGACCATATGGCGCAGTTCGGTTCGCAGTTTTCGCAAGTCACCAAGCTTCCGATCCACTTCGCGTAGGTGGAGGCTGGCAATAGAGTCCACGGCTTCGCACGATTGCGATGGATCATCCGACAAAGAAAGCAGTTGGCGCACCTCCGCCATGGTGAAGCCAAGGTCGCGTGCGCGGCGGATAAACCGCAATCTGGCCAATTCGGTCGGGCCATAGTCCCGGTAGTTTCCGGCGGTGCGTGGTGGTTCCTCCAGCAATCCGGTCCGTTCGTAGTAGCGGATCGTTTCGGCGGTCGTGCCGGTCTTCCGCGCCAGGGCACCAATCTTCATGGGTTTCTCGCAATGCTTGACCTTGTAGCCACTACAAGGTGCATAAGACGATTCGAAGATGCAAGCAGAACGGTAAAATCCTGTGGCAAAGAAGGACATTATTGAACTTATCGAAGCTGAGCGGTGCGTTTTCCGTGCCGCCAGGCAGTCTGGTGACCGGGCTTTGGCTTGGACCGCGCTCGAGCGGGAACATATTCTGGGCCAGGGCTTCTTCGGGCCGCACCTTCGTTCACATATGACGATGCTGAGCTATGCAGTTGAAACCCGCGATGGCCGCGAAGTTCTGGGGCAGGTCATACGTCTTGCGCTCGCTCCCCTTGGCAATCTCACCGGACGGCTCCCCTGGGGCAATACCGGACGCGCAAACGTGAGCGCATTCGCGCCAATGCCATACCCGGACGACCTCGCGGAGGTTTTCACCATCTCTTCGGACGAGGTTCGCTAGCACGCGCCATGGCAATTCTATCCAACGAACAGGTTGAACGTCTCTACGACAAGAACGCGGGAATCTATGACCGATTGGTGTCGGGGTTTCGGTGGGCCGGTCTTGGTCGCTGGCGACGCGATCTGGTTAACCGGCTTGAACTCAACGCCGGTGACCATGTGATCGATCTATGTGCTGGCACCGGCGCAAACCTCGCGTTTCTGCTTGAAAGAGTAGGACCAAGCGGCAAGGTGACGCTGGTCGACCTTTCGCAAGGCATGCTCGACCAAGCCCGTCGACGAGCGAAGCGCCTGCGAGCTAGCAATGTCGAATTTGTGAAGTCAGACGTAGCCGCCTTCCGCTTTCCGAGCGAGACCAGCGCAGTCATCAGCACCTTTGGACTGGAAATGCCACCTGACTACGCCGCGATCATCGAGCGCGCCTCAGCTGCTCTCCCGACGGGTGGCCGGATGGCCCTGCTTGGCCTGAAGCACCCCGAGCGCTGGCCGCGATGGCTGATTGAAATCGGCATAGTGCTGACCAAACCATTTGGTGTGGCGCGGGAATATGAAGAGTTTCGCCCTTGGCTTCCAGCACGCAAAGTTTTGCGCGAAGTTCATTTCCGCGAGTTTCTGGCCGGTTGTGCGTATGAATTCGTCGGTGCCAAATCGTGATCATGAAAAGACAAGCGCTCAGACAGCCGTGGTTGCGCAAGCTTTGCAAGGCTCCTAAAGGGTTGAGTAACATGCCGCGGCTTGTGTTCCCCTTCCTTGCGATCATCGCCATTCTTTTCGGTAGTGTCCTATCGTTACCTGACGCGCATGCTTCAGAAGGCGAAAGCTTCGTTCATGCGGCCGATCACGTTTATGCGCATGGGGCGGACCACTTCGATAGCAATGATCCCGAGCCGGACCATGATGGTCAGGACCATTCGGCAACGCATCATCACAATTGCAGCTTCAGCCTCGCCGATAGTGGAGTGTTCCTGGGGTCGCCCTTTGCGCGCACGAATAGCCTGAAGGGTCCGCTTGCGACTTCGATGCTCACCTCGCGCGCGCCGCCGGTTCTGATCCAACCTCCCAAAGCCTGACAGCAAATCATGTGCGAGTGCGCCTGCGCGTGCGCTCGATTGGTTTCAGTCAGGAGATACAATAATGCGGTGCTTTGCACTGGCCGCGGCCTTGATTGCCGTGTCCACGGGTTCGCCAGTATTGGCACAGGAAACAGTTACACTCGAGGAAGCGCTCGCTCGAGCGGGCGTCGGCATTGAAGGGGAAGATGACCCTTCCAGCAATCCACGGGTTTACGGCCCTCAGGCGGAGGCCGAAGCCGCGCGTGCGGCTATCGACCAAGCACGCCTCCGACCCAATCCCGAGCTATCGCTCGAGGCCGAAAACATCGCGGGCTCCGGCGCTTTCTCCGGGCTGCGATCGACCGAGTATACCCTAGCGATCGGTCAGCCGCTCGAACTCGGCGGCAAGCGAAGCGCACGCATCGCGAGCGCACGCGCATCGTCCGATTTCGCCGGCTTGCAGAGCGAATTTGCCTTGTCGCAACTCGCTTTGGGGGTGCGCGAGCGTTATGTGCAGGCTGTCGCCGCAGGCCAACGCCTCGTTCTCGCGCGGGAAATCGTCGAGCGAAACCGTGAACTGACGCGGATCGCCAACGTGCTTGTAGAGGTCGGGCGGGAGCCGCCTCTTCGAGCTATGCGTGCACAAGCTACGCTTGCCGAGGCGGAGGCCGAATTGCAGGCTGCACAAGCAGACGATTTAGCAGCACGTCAGGCGCTCGCGGCTCTCTGGGTATCCGGACATCCCAATCCCGCAGTATCGAACGTCTTTCCTGACTTATCGCCGCCCCTTGCGCCGCCGGTTTCCGAAGATCCGTTGCAACTGCGCATTGCGGGCGCTCGAACCAGCTTTGCTGAAGCCGAAATTGCGCGTGAGCGCTCGCTTGGCGTTCCCGACCCAACGCTGTCGGCAGGCGTGCGCCGTTTTGAGGAAAGCAACGATCAAGCGTTCATCGTCGGGATTTCCATTCCGCTTCCCTTTCGCAACCGCAACCAGGGCAACATCGCAGCCGCCGAGGCGCAATACCGCGCGGCAAGCGCGAGCGAGGCGATAGCCGAGGCGGACTACCGCGTGGAGTTCGAGCGGACGCGAACGCTTTATCTGGCCGCCGAAACGCGTGTGGAGACCCTCTCCAGCGCATCCCTGCCGCAGGCTGAGGAAGCGCTCAGGCTCGTCGAAATCGGCTACCGCAATGGCAGATTTCCGCTGATCGAAGTTCTGGCGGCTGCCGAAGCGCGCGACGCCATTCGTGAAAATCTGATTCAGGTAGAAGAGACCCGCGGCCTGCTCGCGGCGCGGCTCATCTGGCTCAACACACAGTGAGGCCCATTTCCATGGAACGTAGCCATTTGATCGCCGTAAGCGGCGTCCTGATCTTGCTGGCCGCTTTGGCCTGGGTCTTCTGGCCCGCTGACTCAAACGGACCCGACCAGCAAGCGGAACAAGGTAAAAAGAGCGAAGTCTCCGAAGGCGTTCTGCTGATCGACAAGAAGCAGATCGCAGCTTCGTCGATAGAAATCGAAGCTGTCCAATTCGGCGCAGCAACGGAGCTTGTATTCCCAGCGACCGTCGCCGCGGCGCCGAATGCCAGCGCACGGATCGATGCGCGTGCATCCGGTGTGGTGAAGAGCGTGAACAAGATGCTTGGCGATTATGTCAGGCAGGGGGAGGTGATCGCGCGGATCGAGAGCGCTGATGCTGCCGGACTGGCTGCGCAGGTCGCTGCCGCGCGTGCGCGGGTCAATGAACTGTCTGCGCTCTACGACCGCGAAAAGCGGCTGTTCGAGGCCAATGTGACGGCCCGGCAGGATCTCGAAGCGGCGCAGGCCAATCTGCAAGTGGCAAGATCGGAGCTGTCACGCGCACAAGCCGCATCCGCAGCTGCTGGTGTCAGCGGGGATGGGCGTTCGCTGGCCGTGACGAGTCCGATTTCAGGGCAGATCACCAGCGCGCCGATCGTGCTTGGCTCCTACGTCTCCGCCGGTGAAGAGATGTTCCAGATCGTGAACGCGAGCGGCTTGCAGGTGCAGGTCGCCTTGCCTGCCAGCGATGCTGCGAGAATTCGGCCGGGCGATGAAGCTACGTTGGAGCTCGGGCAGGACCGGGAGATCGGCGGACGTGTGCGCTCGGTGACCCCGGCACTCGATCCGGAAAGCCGTAGCGCGACAGCGATAATCTCACTCGCCGGAGCGGTCCCCGGATTGCAGCCAGGCGCATTCTTGCAGGCGCGCATCCGACCCTCAGGTGAAACCGATGCGACCTCGATCTCGGTGCCTGAATCCGCAGTTCAGATGGTCGAAGGCCGTGAAGTCGTGTTCGTTCGCACGCGTACCGGGTTTCGGGCGATGCCTGTCGTGACGGGATCGCGCTCGGGAGGGCGCATCGTGATTGAGTCCGGATTGCAGAATGGCCAGCGGATCGCGACCGAAAACGCCTTCCTGCTCAAAGCCGAACTCGGAAAAGAGGAGGCCGAACATGGACATTGATCGGTCTGAAAGCGGTTTCGAGGAGGAGCGCAGCAGCCATGATGGCCTGATTGGCGGCGTCCTTGACTGGTCGGTGCGCAATCGCTGGGCGGTCGTAGCCTTTGCCCTAGGTGTTGCCATTTGGGGCGCGTTCAATCTTGCAAAACTGCCGATTGATGCGGTGCCGGACATCACCAATGTTCAGGTGCAGATAAACACCGAGGCACCGGCCCTCTCGCCCTCGCAGATCGAAACGCAGGTAACCTTCCCTGTCGAAACCGGACTAGCCGGTATCGAGGGACTTGAGATGACCCGCTCGATCTCGCGTAACGGCTTCAGCCAGGTCACCGCGATCTTCGAAGAAGGCACCGACATCTACTTTGCCCGGTCGCAGGTCGAAGAGAGGATCGCCAACCTGGCCTCTTCGCTTCCTGCAGGTGCGGAGCCGTCAATGGGTCCGATTGCAACCGGTCTCGGCGAGGTGTTGATGTATACCATCGAATTCGAGCATCCGGGTGGAACCGATGCGCCCAAGGGTGGTGCTGTTGGCTGGCAGAAGGACGGCAGCTTTCTCACGGACCGGGGCGAGCGATTGGACACGGCGGTGGCAAGAGCCGCCTATCTGCGCACGGTACAGGATTGGGTTGTCGCGCCGCTGATGCGTACGGCCAACGGCGTGGCGGGCGTGGACTCGATCGGTGGCTTTGAGAAGCAGTACCTGGTGCAGCCAGACCCCGACCGCCTCAACGGCTACGGCGTTTCGCTCGACCAGCTGATTACCGCGCTCGAAGCGGCGAACCAGGCCGAAGGCGCCAACTTTGTCGAACGGGCTGGCGAAGCTCTTCTTGCACGTGTCGATTCCCGGCTGAATTCCGTAGAAGACATTGCGCAGGCAGTGGTGGCAACGCGCGAAGGTGTGCCGATCCGCGTCGGCGACGTGGCAACGGTCGAAATTGGCGGCGATCTCCGCACTGGTGCAGCCTCGCTGAATGGCGAGGAAGCCGTCGTCGGTACTGTGCTGATGCGCGCAGGCGAAAACAGCCGCACCGTAGCTGCGGGTGCTGCCGACAGGCTCGACGAGATACGATCGTCGCTTCCGGCAGGAGTTGAAGCGGAGATCGTCTACAACCGTTCGACACTCGTAGATGCGACCATCGTGACGGTACGCAACAACCTGGTCGAGGGCGCGCTGCTCGTCATCGTCATTTTGTTCCTGCTGCTTGGAAACATCCGCGCCGCGATCATTGCAGCTCTGGTCATCCCATTGTCGATGCTGATGGCAGCTATTGGCATGAACCGGCTTGGCGTATCGGGCAATCTGATGAGTCTTGGAGCGCTTGATTTCGGCCTGATCGTCGATGGCGCTGTCATCATCGTCGAAAACAGCATCGCGCGCCTCGCCGCAAGGCAGGAGCACAAGGGACGTTTGCTCACACTGCGCGAACGCCTTGCCGAGACGCGGGCAGCGGCGCATGAGATGATCAAGCCAACGGTGTATGGCCAGGCGATCATCTTTCTGGTTTTTGCGCCACTCCTCACCTTCACCGGGGTTGAGGGCAAGACATTTTCGCCCATGGCCATCACGGTGATGCTGGCACTTGCCTCGGCATTCATCCTCTCGCTCACGTTCGTCCCCGCGATGATCGCTCTCTTGCTGAACAAGAAAATCAACGAGCAGGAAGCAAAGCCCATCCGAATGACAAAGGAGCGCTATGGTCCGCTGCTGCGCAGAGCGCTTGCCCGTCCATGGCCTGTCATCGGTACCGGAGTCGGCGTGTTCGCGCTCGCGGCGCTTGTCTTCAGCTTCATCGGCAGCGAATTTACACCGCAGCTCGACGAGCGTGATCTGGCTGTCCAGTCATTGCGTATTCCTTCCACCCCACTGGAGCAGTCGCTTACAATGCAGCGCCAGGTTGAAGCGCGATTGAAGCAATTCCCGCAGGTTGAGCTGGTATTTTCGCGCACCGGCACGGCAGAGGTCGCGACCGACCCTATGCCGCCGAACATCTCGGATGCCTATGTTATCCTCAAACCGCGCGAAGAATGGCCTGACCCCTCGCTGTCTAAGGATCAACTTGTAAGCGAGATGGAAGAGGCGCTCGGCAATCTCGTTGGCAATCTCTATGAATTCAGCCAGCCCATCGAGCTGCGCTTCAACGAGCTCATCGCAGGCGTTCGCGGCGATGTCGCGGTCAAACTCTACGGCGATGATCTCACGGCCATGACGGCAGCAGCCAATGAAGTTGCCACAGTTCTCCGCGGCGTTGATGGTGCGGCCGACGTGAAAGTTCAGCAAGTGTCGGGCTTTCCAACGCTCGATATTGCCTTCGATAGACCCACAATCGCGCGTTACGGCCTGACGGTCGAAGACGTGACACAGTCGGTTGCCATTGCCCTTGGCGGTCGCAAAGCGGGTCTCGTGTTCGAAGGTGACCGGCGGTTCGATGTCGTGGTCAGGCTGTCCGATGCGAACCGCAACGACTTTGACCAGCTTGGAACATTACCCATTGTCCTGCCCAATGGCGGAAGCGTCCCGCTTCGTGCTGTGGCAGAATTTCAGGTGATAGATGGGTTGGCCGAAGTCCGGCGCGAGCAAGGGCGCCGACTGGTGATTGTGTCCGCCAACGTCCGTGAACGTGATCTTGGGTCATTCGTCGAGCAGGCACAGTCCGAGGTTGCCGCGAATGTTGATTTGCCGTCCGCATCATTCATCGAATGGGGTGGCCAGTATCAGAACCTGCAACAAGCTCAGCAGCGTCTGCTCATCGTGGTCCCGCTTGCCTTCGCGGTTATCCTACTGTTGCTTTATATGGCGGTCGGCGGTTGGGTCCCTGCGCTGGCGGTGTTCAGCGCAATCCCCATGGCACTGGCTGGCGGGGTCTTTTTCCTGGCTCTGCGCGGCATGCCTTTTTCCATCTCGGCAGCGGTGGGGTTCATTGCTCTCTCCGGGGTTGCGACGCTGAACGGCCTCGTCATGATCACAGCGATCAAGCAGCGTCTCGAGCAAGGCTTGGAACTGGGCGACGCGATCATCGAGGGCGCGATCGCGCGGCTGCGGCCGGTGTTGATGACAGCGCTAGTTGCATCGCTCGGCTTTGTTCCGATGGCGCTTGCGACGGGAACCGGGGCCGAAGTGCAACGTCCATTGGCTACGGTTGTCATTGGTGGGTTGATCACCGCCACGGCGCTCACCCTGTTCGTATTGCCAGCCATTGTAAGCCTGATCTTCGCGAGAAAACCGCGCGCGACCCAGGTTGAGACATCAGCAGCAGCGAGGAGCGACAGCTAGTGACACGGAATATCGAACTCGAACTATCGTCGCTTCTCCCGGACATTCCGAGCGACACCGACAGATGTATCGCTCGGCTGCAGTCGTTGCTCAGTTCGCGGGCAGGTGTGCATGCGGTTGAGGTCGTTGAAGGATCGAACAGTGCACCTGCCCAGCTTGCAATATCTTACGATCCCGATCGTCTCACGATCGCGCGGATCAGAGAACTTGCGCACGTAGCAGGAGCGGAAATTTCCGGGCGCTACGGGCATGTTGTGTGGCAAACCGAGGGCATTAATTCGGTGCGCCGGGCGCAGACAGTCGCAGATCTGGTAGCCCGCGAATCCGGCGTACTTGAAGCAAATGCCGATGCGAGCGGAAAGCTGGTCGCCGAGTTCGACCGCCGGCGTACCGATGAGACCGCGATTGCCAATGCGCTGCAAGAACTGGGGGTTTCAATCAAGGCCGACAAAATCGCCGCAAATGCCAGAGATGCTGAAGAACACCGCCATGACGATAAAGATCATTCCGGGCACAGTCACGGCGGCATCTTCGGCGCTAATACTGAACTCTTTTTCTCGCTCGCTTCGGGCGCATTTCTCGCCATCGGCTTCGGGATCGAGAAGCTATGGGACGGGCATCCGGTCTGGCTGCCGTTCGCTTGTTATATAGCGGCATATTTCTTCGGAGGCTTCTTCACTCTCCGAGAGGCGTGGGACAATTTGCGCCTCCGCCGGTTCGAAATCGACAGCCTCATGCTTGTCGCCGCTGCGGGCGCCGCCTTTCTCGGGGAATGGGCCGAAGGCGCGCTACTGCTGTTCCTGTTCAGTTTCGGCCACGCGCTTGAACACTACGCGATGGGGCGCGCGAAGAAAGCTATCGAAGCGCTCGCCGAGCTTGCCCCGGACACCGCACGGGTAAAGCGCGGAACTGACGTAGTTGAGATCCCGGTCGAGGAGCTTGCGCTAGGCGACGTGGTAATCGTGCGTCCGAACGAACGCCTTCCGGCTGATGGCTTCATCCTGGACGGCGTCAGTGCCATCAATCAGGCTCCGGTGACCGGCGAAAGCGTGCCGGTCGACAAGAGCGCGGTTTCGAATGTCGCTTCTGCGCGCGCAAATCCTGACAATCTTGCGGACAACAATCGCGTCTTCGCGGGGACGATCAACGGATCGGGCGCGCTCGAAGTGGAAGTGACCCGGCGATCGAGCGATACGACCCTAGCCAAGGTCGTCCAAATGGTGAGCGAAGCCGAGGCTCAGCAATCTCCTACTCAGCGCTTCACGCAGCGCTTCGAGCGAATTTTCGTGCCTGCCGTGCTCGCTCTGGCCGGCCTGCTCCTTTTCGCATGGGTTGTCATCGACGAGCCGTTCCGCGACAGTTTCTACCGGGCGATGGCGGTGCTTGTGGCTGCGAGCCCCTGCGCTTTGGCGATCGCGACCCCGAGCGCGGTCTTGTCCGGAGTGGCCAGAGCTGCACGCAGCGGCATTCTGGTAAAGGGCGGCGCGCCGCTCGAGGATCTCGGTGCGCTCAAGGCCATCGCGTTCGACAAGACCGGTACTCTTACCGAAGGCGAACCCCGCATTACCGATGTTGTGGCAGCGCCCGGCGTAGCGGAACGAGAGCTGCTTGCGATTGCGTCTGCCGCCGAAAGCCTGAGCGATCATCCTCTGGCACAGGCGATCGTCAAGGATGGCCGAGAGCAGCTCGGCGATGAGACACTGCCCCAAGCGCGCGATCTTGAAAGCTTCACAGGCAAGGGCATCACCGCAATTGTTGGCGATGAGCGGGTGTGGATCGGCAAGCTCGAGATGTTTGGGCAAGATGGGGTCCCTCAGCTCAGTGCCGAACTGTCGGATGCTATAGAGTCCATGCGCGAGCGCGGGCGAACGACAATGGGCGTTCGCTTGGAAACGCGCGATCTCGGAGCGATCGGCTTGCTCGACACGCCGCGCGCGGCGGCAAAGGCGACGCTCGAAGCGTTGCGCGGCCTCGGGATCACCCGAATGATCATGATCTCGGGCGACGACCAAAGAGTGGCCGATGCGGTTGGAAAGGAAGTCGGCCTCGACGAGGCCTGGGGCAATCTGATGCCCGACGACAAGGTCAAGGCCATCCGCAAGCTTGCCGGCCAGGACAAGGTTGCGATGGTCGGAGACGGGGTTAATGACGCTCCGGCCATGGCGAACGCAACGGTCGGAATAGCAATGGGGGCTGCCGGCTCGGACGTTGCATTGGAGACAGCCGATGTCGCGCTGATGGCCGATGATCTCGCCCGACTGCCTTTCGCCGTCGATCTGAGCCGACAAACCCGGTCAATCATCCGGCAGAACATGATCGTCAGTCTCGGAATTGTTGTCGTGCTCATCCCGGCAACAATTTTCGGTCTCGGGATAGGCCCCGCTGTCGCAGTTCACGAGGGATCAACGCTAATCGTGGTCGCCAATGCGCTTCGCCTTCTGGCGTATAAAGAGAAGGGCAGCACAAAAGACATAGCGGAGAAGTCAGTATGAGCTGCACCGATGACTTCGATCTGGATTCGGCGGACAAACGGCGCACATTGTGGATCGTATTGTGGCTCAACGTCGCAATCGCGGTTGGTTTCTTTGTCGTTGCCTATTTTGCGGACTCGAACGCGCTCTTGGCCAATGGGCTCGACAATTCATCCGATGCATTTGTCTACGCGCTCAGTCTTCTGGCTCTCACCCGTTCGCAATCCTGGAAACGAGGGGCCGCGCGTTTCTCAGGCATTATGCTCCTAGTCTTCGCCGGAGGCGTTATCGCCGATGCCGTCAGGCGTTTCATCGAAGGCTCCGAGCCGGGCGGCTTGATGATGATCGCCATGGCGGCCATCGCGGCGGTGGTGAACCTCATATGCCTGCGCATGCTCCAGAAGCTTCAGCAAAAGGATGTCAATCTGCGCGCAGCGACCACCTTTAGCTTCAACGATTTCATATCGAACGGCGGCATCATCGTCTCCGGGATCATCGTTATGCTTACAGGGGCAAATTGGCCAGACCTCGTGGTTGGGATCGCGGTTGCTGGCATCGCCCTGTATGGCGGGATCGATATCCTTCGCGATGCGCACAGGGATAAGCATGAGGAAGCGGGCACCGAACATATCAAAGGCGACGAATTCCGAAGATGATGCTCGAATTTCGCATTTTGGTCGCTGGATTGCCTCGGCTCCGTATTCAGACTATCGCAGCTTCGTGAAGTTTGTTCGCGCCTTGACCCTGATTTGCTTCAGCTTTGGACTGTTTGTGCAGGTTGCTGCGCAAGCGGCCGTTCCGCAGAGCGAAATGGCTGGGTCGGCTGATTGTGCTGAAATGGCGCAAAGCATGACCGAGCACGGCATGTCTGAACACGCGATGCCCGAACAGATGGTGACCGATACGGAACCGACCGAACAGCATGGCTCATGCTGCGAGATGAGCCTCGATTGTCTCGTAGCCATGAATTGCCTGCCGCCGCTGGCGCTTGCGGGTCCGGGACTGGCGCATGCAGGACCGTTTCCTGTTGCGCCTACGTATCTGGCCGCTAGCGCCAACAGGCTCGACAGCCAGCCTCGACCGCCGGAATCTCCGCCTCCACAAACCGAACTCACCATCTAGCATTTCCCGGGCGGTGCTCTGCGCCGTTTGCGAGCTTGACGGATTACTTGACTTGCGCCGTGTCGATTGACGCGTACGCCGAAGTCGTTCCCGGCCAGTTCGCTTTGAAAGAGTGAGAATTATGGATTGGCGAATTGGCTGGGTGCCGTTTTCGGCACTGCTCGCCGCGCAAGCTGCGCAAGCGCAGTCTGTCGGATACGAGGAAGCACTTGCAGCGGTGCGGGGCGAGCAACCCGTTTTGGAAGCTGGCGCGCTGCGTGTACAATCACGGCGCGAGGCTGCGGAAGCGGCGGACGAGCTTCCCGACCCGCGTTTACGCGCAGGGGTTATGAACCTTCCGGTAAGCGGACCCGCGGCGTTCGAGCTTGACCGGCAACTTCCTACGCAAGTCGCCATCGGTATCGAGCAGGAGATACCCAATCTTGCGCGGCGACGGGCGAGGTATGGCGTTGCCAGTTCCGAAGTTCGGGTGGCGGAAGCACGGCTCGGTATGGCGGAGCGCAATCTTCTCGCAAGCGCTGGAACCGCTTGGGTCAGCTTGTTCTACGCGCAAGAACGCCTCGATCTCGCCAGCACAGCGCTCGATGAGCTGCGAGCCTTCATCCCTGTTGCCAATAGCGCAGTTGCGTCGGGCTCGGCCCGCCCGGCCGAAAGCCTCGTGATACGGCGCGAATTGCTTGGGATCGAGGATGCAGCGACGTCGATCGAGGCCGAGCGCGAGACGGCGCAAGCGCAGCTTTCCCGATACATACCGTTCCCTGACCCGGTTGCCTTGGGTGAGGCTCCCACGGCGGCTCTGGATGAAAACCAGCTTCGCTTCGAACTGGAAGGGAATCCCGAACTCATTCTGGCCGATGCGGAACGAGACCGGGCCGAAGCCGGTGTCGCGCTCGCTCGCGCTGAAAAGAGGCCGGATTTTGGGGTGAGCGTCAACTATGGTCGTCGCGACCAGGCGTTTGGCGATGCGGTGTCGGTCATGGGGTCGATTACTCTTCCGATCTTCACCGACCGGCGGCAGAATCCGCGCATCGCCGCCGCCGAAGCCGATGCCGCTGCCGCTTTGGCCGACCGCGAGGATCGCAGACGCGCGCTGGTTGCGGATTTCGAAGCCGATCTCGCCACTTGGCGCAGCACTATGCGCCAATGGCGCCGCGCGCGTGATGAACTTCTTCCGCTCGCGCGTGACCGCGTTGACCTCGAGACAGCCAGCTTTGCGGCCGGGCGTGCCGATCTCGTCGATGTGATTGCGGCGAAATCCGCACTTGCCTTGCTCGAGCTGGAAATTCTCGAACGCGAACAGGCGGCCGTGCAGGCGGCGGTCGAGCTACAACTCACATACGGGGAGGGCAGGCCATGAACTCCGTGCTCGAACGATTTACGCAGCGCCAACGCATGTTTGCGGCTGGGCTAGGTATTGCCCTTGTCAGCCTGGCTGCTGGCTACGGTCTTCACATGCTCGGCGGCGAGAGCAGCGGAGCTGGCTCGGCGACGGATACTGACTGTGAGGATGTGCTTTATTGGTACGATCCGATGGTGCCCGGACAACGTTTTGACGAGCCCGGTAAGTCGCCCTTCATGGACATGATGCTGGTTCCCAAGTGCGCGGGAGAAGCTGCGGAAGCGGGCGTCCGGATTGATCCGGGCCTAGTCCAGAATTTCGGCATTCGCACTGCAGCGGCGGAGTTCGGAGTTCTCGAGCCGGAAATCACCGTGACGGGCGTCCTCGCGTACAACAGCCGGGATGTTGCCATCGTCCAGCCAAGAGCGGGCGGATATGTCCAACGCACCTATGGTCTTGCACAGGACGATGTCGTGCGTCGCGGCGCTCCGATAGTCGACATTCTTGTCCCTGACTGGGGCGGCGCGCAGCGTGAATACATTGCTGTGCTCGATACCGGCGATCAGGCACTTGCAGACGCGATGCGGCAGCGCATGCGCTTGCTCGGCATGACCGACGCAATGATCGCGTCCGTTGAACGCACACGCAGAGCTCAAAACACGATCACCGTCACGGCTCCCGTGGGCGGTGCCGTAACAATGCTTGGGGTGCGCTCGGGCATGACTGTAATGGAAGGTCAAACTTTGGCCGAGATTACGGGCTTTACGCCGATATGGCTTGAAGCTTCGGTTCCTGAAGTCCAGGCCGCAAATGTCCGGCAGGGCCAGCCCATCAGTGCGACCTTGGCAGCGTATCCGGATCAGCGATTTGCGGGACGAATTGTTGCCATCCTTCCTAGCGCCGATGCCGCGAGCCGAACCATCACCGTCCGGGCTGAGCTACCCAATCCGCGCGGCAGGTTGAAACCGGGGATGTTCGCGCAGGTGTCGCTTTCACCTGACACACGGCGAGCCTTGCTGGTACCGTCGGAGGCGGTCATTCGAACCGGACGCCGAAATCTCGTGATGCTCAAGCAGGATGAAGGCGCGTTCCTGCCTGCCGAGGTCGAAATCGGGCGCGAAGCGAATGGCAGGACAGAGATACTCGCAGGCCTTGCGGAGGGCGAGCAGGTCGTCACTTCAGGTCAGTTCCTGATCGACTCCGAAGCAAGTCTTGGCGGGATCGACGTCAGGTCGATCGATGGGACCATGAGCATGGCGTCGGACGGCTCGCCAAAGATGAGGGCATACACCGCTACGGGAAGAGTGACGAAAATCGCTGGTGCTTCGATCACTCTCAACCAGGCGCCGGTTCCCGCCCTCGAATGGCCAAGCATGGTCATGCCCTTCGCCCTCGCCGACGCCGCTCTAGTTGACGGTATTGAACCGGGCGACAAGGTCGAGTTTACCTTCTCGCAGCACGACACCGGTCCGCGCATCGAATCCATTCGGAAGACCGACCGATGATCGCGCGCATAATCGATGCCTCGATCGCCAATCGGTTTTTCATCGTTCTGGCGGCCTTCGCGGTCACGCTGGCTGGCTTCTGGGCGGTGCGCGCAACGCCTGTCGATGCGATCCCCGATCTGTCTGATGTGCAGGTCGTGGTGCGGTCGAATTATCCGGGGCAAGCTCCGCGTATCGTCGAGGACCAGGTCACCTATCCGCTCGCAACGACGATGCTCTCGGTGCCGGGCGCGGAAACAGTGCGCGGCTATTCGATGTTCGGCGACAGCTTCGTCTACGTGATCTTCGAGGATGGGACGGACCTCTACTGGGCGCGTTCGCGCGTGCTCGAATATCTCAACCAGGTGCAAAACGAATTGCCCGAAGGTGTGACAAGCTCGCTCGGGCCGGACGCGACGGGGGTGGGCTGGATTTACGAATATGCTCTCGTCGACCGAACGGGGAACAGCGATCTTGCTGGGCTCAGAAGTCTTCAGGACTGGTTCCTGCGCTATGAGCTCCAGACCATCCCCGGCATTGCAGAGGTCGCCAGCGTTGGCGGCATGGTCAAGCAGTACCAGGTCGTGCTGGAACCCTACCGGATGGCTTCGCTTGGCGTCACCTACAGCGATGTCGTGCGTGCCATCCAGGCCTCAAATCAGGAGGCCGGCGGATCGGTGGTCGAAATGGGCGAGGCCGAATTCATGGTCCGCGCTTCAGGCTATCTCACGTCTCTCGACGACTTCAGAGAGATTCCGCTGAAATCGGTCGGTAACGGTATCCCCGTCACCTTGTCCGATGTCGCCACGATACAGCTTGGCCCCGAAATGCGGCGAGGGATCGCCGAACTCAATGGCGAAGGCGAGGTCGCAGGCGGTATTGTCGTGCTCAGACAGGGCGAGGATGCGCGGGCAACCATCGCGGCTGTCGAAGAGAAGCTCGACGTGCTCCAGGCTAGTCTTCCCGAAGGGCTCGAGATTGTCACGACCTATGATCGTTCGAAGCTGATCGACGCCTCGATCGAAAACCTGACCGGAAAACTCATCGCCGAATTTATCATCGTCGCGATCGTTTGCGCGCTATTCTTATGGCATGTGCGGTCAGCATTGGTGGCGATCGTCACGCTTCCATTGGGGGTGCTGGCGGCCTTTATCGTGATGCGGTTCCAGGGGGTCGATGCGAACATCATGTCCTTGGGCGGCATCGCCATCGCAATCGGCGCGATGGTCGACGCTGCCATCGTCATGATCGAGAACGCGCACAAGCATATCGAGCATTGGGAAGAGGACCATCCGGACGAACAGATGTCCAACGATGAGCGCTGGAAACTGATTGCGGACGCATCGAAAGAGGTGGGGCCAGCGCTGTTTTTCAGCCTCCTGATCATAACCCTATCGTTCCTGCCGGTGTTTACTCTGCAGGCGCAGGAAGGGCGGCTCTTCTCCCCACTGGCCTTTACCAAGACCTATGCCATGGCGGCGGCCGCCATTCTGTCGGTGACGCTGGTTCCCGTTCTGATGGGCTGGCTGATCCGCGGGAAGATACCCAAGGAGGACACCAACGTCCTCAATCGCTTGCTGACCAACGCCTACCGGCCCGGTCTTGATTGGGTAATGCGCCGACCGAAAACCACTTTGGTTGTGGCCGGACTGGTATTCCTTACAGCGCTGATCCCGTTCACCCGTCTTGGAGGAGAATTTCTTCCCCCGCTCGATGAAGGCGATCTCCTCTACATGCCGAGCGCTCTGCCTGGCCTGTCTCCTGGTGAAGCGTCCGCATTGCTTCAGCGGACGGACCGACTGATCAAATCCGTACCGGAAGTCGACACCGTTTTCGGAAAAGCGGGGCGGGCCGATACAGCGACCGACCCCGCGCCGCTCACGATGTTCGAGACAACCATCCGGTTCAAGCCGCGCGAAGACTGGCGGCCGGGCATGACGCCAGAGAAGCTCGTCGACGAGCTCGATCGTGCTGTGCAGGTGCCGGGACTCGCCAATGTCTGGGTGCCCCCGATCCGCAACCGCATCGATATGCTCGCGACCGGTATCAAAAGCCCGATCGGCGTGAAAGTGTCCGGCGAGGACCTTGCCGAAATCGAGCGCGTAGCTTTGCAGGTCGAGAATGTCGCAAAACAGGTTCCTGGCGTCAGCTCCGCATTGGCAGAGCGTCTTTCGGGAGGCCGCTATGTCGATGTGGACATCGACCGGGTCGCTGCGGCGCGTTTCGGGCTGAATATCGCCGATGTTCAGCAAATTGTGTCAGGCGCGATCGGCGGCGCGAATATCGGACGGACAGTCGAAGGATTGGCGCGATATCCTATCAATGTCCGCTATCCGCGCGAGATCCGCGACAGTCTCGGAGAACTGCGCGCGCTGCCTTTGCTAACCCCCTCTGGCCAGCAAATTACGCTCGGCACCGTAGCGCAGGTGAGCGTCAGCGATGGCCCCCCGATGCTCAAGAATGAGCAAGGCCGTCTTATCAGCGTGGTCTATGTCGATACGCGCGGGCGCGATCTAACCTCGGTCGTAAGCGATCTTCAGGAGGCAGTGTCAGATGGCGTCGATCTGCCTGCCGGTGTGAGCATCTCTTACGCGGGCCAGTTTGAATATCTCACCCGCGCTAATGAGCGGTTGCAGGTCGTCGTTCCCGCGACGCTCGGCATCATCTTCGTTTTGCTGTACCTGATCTTCCGCCGCTTCGACGAAGCGCTACTTGTTATGGGCACGCTGCCCTTTGCCCTCACCGGCGGCTTCTGGCTGCTCTATCTGATGGGCTACAACCAGTCTGTTGCGACATCGGTGGGGTTCATTGCCCTTGCCGGGGTATCAGCAGAATTCGGCGTCATCATGCTGATTTACCTCAAGTCTGCACTGGCCCGGCGCAGCGGCGCCCTCGATGCGGACGGCGTGGGCGAAGCCATCAGGGAGGGCGCTCTTTTGCGCGTGCGTCCCAAGGCAATGACCGTGGCCGTCATTCTTGCCGGTCTCTTCCCGATCCTCATTGGAACCGGCGCAGGTTCGGAGGTCATGAGCCGCATCGCCGCGCCGATGGTGGGCGGCATGATCACCGCGCCGCTGCTTTCGATGTTCGTTATCCCCGCCGCATATTTGTTGATGCGGCGCCCCCGGCCCGAACGGCCAACCCAACCGCAAGGAGAAGAAGAATGCGTACCACAACCCTCATGAGCCTATTGGCCGCCCCGCTGGCGCTGGCGGCCTGCGATTCTGGCCAGGACACTGCCGAGATGAACGACATGCCGATGGCAGAGAATGAAATGATGATGGATGGCGAAGATATGCCGATGATGGAACCTGGCAGCGAAATGCAAACCGCCAGCGCAGAGGGCACGGTTACTGCAATCGATGCCGAAGCGGGCACGATAACCGTCGACCACGGTCCGGTCCCGGCGATCGAATGGCCTGCAATGACCATGGCGTTTGAAGCCGATGAACAACTGCGCAGCGAAGTAAGCCTCGGTGAGGGAATTGCCTTTGAATTTCGTACCGGTTCTGAAGGCAATGTGATCACGTCGATCACGAAGCAGTGAGTCGGTTGGGTGGTGCCTGGCAAACCTGGTGCCGCCCAATGAGATGCGGGGCGACCGGAATCTGGTATCGTGCCGGCACCGCCAAGATATTCGGCACAAGGCTGTAAGAGGTCTGCTTTAGAGTGAGAAAGGAAGAGCGATGAGCACGGACGCAAGCTTACTCGAAGGCACCGCCATCGATCCCGTCTGCGGCATGAGCGTAGCGATCGACGGAGCAGAGCATATCGCGAAGCATGCGGGGGCCGAGCACTATTTTTGTTCTTCGCGCTGCCACGACAAGTTCGTCACCGATCCCGAGCTCTATCTCTCAGGTGCGCATCTCGTCGCGGTCGAGGTTATGCCCGAAGGCACGATCTACACCTGCCCGATGCACCCTGAAATCCGCCAGCCCGGGCCGGGTTCATGCCCGATTTGCGGCATGGCGCTCGAACCGGAAACCGTTTCGCTGGACGATGGCCCCGACCCCGAACTGGTCGACATGCGGCGTAGGTTCTGGTGGAGCGCACTGCTCACGCTGCCTTTGTTCGTCTACGCGATGAGCGACATGGCACCGGGGCTCAGTTTCGACCGGCTGATCGAACCTGCCTGGGCGCAATGGGCGCAGTTTGCCCTTGCCACACCGGTTGTTCTTTGGGGAGCCTGGCCGTTCTTCGTTCGGGCCGTCCAGTCGCTCAAGACGCGCAATCTCAACATGTTCACGCTGATCGGGTTTGGCGTTGCCATCGCCTATCTGTTCAGCGTGGTGGCGACGGTCGCGCCCGATCTGTTCCCTGCAGCGTTCCGCGACCATTCGGGACGGGTCGGGATCTATTTCGAGGCGGCAGCGGTCATAACCACACTCGTTTTGCTCGGACAGGTCCTCGAGCTCAAGGCAAGAGGCTCGACCTCGAGCGCTTTGCGCGCATTGCTCGAATTGGCGCCGCCCAGCGCGGTCAAGATCTTCGGCTCCGGCGATGAGCGCGAGGTGCCGCTCGACCAGCTGGCCACAGGCGATCGTCTGCGCGTTCGACCGGGCGATAAGGTTCCGGTCGATGGCGAGATCGAAGAGGGATCGAGCGCCATCGACGAATCCATGATCAGCGGCGAACCGCTGCCGGTCGCCAAACAGGCTGGCGACACAGTCATTGGCGGCACGGTCAACCAGACTGGCGGGTTCGTCATGCGCGCGACCGGTGTAGGCAAGGACACGATGCTGTCCAAGATCGTCCAGATGGTGGCCGAGGCGCAGCGCAGCCGCGCACCGATCCAGCGACTGGCGGATCGGGTGGCGGGCTGGTTCGTGCCTGCGGTGGTTGTGATCGCCATCGCCACCTTCGTGGTATGGGGAATCTGGGGGCCCGCACCAGCGCTTGCCTATGCGCTGGTCAATGCCATTGCAGTCCTGATCATCGCCTGTCCCTGTGCGCTCGGTCTCGCTACGCCGATGTCGATCATGACGGGCACAGGCAAGGGTGCCCAGCACGGGATTCTGATCCGCAATGCCGAGGCGCTGGAGACACTCGAGAAAATCGATACGCTGGTGGTCGACAAGACCGGCACGCTGACGATGGGCAAACCCGATTTGGTGGCGGTGACGCCGGCAGATGACATCAAGGAAAGCGATTTCCTGGCTGCGGTGGCAGGTGTCGAAATGGGGAGCGAACATCCGCTGGCCTATGCCATTGTCGAGGGCGCGCGGACGCGCGGCGTTTCTCCTGCCAATGCCACGGATCTCGCTTCGACGACTGGGGAAGGCGTTGAAGCCAACGTCCAGGACCGCCGTGTTGCGATCGGAAATGAGAAGATGATGCGGCGCGTTGGGATCAATGACGAGGCCTGGCTGGGCTCGGCCGAAAATGGTCGCAAGCAGGGTCAGACGGTGATGTTCGTGGCATTCGATGGCCGTCCGGCAGGGCTCATCGCTGTCGCCGATCCGATCAAGCCTACCAGCGCAGCGGCCATTGCGGCGCTGCATAAGCGCGACATCCGGGTCGTTATGCTGACGGGCGACAGCCGCGGCACTGCCGAAGCGGTCGCGCGCGAAATGGGAATCGACGAGGTGCATGCGAATGTCTCGCCCGAAGACAAGCACAGAAAGATCGAAGAGCTGAAAGCGGAAGGCCGCCGCGTCGGCATGGCCGGGGACGGAATCAACGATGCGCCTGCACTCGCCGCCGCCGATGTCGGGATTGCGATGGGCACCGGCACCGATGTCGCAATCGAAAGCGCCGGCGTGACGCTGGTTCGCGGCGACCTGACGGGAGTGGTGCAGGCCATCGTGCTGTCGCGTGGGACGATGCGCAACATCCGGCAGAACCTGTTTTTCGCCTTCGCTTACAATACGCTCGGCATACCGGTCGCGGCCGGCGTGCTGTTTCCCTTCTTCGGAGTGCTGCTAAGCCCAATGATCGCGGCGGCGGCCATGAGCCTCTCTTCCGTATCGGTCATTGGCAATGCACTGCGGCTGCGGGGTCTGCGCCTTGTAGTCTGAGAGGCCAAACTTCAGCTATGCGCGTTCTTCCATGCCCCCATGGAGCCGAGATAGATGTCGAGGCGCTTGAAGCCCTGGCTTGCCAGCCAGCCCGCAGCAACGCTCGCCCGCATACCGCTCGCGCACATCAGCGTGTAGTGGCGGCCGCGGTCGAGCTCTTCCCACAGCGTGTTGAGCTCACCGACATAGATATGTTCTGAGCCGTCGATACTTGCTTCTTGCCGTTCGTCCGCGTCGCGCACGTCGAGCAAGGTCCACTCGCCGCTGTCTTGATCGAGCCTGCGCGCGACTTCCTCGGTGCCAATCATGGGAATGCTGCGCATCGCTTTGCCCTGTGCGGCGGCTGGAACCACGCCGACATAGCCGCCCACAACATTATCGAGACCGATGCGCACCAGATGGGACATGGCCTGGGCTAGCTGGCCTTCCTCGGAAGCAACGAGGGCGATCCTGTCGCCTTCACCGAGGAACCATCCGGCAAACGCCGGTATCATTCCCACCGGGAGGCACATGGCGCCCGGCATATGACCGGCGGCATAGGCGAGCGGCTCGCGCACATCGACCAGGTGATTAGCGCCGCTCTCGCCAAGGTCTTGCAGCCCCAGACGCCTTGGCCGCATAATCCGCGGCGCGGCATCGGACCCTTCGAGGTTAAGCCGCTCCATCACCCGGAAATAGGGCGGTTGGTAGTGGTGCTCTGCTACCTTCGCCTTGATGAACTCGTCGCGGTCGGAGATGCGCAGGCGCGGGTTGTTGCGCCGCTCGTGGCCGATTGTCGAGAATTCCCGGTCGGCCATTCCGGACCCGCAAACCGAGCCCGCACCATGCGCCGGGTAGATAATCGCCTGATCGCCGAGGCCGCAAAGTTTCTGCAGGGAGTCGAACAATAGGCCCGCGACTTCTTCCTTGCGCTCGGGATAGAAATCGGTGCGCCCGACATCGCCGACGAACAGCGCATCGCCGGTAAAGACGCCGACCGGTCCCTCGGAATATTCGCTGTCATGGATGACGAAAGCGAGATGATCATCGGTGTGTCCAGGTGTTTCCAGCACTTCGATCTTCAATTGACCCAGCTCGAAACAATCGCCTTCGCGCACGGTCCTTGCAAAGATGACTTCGCCTGCCGCGTTGGGCCCGTGATAGACCGTGGCTCCTGTCAAGTTGGCCAAGATCGGCGAGCCGCTGAGCAGATCCTCATTGCGATGGGTTTCGAAGATATGCGTTATCTCCAGCCCTTCGGCCCGGGCCTTTTCGACATAGACCTCGCAGTCCCGGCGCGGATCGATGACCGCTGCCTGTCCGCCCGAGCCGATGATGTAGGAAAGGTGCGAGAGGCCAGGGGTTTTGATTTTCTCCAGAAACATACGATTTCCTTGTCTGTTGCTCACAACTTGCAACGTGCGGGCCTGTCACAAATCGCAAAATTATACGGCGCTCAATCGATCCCGAGTTCGGCCTTGATGGCGGCGGGACTTTCGAAATGTTCGGCTTCGGGCCTGCCGATGGCAGGCTTTGCGTTGATCCAGGTATCTTCGCACACGAATTCAAGCAGGCTCGCCGCGAGATCAGCATGACGGCAGCGGAAACAGCCTTCTGCCAAGCGTTCGTCCGTAATGACGGCATCGCCGGTGTAAGGCTCATCCAGCAGCCAGCCCGGTCGTGCGGCCGTCCATTTGATGCCTTGGGCGTCGCTGAGCATCGCTTCCATGGCGCGCATCTGCTCGAGTATATTGAACAATGCAGGCTTGGCGGTGAGTTCAAACCAGGCCGGGACGCTCGACTGATGTTCGACGAAGGCAGCGGAGATCACGGCAATGCGGTCGATCTTCGTCTGTGCCATCGCCTCGAGCAGGTTGCGCGTGCCATCGGTATAGAGCGTCGGTGGATCGATCGCATTGCCCGGACCGAAAGCGACACCGAGCGTCGAGATAACCGCGCGGCAGCCATCGAGATCGCCCGCGAAATCGTCCGACAGCACATCGCATTCGATATATTCGAAGTCGCCCACCCGCTCGTCTGATCCAGGCACTGTGTGTTCGAAGGCGCGGATCGGTATGTCCGAGGCAAGGGCACGCCTCAATAGCTCGGTGCCGGTCTTCCCGCCCGCCCCGAAGACAGCGATGGGCCTCGTATCAGTCATCTGCTTGTTCCTGTTAAAACTGGCGGGGGCGACGAACGGAGGAGGCGCGGGCGCATGGGGTAGCCGCTGGCCCGCCCGTGCGCCCTGCCAGTTTCAGGCTCCGTCAGCCGGACAGGTGGTATAGCCCCAAAAGCCGAATTCATCCTTGGCTCTTGGCGCTGCGACGATCATCTCCTGCATTTGCAAGCCCGCATCGCCTTCACCATCCAACATACGGGTTTTGATCCGAAGCTGGCCATTCGAATAGCTACCGGGACCATCAGAAGCGACGGGGATCAATTTGCCATTGATCTTGATCGCTCCGCTCCCGTCACCGTCATAGACAAATGAGGGAAAGGCCACTTCGGTCAGGCGGAACTGGCAGGCCTGTCCTGCGCCCAGAGCAGCAAGGTCCGCGTCATTCATGGTCCCGGGAAGCATCAGGCCTGAGTCAACATTTGCCAGTGCACTGGCCGCATCCTCGATCGGCGCGGCAGTGGCAGGCGGGTCGAGCTGGGCTTCGCGGTCGTTGCCCGGAGCGGTGTTCGAATTGCAGGCGGCGAGCGGAAGCGCGATGAGCGCCGTGAGAGCTATCTTGTTCATTGCTGCATCTCCTCGGGCAGGCGTTCTTCGGTCCGCGGACCGTTCTGCTCGATATCGTCGATGAGATATTTCATCTCGGCGATTTCGCGGCGCTGGGCGACTATGATCGCTTGAGCGAGTTCGCGCACGCGAGGATCTTTCAGGCTCGCGCGTTCGCTGGTCATGATCGCGATCGAGTGGTGCGGGATCATCGCTGCCATATATTCGGTATCGTCGACGGTGGTCTGGCTGCGCACCAGCCATAGTGCGAGCGCGAACACAAAGGCCCCGACGCCCAGAATGATGAAGTTCTTGGTCCGGTCCTTGTACATGCCCCACATGAAGAGCAGCATGACAACCATCATCATCGCACCCATGACGAACATCATCCAGAAGCGCGTTTCGCTCCAGAAAAGATCATCGACGGTAAAGGTGTTGGCATACATCAGGAAGAACATGATCACAGTCGAGGTCGACACCATGGCCATGAACCGCCAGTAGCTGCCGCCCCCTCCCTTGTCCGAATGGGAGGTTTTTTCAGTCATGCTTTTTCTCCTTTTTGCATCATGGTCCAGAATAGCTGCGCCGAGCAGCTGATGAGAGCGAAGCCAGTGAGGGCCTCGACGCCGGCGAGAACTCTCAGGTGCTCGGTCGGATAAATGTCGCCCAAGCCCAGTGTGGTCACGTTGATGAGCGAGAAATAGAAGTAGTCCATCCAGTCCATTGAAGGCGCCTTGTCGAAACCTCCCAAGCCCCATTGCGCGCCCAGCCAGAAACCTGCGGCAAAAAGGATCGCGACCAGAAAATGCGACGCGAGCACGAGCAGCGAAACGGCAAGCTTTGCCAGCGTATCGCGGCGGCGATCGAGAAGCCGGTGGCCGACACCCAGAATGGCAAGGTGGGAAGCGACGGCTGCAAGGAACAGCAAGACGGCGAGGAGGAGCGCGGTGATCATGCGAGAAGCTTCGCGCCCATCCACAGACCCATTCCGATCATGAACAGATTTTCGGTCAGCGAGACAAAGCCGAGCGGCACATTGCTGCTGCCGCCCACGCAGGCGCATTTGAGTTCGCGCTTGTCGATGTAGACAGCCTTAAAGACGCTGACAGCGCCGACGGTGCCGATGAAAAATGCCAGCGGGGCAGAAAGCCAAGTCAGCGCGCCCGCGGTCATGAGAATGCCGGCAGCGGCTTCGCCGAAAGGGTAGACGAAGCCATAGGGCACCCAGCGCCGCGCCAGCAGGTCGTAATTGAGGAACATCGTCGAGAAACTGCGCACGTCCTGAAGTTTCTGAACGGCGAGCAGGGTCATCGACAGGCTGACGAACCATTCGGCGGCCCGGACAGTGAAGAGCTTATCAAAAAAAGCCCAACTCAGTCCGAGCGCGAGCAGAAGCGCGACCGCGAAAATCGCAATGACCGGCTGATAGCTGGTTTCGCCTTCCTCGGGCTGCGAGCGGCTCTTGCCGAAGAATTCGCGGACATCGTCATAGCCGCCAATGCGCTTGTCTTCGATAAAGGTCTGCGGGGTGGTCTCGACGTTGTGCTTTTCCTTGAATGCGTCGGTTTCCTCCCTACTGGTCAGGTGATGATCCTCGACCTCGAAGCCTTGCCGTTTGAGGAGATCGACCGTCTTGATGCCATAGGGACAGACATGGTCCTCCATGACCATGCGGTAGACCGCCGCTGTTCGGGTCGTCATGAATCGCTCCATCTGTTTTGCCTGACGTTTCTCGTGCTCAACGCCGGTTTTCGGTGAACGGTTTCGAAAAAGCCCGGCGTAAAAGCGGCAAAGCTGGTTGAAGAAGGTGCCATCAACTCTTCTCTCCTGACCGATCATCTTTGTGAGAAGCGCGCGCTTCGGAATTGTGCGAAAGGTAAATCCATTCTCCCACGAACACCGCGACGATGCCGATCGCCGCATAGGCGACAACCGCAGGATCGCTGCGCAATTTGGCCGCGGTAAAGGCTGCGAGGACCACGCCATCTGCCGCAAGTGCTGTGAGAAGTATTGTTGCGCGCGCGCCGACTTCCTTGCGCAGGTGACGCAGGACGCCCCAGTGCACCAGCATATCCATGACGAGGTAGAAGAAGGCGCCCAGCGAGGCGATCCGCGACAGATCGAACAAGACGGCAAGCGTCCCGGCAATGACCACCGTATAGACCAGCATGTGGCTGCGTATCCCGCCGCTCATGCCGAAATGGCTGTGCGGGATCATCTTCATGTCGGTCAGCATCGCAAGCATGCGCGACACAGCAAATACGCTCGCGATCACGCCCGAAGTCGTTGCGGCGATCGCGATCGCGACGGTGAAATAGAAGCCCAGCTCACCCAGCGCCGGACGCGCCGCTGCCGCGAGCGAATAATCGCGCGCCTCGACGATCTCGGATATGCTCAGGCTCGAACCCACCGCAACTGCGACAAGCAGATAGATCACGATGCAGACCGCGATCGAGATCATGATCGTCCGGCCGACATTCTTGTGCGGGTCGACGATTTCGCCGCCGCTATTGGTAATCGTGGTGAAGCCCTTGAAGGCGAGGATCGAGAAAGCAACCGAGGCGAGCAGGGCTTCTGCATTCGTCAGCGAAACGGGCTGCGAAAATGCGCCTGATGAAAAACCGCTGGCCCAGATCGCCGCGACTGCGAATAGCGCGATGCCGCCGATCTTGATGGCGGACATGATGAGCGAAAAGCCGCTTACCGATTTGTTGCCCGCTGCATTAACGAGATAGGCGAAGATGATGAGGGCAAGCGCTGCGAGAGAAACGAGCCACCCGCTGCTTTCGAGGCCGAACGGGCGCAGCGCGTAAGTCGCAAAGGTGCGGGCCACGAGGCTTTCATTGATGACCATCGAGAGCGCCATCAGGAGCGATGCCGACGCGGCAATGACGCCGGGTCCGTATGCTTTCTGCAAGATCATCGCGATGCCGCCCGAAGACGGCCATTTGTTCGACATCTTGATATAGCTGTAGGCCGCCAGCGAGGTTACCAGCGCGCCAGCGATGAAGGATAAGGGGAAGAGCGGGCCGGCAAGCTCGGCGATCTGCCCGGTCAGCGCGAATATGCCGGCACCGATCATGACGCCGGTTCCCATCGCCACGCCGCCCAGCAGGGTTATCGAACCAGCTGTCTCGCTTTGATTCTCGTGCTCATGGTCTTGCAAGACTTTCCCCTGTCGATGGTCTCCCGTTCAAGAAAGATCATGCCGACCAGTACGTTCAGCCGGGGCTCATCCCTCAAAAATATTTCAGGACAAATCCGGAGGGTTGCGTTTTGCTCGGGGCGCTCGAGCAAATTGCGGCCCGAAGCGGACTGCTTGCGCAGCCGAAGAATACTCCGCGAGTATCAAGGCACGCGTCCATCGCTGCCGATTTACTACGTCCTGAACCGGTTTCGGAAAAATCGCAGCAGTGGCACCGCAATGACCGCGATGTACCAACCGTACAGAAAGCTGCCGAGAGCGCCTGCCAGAAAGCCCGAGAGGGTTAGCCATTCGAAACCGGGAAGCAGCGGCGCCCACGCTTCGTGCATGTGCGCCTGTTCGGGCGCGAGCAGGCCGAAACCGATGCAGATCAGGTAGCTGAAAAGGAGGAAGAGACTGAGTGTCCAGCCCCATATGAGAATTGAGGTTTTGACCGAATAGTCCGACATGATGGTCCTCCGTTAGAGTTGGCGCGAAAATGGCTTGTCCATAGTCACGGGTAGGATGCGAACACGCTCCGCCCGCCTGGGCCGAAGGCGATGACATCATAGGGCTGCACCTGCTCTCCGACTTCCATTCCGGGCGAGCCAAGCGGCATTCCGGGCACAGCCAGGCCAGCAACGCCTTCGGGGCGTTCGCGCAATAGCTTCGCGACGGCATCGGCCGGCACGTGGCCTTCGATGATATAGCCATCGACTTCCATCGTGTGACACGACCACAGATCCTGTGGCACACCCCTGGCTGTCTTGAGCGCAGCCATGTCGTCGGTGTCGACCGAGGCGACCTCTGCTTCGAGCCCATGTTCGACGTGACCGGCCCAGTTGAGACAGCAGCCGCATCCTGCGTCGCGGTACATGGTGTAGGTCGCGGCCTGCGCTGCATTCGAGCAGGCTGCAAGGGCGAGGAGGAGCGAGGCCGCCAGCGAACGGCGTAGCGGTCTCGGATCTTTCATGAGGTTCATTGGACATTGCCTTTCTTGATGCCGCGCCAGAGAGAAATGGTTCCGGTCGCGGTATGGATATGATCGAGCAATTCGGCGTCCGCGAAAATTTCGGCGAGCAATTTCTCGACGGCTCCGTCGGCGCTCGGCTGGGTGTCCTTCACGCCGTCGAGAAGCTGAACGCTCGAACGGAACAGCGCGCGCATGACTGGAGCATCCTGCCCCATATAGTCAGCAATCAGCGCCATGCCCCCGGGGGCCAGCAGGTTCTCGATCTGCTCGAGGATCGCGCGTTTTTGCGAAACGGGCACCTGGTGAAGGACGAGACTGCTGACGATCTTATCTGGTTGCCAGCCGCCGGAAAGCTCGAGACTGTCAAGAAAGCCGTTGTGCCACCGGACCATATCGACTCCGGCACCGAATTTGCGCTGCGCGATCGCCAGCGCGGCGGGGTCTGGCTCAACGCCGATGAAGCCGGCTTCGGGACAGCTGGCCATCAGCGCTCTGAGCAAGGTCCCGGTGCCGCACCCGACATCGATGACCTTGTCGCCCGGCACCAATACGGCCTCTTCGACGATCGCGCGGCGCCACCGGCTCTCGCGCGTAAAGATTGCGATCGCGCGGTCATAGAACGGCGTGAGCCAGCTTTTGCCCAGCGGCGGAGTGAACTCGCGTTCTTTTGGCGGAACTGCCGCGCTTTTCATGCCATGGCTCCCATTCGACGCTGGTACATACCGCTGTTACTACACTTATCTCCTCTTACGCGTCGCCAACCCGCAGCCCTCAAGAAAGAAACTTGAGGGTTTGCGCGAAGTGTCGCGTATAGGAACCGTGCAACCGACAGGAGCAAGGGATGCGTGATAATCAGACACTCGACGCGATGCTCGGCAACATGGCCTCGCAGGAGGCTGGCGACGTGCCGCCCGACTTCATGAACGGCGTCTGGCAGCGCGCGGGACAGCTTGGCGAAATTGCCGATCAGCGGCGCAGAATGGCCTTGTTCGCCGGTCTGTTTGTCGTCGGCTTGGCGGCAGGTGCTGGCACCAGCGGATGGCCGTCCGAATATGGCGCTCCTACAGAAATTGTTGGCGAGAGCCTCGTTGGCGGAGAATCCCTGTCGCCCGCTGCTTTGCTTCATGTGGGGTCATAGGCGTTGAAGAAGTTTCACCTTGTCCTGGCGGTCCTGCTGGCGGCGCTCGCCGGATGTCTCGGAGCTTTTGCCGCCGAACGCTGGTCCAACAGCGATGCCGAGGGTAGCCTGCATCAGTTCGTTCACGATGAACTGTCGCTCACGGCTGACCAGGAGCAGCGGCTCGATGCGCTCGAAGCGCGTTTCGCGGTAAAACAGGCGAGGCTCGAAGCCTCCGCGCGGGCGGCCAACGCCCAGCTTGCCCAGGCAATGGAAACCGAGCACGAATACGGGCCCGAAGTCAGTGCCGCGATCGACGAGGTGCATGCGCGCATGGGCGATTTGCAGAAAGCGACCGTGCGCCACGTCTTCGACATGCGGGAAATTCTCCATCCCGATCAGCAGCGCCAGTTCGACCGGAAAGTGTCCGCGGCCCTCACGCGCGATCCGCGTGACTGACCAGCCTTGGCAGCGGTGGATGACACTTCGAATGAAGCTCTGATCGGGCGGGCGATAGCCGGTGACAAGCGGGCGTTCACAGCTCTCGTCGAGAGCGAGATCGCCCGGTTGATTGCGCTTGCCACGCGCATGCTGGGTTCACCATCGCGGGCCGAAGATGTCGTTCAGGACGGTCTCGCGTCGGTCTGGCTGACTCGTCATCGCCTCGATCCGAGCAAGCCCATCGGTCCCTATTTGACGACAATCGTTCTCAACAAGTGCCGCGACAGGCTTCGCCGGAGGAAAGTTGCGGGCTTCCTTGGCTTGCCGAGCGGGCGGGAAGCCGACGCCGTTGCCGACGATGCCCCCAATCCGGAAAATGTTGCCGGAGCCCGCGAACAGCTGCGGCTGGTCCAGGTCGAAATCGGGCGCTTGCCGGTGCGGCTGCAAGAGGCGCTCGTGCTGGTCACTGTCGAGGGGTACAGCCAGGCCGAGGCTGCCGAGCTGCTCGGCACCACCGAGAAAGCCGTCGAGACGCGCATCTATCGTGCGCGCAACCGGCTGAAGGAGCGGTTCGAAAAGTTTGAGGGGTAGGGCAGCTGACCGCGTATGTGACGGTATACGCATTTTCAGGAGCCCCCTATGCCTGCCCTCAATCGCCGAAAATTCCTTGGAACAAGTGCTAGCGGGCTGGGCCTGCTTGGTCTCTCCGGTGCCATGCCGGCCTGGGCGCGCGGCGCGGACCTCCTAGCGGGTAACGCTAGGAAAGGACTGGACGAGGTAGCGGGGCCGAATATCGACCTCACCGTCGCACGTTCTGCCTTCGCGACGGGTAACAGGCGCGGCGGCGCCATCGCCGTCAACGGCACGATCCCCGGTCCGCTGTTGCGTTTGCAAGAGGGCACGACCGTGCGGTTGAACGTTCATAATCAGCTCGAGGAAGATACCTCAATTCACTGGCACGGTCTGCTAGTGCCGTTCCAACTGGACGGTGTACCCGGCGTGAGCTTTCCCGGCGTCAAACCAGGCGAGACATTCACAGCGGAATTTCCCGTGCGGCAGGCAGGAACTTATTGGTGGCACTCGCATAGCGGGTTGCAGGAACAGGCCGGGCACTACGGCGCTATCGTGGTCGATCCCGCCGGACCCGATCCGGTGCGGGCCGACCGCGAATATATCGTGGTGCTGAGCGAATTCAGCGATATGTCGCCCCACACGATCTTCGACAAGCTCAAGAAGGGCGAAGGCTACTTCAACTACAACCAGAACACCTGGACCGACGACTATCCGCTTTCGGGCGAGGACCGCCGGATGTGGGCCAGGATGCGCATGATGCCGACCGACATCCTCGATGTGTCGAGCGCTGCCTACACTTACCTCCTCAATGGTCACGGCCCGCTCGACAACCTGGAATATCTCTTCCGCCCCGGCGAGCGCGTACGCCTGCGCTTCATCAATGCCGGAGCCATGACCTTCTTCAATATCCGTATTCCCGGCTTGCCGATGACTGTCGTGCAGGCGGACGGGAAGGATGTCGAACCGGTCGAGGTCGACGAGTTCCAGATCGGCGTTGCCGAAACCTACGATGTCGTCGTGACGCCGGGCGAGCAACAGGCTTACACGCTGGTGGCAGAGTCCATGGACCGCTCCGGCATGGGTATTGCCACACTTGCGAGCACACCCGGCGCGCGCGCCGCCATACCTCCGCTGCGCGATCCCCCGCTGCTGACCATGGCTGATATGGGCATGAGCGGCATGGACCATGGCTCCGGCGGCGATGCCGGCATGACCGGAATGGACCACAGCAGTGGCGGTGACATGGCGGGAATGGACCATGGTTCGTCCGGCGATTCGGATATGGCGGGCATGGCCGGAATGGCGGGAGGCATGCAGATGCGTGATATCTCGCGCTTGCCTCCCGATGTGAAGGTCGGACCCGGGCTAGACATGGTCTCGATGAACCCGGTCGACCGAATGGGCGATCCCGGCATCGGCCTCGCCGATGTCCCTCACCGCACGCTCGACTATCGCAAGCTCCGCTCGCTGACACCTCATCGGGAGGGCCGGACTCCCTCGCGGCGGATGGAAATCCATCTCACCGGGAACATGGAACGCTACATGTGGTCGTTTGACGGCAAGAAGTTTTCCGCCGTCTCCGACGAGCCGATCCGTTTCGCCTATAACGAGCGCGTGCGCGTGAAGCTCATCAACGACACGATGATGGCGCACCCGATCCATCTGCACGGGCACTTCTTCGAGCTGGTCAATGGCGCCCCGGCCGACCGTCAACCGCTCAAGCACACAGTTATCCTGCAGCCGGGTGGCAGCGCGCAGTTCGACCTGACGGCGGATGAGCCTGGCGACTGGGCCTTCCACTGCCACCTTCTCTATCACATGCATGCCGGGATGTTTCAGATCGTCACGGTTGCCAATCCGGACGGAGAGGGCGCATGAAGATTCGTATTGCCAGCCTGCTCGCATCGGTCGCAGCCAGCTCAGTTCTCGCCTCCCCCGCTGCGGCGCAGCATGCCGGTCACTCGCCGGCGGAGCCGCAGCAGAGCGCCGAGGCGCAGGCTGACGCCAAGACAAAGTGCGAGGCGGAAGCCGAGCGCCATCGCGCGATGGGGCATCCGGTTACTGAAGGAGCTTGCGAACCGGCTGCCCGGTCTGAGGCGGTCATGGACCACTCGACCATGGACCACTCGACGATGCCTCATGGTTCGATGACCGCTCAGGATGGTCGTTCGGGCATGGAAACGCCCATGGAACAGACCGGGCAGGAAAGTGGACAGGCAAACCACGGTGCGATGAACCACGGCGATATGCCAATGACCCAAGGGCAGCCTGTCATGACGATGCCGATGGGCCAGTCCGGTCAGGAGGCCGGGCAGATGGACCATAGCCGGATGAATCATGGTGCAATGCCGCAGGATCAGACCGCTCAGGGTGAGATGGATCATGGTCAGATGCAGGATGATCCGGCTCCAGGGCAGGCCATGCAGAATATGCAGGGGATGGATCATTCCGCCATGCAGATGAACTCCGGGCCGGAAATCCCTCTGCTGCCGCCTCCTCCCGAAGCCGGGAGCGGCCCCGCCCGTGCGGCCGTCTCTATCTGGGGAGAGGAGGCCATGAACGAAGCGCGCCGCGAGCTTGTCCGCGAGACCGACGGCGGGATGCGCTTCTGGTTTCAGGGCGACCGGCTTGAGTATCGCGCACGCGAAGGAGCTGATGGATATCTTTGGGATATCCAGGGATATTATGGCGGTGATATCGACAAGTTCTGGTTCAAATCCGAAGGTGAAGGCAGCTTCGGTGAGCCAGTCGAGGGCGCCGAGGTCCAGGCGCTCTGGAGCCGCGCCATCGCGCCCTTCTTCGATTTCCAAGCCGGTGTCCGCAAGGATCTGACAGGGCCCGAGCGGACCCATGCGGTCATTGGCATACAGGGCATTGCTCCCTACCAGTTCGAGGTAGACGTTGCAGCGTTCGTATCGAACAAAGGCGATGTGACGGCGCGTTTTGAGGGCGAGCTTGATCAGCGCATCACGCAGCGGCTGATCCTTCAACCGCGTGCCGAAATCGCACTTTCCGCTCAGGATATTCCCGAACTCGGCACTGGCGCTGGCCTCGACCGGATCGAGGCAGGTCTGCGTCTTCGCTACGAGTTCGCACGCGAATTCGCGCCCTATGTCGGCGTTTCGCAGGAATGGCGGATCGGTCAGAGCGCCGATTTTGCACGCGCTGCAGGTGAAGACCCGAGCGTGACGAATTACATCGTGGGCTTGCGATTCTGGTTTTAAGAGAAGGAAATATACAATGAGAACGAGACTATCTCTAAGCGCGGTCGCGATGGCCCTGGCCTTGGCCGCGGGCGCCACTCCCGCCGTGGCACAATCCATGGACCATTCGGCGCATTCGGAACATTCCGAGGCGATGCCGATGGACCATTCGGGCCAGGACATGAACCATGCCGAACATATGGCTGCGATGAACGATGACGTTACGGGAGCCGAGGCGGTTCTGACCTCATATCGCGATGCCCTTACAGCGCGCGATGCAGAGGCGATGGCCGCGCTGTTTGCCGAGGAATCCTTCGTTTACGAAAACGGCAAGGCGGAAGGCAGCTTCACGCATTACATGGAGCATCATCTGGGACCGGAACTCGATGCAATAACCAGCTTCACCTTCGGCGAACCGACGCTCGCAGTCACCCGGATGGGACATATGGCCTATGGCCGCGAAACGTACACCTATCGGATCGAACTGGCCGACGGCCGCGTGATCGACCGCGAAGGCGTTGCGACCTCGGTGCTCGCCCATGATGCGGATGGCTGGAAGATCGTTCAGTACCATTCATCGTCACGAGCGCCGCGTAACAACTGATTTGATCGGGGGAACACCGATTGGCGACTCGCTCTTTCAAGCTGCGTCTGCATGTGCTGGGCAGCAAGCTTCACAAATGGCTGGCGATCTTTGTCGGCGTCCAGGTGCTACTATGGATGGCCACCGGGGCGCTGATGTCGTTCCTCGACATCGAAGAGGTTCGGTCCGAACATGTCGTTTCGCGCGCGCCGGAGGTCCTGCCCGCTGATGCTGTCATGCCCCAATGGCTCGATAGCAGCGAGGGGGTGGTTTCCCTTGCGACGCGCGCGGTCGGCGGCAGGGCCGTGACCGAGGTCCGTCGGGAAGATGGAAGCGTCACGCTCCGCGATCCGGAAAGCGGCATGCTCCTCTCGCCTCTTCCCGCTGCGAGCGCACAGGCCATCGCCCGACGTGCCTGGACCGGGCCGCGAACCACCATAGCGAAAACACTTTTCGTGGAAGACGCAGTCGGGACCGAATTCCGCGGTCCGTTCCCGGCGTGGCAAATCACTTACGGCGATGAGGATAATACCCGCGTCTACATCGATGCATCGAGCGGCTCGGTGCTCGCTGCCCGCAGCGACACCTGGCGCTTGTTCGACTTTGTCTGGGGGCTGCATATCATGGACTGGACGCAGCGCGACCGGATCAACAGCTGGTGGCTGCTACTGTTCGGGATCGGCGGGACAATCATCGCGGTTTCGGGCTTCGTGCTGCTTGCCAACCGGTTTCCCAAGATCAGGCGGCGGGCAAAACCTGTGCCAAATGCTCCCTGAAGCCGCTCCTTGTTCAATCAGGTTCGACGCGGGCAAAGCGGATCAGCAGGATCGTTAGTGCGGGTACGATCGTCCACATTGCGATCGGGATCAGCGCCAGTCCCGTCACTGGCTCGTGTGGCATTAAATCGCTGTAGCGCCAGCTCAGGAAGCTGTTTGCAGGAAGCGACGTAGCGATCATTTCGACGGCGATGGCGACGACAAGCCCGAAGCCGAAATAGATCGCATAGGGTAGCTTGTCTGACTGCCAGGGCCACGCGTGCCCGCCGCGCAGTGCAGCAAGGCTATAAGCTGTGAGTAGGATCACGCCATCGCCCAGGCTTGCGATGCCGCAGCGAATGGTCTGCTCATAAGTCTCGAGATTGCCCGGCTTGAAAAACGGCATCTGGAAAATCTCCCAGACGAACGCGATCAGGCTTCCACAAATGAAGATGAGCCAATGGGTTCTGGTCATGCTGCGGATACGCCGGAATGATGTGCGCAAGGAAATAGCGGCTGGCCGGAGTTCCACGTCCTGCGTAACGTCTTTGCTGCCCCAAAGCCTGGATCAGTCACCGTCTTCGCGCCTCTCGGTCTTGGCCATGCGAGCAGCGCGTTCGAGAAATTTCCGCATGTCACCTGCTGCCAGTTCGGTAAACGGATGCCGGCTCGCCTCAGGGCGCGGTTCGATCATGTCCGCACGTTTGCTGATCCGTTCGATTTGTTCATCGCTCGCCCCGGACAAAAGCCCGAGAACTATGTTCTCGAGAGTTATGAGGCGCATGCGCATTTGCACCAGCTCGGCATGATCGGGCTCCGGGATATCCCAGCTGCCGTCCTCATTGACCCTGCTCACGACTGCTTCTCCGACAGCTCTGTTGTCACCATGATCTGTTCCATTCATCTCTACCGGCTTCGGTTAAAAAGGGTGACCGAAAAACACCATTCCTGCAACCGGCTGTGCCATCGGCTCAGCCGTCTCCGGTGGGCGCGGAAATTGTTTGAGGGGAAGAGATGTTGGCTGCGTAAAGAGAATGAATGCGCACAGCACCCATCGCATGACCGACGTAAGGAAATCGATTATGAAACGGACAGCTCTAGCTCTCATTCTCGCCACTGGCCTGACAGCCACTCCGGCGATGGCCCAGGAACAGCATGACCACGGAGCTCAGGCTGCGGCACAGCAGCAGGATCACGCTGGCCACATGATGCAGGATTCGGAGGCCATGGCGGCGCATCGCGAGAAGATGGCTGAAATGCGCGCGCTGATGCAGCAGGCCCACGCGGCGAGCGATCCTGCCGAACGCCAAACGCTTATGGCCGAACATCGTGCAAAAATGCAAGAGCACATGGCGGGCATGATGCAGGGCGCCAATTCCGATATGATGGCGGCCTGTCACCAGCGCATGATGATGATGCACGATATGATGGAGCAGATGGCGGCTCAACAGAACATGGCGCAAGACGATTAGGAGATGGTGGCCGGACTCTCGCTCGTGCCTAAGGCTGGCCGCCCTCTTAACAAGGCTGTGATATTGGCAAGAGACCCGACCCCCTCATGAGTTAAATTTGGACCCTCACGCGCCGAGGATCATCACGCTCCATCACCGCAAGAGATGAGGGTTCGCAGAGCAATACAGACACAATAGGTCGCACGACCATCGCCAAGACCGGAACCCTTAGAGAATGAAAAGAATACAATTCATGGCTATTGTAGCTGCCAGCTTGCTCTTCGTCGGACCAGTTCAGGCTCATGGCGACGAAAAGCATGGCGAAGAGACGAGCGCCGCGCCTGCCGCCGCGAATGGCGATGCGCATGACCAGGCGGCCATGGCGCAGATGGGCGACGGCGGAGCGGTCGGCGAGCCCTCAGCCGCGCACGACGAAGCAAGTGGAGGCCATGACGAGGCTGGTGGCCATGCTGATGAGGGCGATTCCGGCGTCATCGCCGTCCTGAAAAAACTGCATCCGGCGACCATCCACTTCCCGATCGCCCTGTTTCTCATGGCTGCTGCCACCGAGTTGTTCGTCATGCGCCGGAAAGATGCAGGGCTTGAGAGCGCGGTGCGCGTGCTCGTCTACGGCGGAGCAATCGGCGCAGTCGTCGCAGTCCTGTTCGGATGGATCCACACCGGCCTTTGGTTCGGCGGTGATGCCGTCATGCAGGTCCATCGATGGAACGGGATGCTGATCGCGGTCCTCGGTCTGGCGATGGCCTATCTGGCGAGCCGTGCTTCCGCTAGCCGGACCGCGCTTCGCGCCACAATCTTTGCCATGGCCGCTCTAGTGCTGGTGCAGGGATTTCTGGGCGGCGAGCTTGCGCACGGTGCCAATCATCTTGGTATCTCCTGGCTTTGAAGGATAGAACGATGCGCAGATCGAATCGGAACGGGTTTGTTGCCCCCCTTGCTGCGGCGGCACTGGGGCTAGGGCTCGCTGCATGTGATCAGACGCAGGACACTTCATCAGAAGCTGAAGCCTTGCCACTGTATACGGCCCCGCCGACCGAGAGCACAGGTCCTGGCCAAGCCGAAAGAGACAACGCTGCCTCTCCCGCTGGAGAGGCCAACACGAACCGGTCGGATGAAGCTGTGACTGCCGGTAGGCAACCAGACCGACCGGCGAGCACTCCGGTAGTAGCGCCGTCACCTGCGGCCACTCCCCCGCCGATGAATGCGAAGCCTAGCGACACACCCGATCCGCATGCGGGCCACAATATGCCGTCCATGCCAGACCATGAAATGTCCTCGCTGTACGATCGGGCGGATGGTTCATGACCTGGCGTTTCGCCTTCTGATCGGCCCGAAAACGGCCGACGCTCCTTTCACCTGTCACTACGAATAACATGTCATCGTTTGCCAAAGGCGCTTTATCTCATCTGTCCGATTCTGGGGGTATTGATGGGGGTATTTGCAAGGTGATTCAAAAAGTTGATTAGGTAAATCAGCATGTTATACGCTCCCTATATTTCCCTCCTCCGCTACCATTCCAGGAAATTCGGGAAATCGGGCGGTCGAGCACCTTCGGTCGATTATTTGCGCGCTTGCCGATTTCGTGCGAAACTTTCCCGCCCAAGGGGAGAGAAGCATGAGACAGTCGTTAAAATCCATCCTCGTCGCCATGTCCGCATTTACGGTCGTCGCCTGTTCAGGTGCGGCAGAAGAAGAACCGACCGAAGAGGCTGTTTTGGAAGAAGCAGCGACTGCGGCGGATGCTGGCGATGCAGCAACTTCACAAAGCGCCGAAGTCTTCGAAGTTTGCGATGAAAATGGCAATCGCTACCCCTCGGAAGCCGATGCCGAGGCGGCCGGACTCGATAGGGCCGAATACGGCGCTACCTTCTGCGAATACGCCGAGTAGGCCACCTTCAAAGCAGGGTGCGGCGCGCGCTCCTATTCCCACGCCGCACTTGCAGAGCGCCAAACTTTCGCTTCTCCGTCCCATACGCTGGAGACAACGCAGGGCGTTGGGTTGATCCCGTCGCAGTTCGATCCATGCACTCGCGCAAGGAGGACGGTATGCGGGCCGAACTGAGTGATCTCCCAACCCTGGTTCTGGATCGAGGCCAGTTCGGCTCCGACCAAGAAGTGGGACATGCTTCCGCCGGTGCCGCCGTAAAGTGATGCTGCGGTGGAGCATGCGAAGCGGACTTCGTTCAGGACCCAATCATCGGTATTGTCCCCATCCAGATCCACACGTTGGACCGAACCTTCTTCGAGAGCGAATTCTCCGTCGTTGAAACTCGCACACTCAGCCTCTGCAGCGTCAATTTTGGCTTGGAGAGCATCTGGTATGTTCGCTATTTCAGACGCCGCAGTCGACGACGCGACTGAGATGGCTGCAACCATGGCGATGCAAGCCTTTGATGAAATTTGCGACATTGGACTCTCTCCCTCAATCTTTGTGCTCGCAGGCACGAGGGTCTTTTTGTGCGAAAATTTCTCGTGCCGGGCAAGCATCGATCCCAAGGCGATCTCTTTCCCGTTGGAATCATAATCCGCGTGTCGGGGGTTCGAGTCCCTCCTCCGCTACCATTTCCTTCAGCGCGAAAACACGGCACCGTGAGGTGCGCCTTCCCCGGTCCAGCCGTGGGGCCAGTTTCGACTGCCGAAGCTGAAACCGACCTCGCCGTCTTCGCCGCGAAAGGTGTCGTCGATTGTCAGCGCTCCCGTCGATTCATCGAGGTTGAGGAGATACATGCGTTGGCCACCTCTGCTGGGCGTAGCCACGAGCCTGCGAATTTCGGGGTCCCAAGCTGTCCAATGCGGACGGAAATCGTCTCCCATGTCGAGGCGTGAGACCTCCACCGGTTCGGCGCCCTTGGAAATGTCGAGGACGATGAAGGCGTGGATGTCAGGCACGGCCTGCACCATGTAGCGGCCCATGATCGTGGGCACGCCGCACCAGTTTCCCGGATATTGGTGCACCATCTGCGCCTGGGGGACGGGGCCGTCGAGGCCGGTGACGCGCTGCACTCCGCAGGACAGGGTGTGCACATAGACAGCGCCATCCGGTCCGACCCGCGGTTCCTCTGGAGAGATATGCCCGTTGAGGCGGGGGCCGGGATCGAGGCGATATGTTCCGAGAAGCGCGAGATTTGAAAGCTGGAAGACCTGGTAGGTGTTGCTGGTCATCAGCCAGTCGTCGCCCATGGGCGAGTTGGTGACGAGCACGCGGTCGATCTCTGGCAGGACCGCCAGACCATACGGTAGCAGACCTTCTTCGGCGAAGGCAGGATCGGCGTTACTGATCGCGCGGATCATCTCGCCTTCGTCGTTGATTTCCACGATGCCGCCGCTCTTGATCGGCATCTTCATGCCAGCGTGGTGTTCGGCATGCTGGAAGGTCGCGAGGACGTTACCATTCGGCAGGCGAGCGAAGCTGTGCGGCATGCTGTAACCGCCAAGGCTCGTAAATGCCGCCGCCTGGCGCGGCTTCAACGGGTTCGTGAGATCGAGTATTATCGTCCGGTTCGCGTCGTGATCATTGGCGAACAGCATGCCGCTCGCCGGCATTTCGTATTCGGTGTGATGCGCGTTCACGCTCCGTTGGTCAGTGGCTTGGCTTGTAACGATCCTGCCGTAGTTCGCGGAGTCCGGGTCGGCATTTATGACCGCGATGAAGTCGTTTCCCTCATCGGCGCGATCGCCAACCCAAACGTAAAGATATTTTCCGGCATCGTCCTGGGCCACGGATTGCCCGCCGAAGACGAATGCCGACAAAACACCAAGGATCGCCAGAAGTTTTCGAACCATTGCATTGTCCCCAAGCTTGCGACCCGGCGGACGGTGTCTAACATCCGAACCGTGGCTTTGCCAATTGCTGCCCCGTATCCGGTCGATGGCCAAGGATGCGTGCCGCCGGTAACTTTCCGCGTGCCACCGCACACGCATGGCGGTTGAGCGTCCCCGGTCCGACTGGGCACCGGGCTGCAGGCCCGCGTGCGGCAATCGCCTGACGCCAGACGGCGCGCTTTCTTTAGATCCTGTTTCGTCAAATTCGGAACGTCGCCAACCGGCGTCCGTTGCTTTGACAAGTACCTAGAAGGCGGGCCGTGCCCGCCGGGCGAACAAGAAAGTAATCCATGACCCAGATCCAGACCCGCAACCCCGCCACGGGGAAGGCCCTCGAAACCTATGAATTGATGAGCGAAGAGGAGGTCTTCGGAAAGATCGAGGCGGCGCAGACCGCTTTCCTCGACTGGCGGACCAAGAGCCATGAGGAACGCGCCCCTTACTTGCGCAAGATCGCCGACATCTTGCGCCAGAATGCCGAGAAGTTTTCGGAACTGATGACCAGGGAAATGGGCAAACTCCTCAAGGACGGCAGAACCGAAGTCGAAATTTGCGCGCGCATATTCGAATATACGGCGGATAACGGACCCGGCGAACTCGCGGATCAGGAACGCACGCACGGTGGTGGCAAGAAACGCGGTATCGTGAGCTTCTCGCCGATCGGCGTGATCTACAGCGTGCAGCCGTGGAATTTCCCGGTCTATCAACCTGTCAGGGTGCTTGCCGCCAATCTCATGGTCGGCAACGCCGTCATCCTGAAGCACGCCTCGATCTGCACCGGCAGCGGACTTTTCCTGCGCGACCTTTGTCTGGAAGCAGGCCTTCCCAAGGGTCTTTTCGATGTCATCCTTGTCGGGCACGACCTTTCGGACAAGGTGATCGAGCATAAGTTGATCCGCGCCGTGACCATGACGGGTAGCGATGGAGCCGGCAGCCATATCGGACAGACAGCTGCCAGGAACCTGAAGAAGACCGTCCTCGAACTGGGTTCGAACGATGCCTACCTCGTCCTCGAAGACGCGGACATCGACCTGGCGATCAAGACCTGTGTGCAGGGACGCCTTTATAACAACGGCGAAACATGCGTGTCGGCAAAGCGCTTCATCGTGACCGATGCCGTTTACGACCGGTTCGTGTCGGGATTTGTCGAGCGGATGAAGGCGGTAAAGATGGGCGATCCGACCGACGAGGATACCGGGCTTGGGCCCGTTTCGAGCAAGGAGCAGTTCGATACCTTGGTGGAACAGGTCGGCAAGAGCGTGGATGGCGGGGCGACGCTGCTTTGTGGAGGAGACCCCGAGCCGGACCGCGAAGGCTTCTACTATCCGGCCACGGTTCTGGCAGACTGCAAGCCTGGCACGCCAGCCTATGACGACGAGTTGTTCGGCCCTGTGGCTTCCATCATTCGGGCCAAGGATGACGAGGATGCGATGAAGATCGCGAACGACAGCCGCTACGGCCTCGGCGGCGGTATTTTCACCAGGGATGAGGACAAGGCCATTCGCCTGGCCCGTGACCATTTCGATACCGGCATGATCCGCATAAATTCGTTTGGCGCTGCCGATCCGAACATGCCTTTCGGCGGCGTGAAGAATTCCGGATATGGCCGGGAACATGGTGGCTTCGGGATGAAGGAATTTGTGAACGCCAAGGCGATCTTCCTTCCCTGAGTTCGACCCTTATCCCCTCAAAGGCACTGAATTTCTGGAGATTTCCCCATGAAGATACTTATCGCCGGTTCGACCGGTAAGACCGGCCTCAGGCTCGTGCGCGAATTGCAGACCCGGGGGCATTCCCCGATCGCGATGGTGCGCGAAAGTTCCGATACTAGCGGCTTGCCCGAAGGTGTCGAACAGCGTCGGGGCGATCTGACGGACCTCGATGACGATGTGACGCAAGGGTGCGAAGTCGTCGTGTTCGCCGCTGGTTCGGGCGGGGATACGTCCCCCGAAATGACCGACAAGGTTGACCGCGACGGTGCGAAGGCATTGGTCGATCTGTCGGTCAGCAGCGGAGTGCGGCGATTTGTCATGCTCAGCAGCATCGGCGCGGGTGACCCGGATCCGCAAAGCGATCTTGCCCACTACCTCGAGGCCAAGCACGCGGCGGACGAGCATCTGATGGCTACCGATCTGGAATACGCAATCCTGCGTCCGGTCGCTCTGACAGACGATGACGGCACTGGCGACGTCAGGCTCGGCGAGAATGCCGATCCAGAGGGCGAAGCTGCCCGCGGCGATGTTGCGCGGATACTGGCGGACGCTGCCGAAGCCCCGGAATGGGCGGGCAAGGTGCTTGAAATGGAAAGCGTAAAGTAACCCGAGGTGCCGAAGGCGTGGGGTGAGAAATTCGCCTCTGCGCCGCCGGCATTTGTGTTCCGAAAGGCGCAGGAGCCCGGCTTTCCGATCATCACGGCGCTCATGATCATCGAGCTTTTTGCAGGTGGTGGCCAAAGACGAGAGCCGCCTATCCCTCACGGCCCTCTCCGGTCAGATGTTCTTCTAGGTGTCGGGGGCAAAACCTGCCCCCGACCTCGTTTAGTGAACCCGTCCTCGTCAGGCCACCGCTGCACCGAAGAGTTGGCCCACCGCTGCCGTCAGCGCCATGGCCAGAACGCCCCAGAACGTGACGCGGAGGACCGATGGTATCAGTGGCGCACCACCGGCACGTGCGCCGAGCGCGCCCAGTATTGCAAGGCAGATCAAGGAAATCACCCCGACCGCCGGAACCAGCAACGCTGTGTCCACGAACGGCACGATGCTCAAGGGGGCTGCGGCGCCAACGGTGAACGTCAGCGCGGAGGCCAGAGCAGCCTGGAGCGGTCTTGCTGTCGTATGAGCGGAAATTCCCAGCTCGTCCCTGGCGTGGGTGGCCAACGCATCGTGGGCCATCATCTGGTCGGCAACCTGCAACGCCGTCTCGCGGTTGACCCCGCGTTCCTCATAGATTTTGGCGAGTTCTTCTCGTTCCGCATCGGGGAGGGTTTCCAGTTCCTGCTTCTCCCGGGCGAGATCGGCTTTCTCCGTGTCAGCTTGCGAACTGACGGAGACGTATTCCCCCGCTGCCATGGACATGGCCCCGGCGATGAGGGCCGCAACGCCGGCCACCAGAACGCCGGAACGGCTGGCGTCGGCGGATGCCACGCCAACTATCAGGCTGGCGGTCGAAACGATCCCGTCGTTCGCGCCCATCACGGCGGCCCGCAGCCATCCGATGCGCGCGACAGCGTGGGTTTCGTCGTGAAGGTGCAATCGGCTCATCGGTCAGGCTCCTCGTTGCGGCCCGGTATGAGACGCAAGCTTTCGCGATTTTCAGGCAATCTGCAACGGTTCGGTGCGTTATCCCGGTGAGCGGGTTGGCGTGGGGCGCGCGAAGCCCGCTTGCGCCTTGCGCTTCATTGCACCGGCCGGTTTGCGCGCACGGCGAGGAAGTAGAGCCCCGTGCCCACCACCAGTATCAGGCCGAGCATCTTGTAGGCTTCTGCGCTGGCCTGGCTGGCAACCCAGAAAGTCGAAATTGCCGCGAGCAAGGCGACGGCAAGATGCCACCGCGGTGCCGGGTGTTCGTCCCTGTTCTCCAGCACGGGCAACGCCAGGGCTGACAGAAGATACATCACGAGCCTCGACAATGTGCTGGCAATCGCCAGCGTGGCGAAGCCTGCCCACAGGCTGAACAGGATCGCCGCAGCGCCATAGAACAGGATCGAGACATCGGGCGTTTGGAACCGCTTCGAGATATGTGAGAAAGCGCGGGGCAAGGTACCCTGTTCGGCCATACCGAATGTCATGCGCGGCGTTACGATGCCGCCACTCAGCGTATTGGCGCCGATAGAGAAGGCAGCCGCTACCGAAATGGCCACTATTCCGGCTTGTCCCATCAACTCTCCGGCGGCGGCCGACAGCGCGCTTTCGTTTCCATCGACTGTCGGGGAAATCGCCAGGTACGCCCAGATCACCGCCATGTAGAGCAGCGCGACTGCAGCCAGTGTCGTCATCAGCGCGAGCGGCACATCGCGTTTTGGATTGCGCAATTCGCCAGCGGCAAAGGTCCCGTTCTCAAAAGCCATGTAGGCATAGAATGTCAGCAGAACCACGCTCTCCAATTCGCTGAATTGGGGCAGGCTGAAGCCTACGGCCGGATCGTGGGTGGCCAGCCCGATTACGACCAGTCCAATCAGCGGCAGGATCTTGATCGCGGTCATGACGCCCAGCGTTTTCACTGACGCGCGCATGCCCACCAGGTTCACAATTGTCGTGAAGACGATGAAGCCGACCACAGCGCTCGCCTTTACTGCCGGTTCGTTGAGCACCGGAAACAGCACGCCGAGATAGGCGACGGCCACCTGGGTATTCGCCGCCACGGCCACCACCCCCGATGCATAGCGGGACCAACCGGCCTGAAAGCCCGCAAACGGTCCGAAGGCGGCGTGAGCGTAGAGGACCGGCCCGCCGTGCCTGTCAAACCGGGTTGCGAGCGTGGAGAACACGAACGTCAGCGGCAGGATCAGCAACGCGCCGAACAGCATCATCCATGGTGCAAAATTGCCGACCGCCGCAACCATGATGGCGGGCAGGGCAAATATCCCTGCACCTATCATGCCGTTGATCGGGAAGAGGGCGGTGCCAAGAAACCCGATGGTGCGCGGCAATTCCTGTGTGTCTGGCATCCGTTCCCCCTCAAACGCTTGGCCGCTTCTCGCATCGACACGGCGCGAGCGCAAACCTGGTGCCTCATTTGCGGGGGTTAGTCTGGCGCGGACCCGACTTCTGTTGGAACCAGCCAGCTCACATCAGGGCTTCTGGCCACGCATCTTCGTCGGCAGCTTGGCCGCGCGCGGTCGACCGGTGCGCGGTTATTTCGTGGAGAACAGGAGGCGGCCAGGGCCGAGGCGATCCAGTATTTCGCCGATTTTGCTTTGCTCGAACGCGAAGCACCCCAGACTTCTTCCCACGCGGCCCTGCATTTGTGCCATCGAACGCTCGACATAGTCGGCGCCGTGGATGACGATCGCCCGCTCGAAGGCGAGGTCGTTTTCCGGGTCCAGACCATGCAGGCGGCGCGATCGGCCATGCTTGCCATGATAGGTGTCCCCGGTGAGAAAACTCCCGGCTGACGATGCGTTCGACCCGGGGCGATTGGAAAAGCGTTCGACGAAACCCGTGTTCGCCGGGTCCGATCCCCTGCCGTGCGACACCAGATACGACGCCTCTATGCGGCCCTGCTCCACGTTGAGGAGATGGAAGCGCGTTTCGCCCGAATGGACGCCATAATCGGCAACCGCGATCCGGTCGCGGTGGACAAGGCGCGACTGGTGACGCGCCATCGCATCGAGAGCCTGCGATGCAGCCGGGGGCAGGTGCTGCGGGGGTGCCTTTGGCGGGGGAACGGGGGTGGCGGGGGTGAGCGTTGGCGGGGCAACCGCAGCGCCCGGCGCGATGAAGCCGGCCGCCACGCACACTCCGCCGCCAACAAATTGACGTCTGCTGATTGTCATGATGCGATCCATGGGTAACATTCATGAAATGTGGTGGCAGGATTGATCGAGGCAAGATGAGGTGATCCGGTGCGCAGTCTGGGAATAGCGGTTCTGGCGATGGCGGTCCTGGTGTTCGCATGGTCGCCTGTTGCGGCGCAGGACGCCTCGCCGGCATGGTCGTCAGCCGATGTCTCGAAGCTCAAACAGTGGGTTGCAGCCGCCCCGCAAGACGCGCTCCCGCATATCCCGACAACCGAACTGGATCGGGCATTGGCCGGCGGCGATGCGGAAAAAATTTCTGCCGAGGCGCGCAAAATTGCCCTGCGGCTTGCAAAAATGCACTTGAAAGGAAGGGCCAGCAGCGCCGAGCGTCAGGGGTGGAATATCCGCGATACCGACGATGAGGACAGCCTTGGCCGGATGCTGGACGGTGCCCTTTCCGGCGGGGCGCTCGACACGTTCTTCGCCATGCAGCGGCCCGCTCATGCCGACTATTCGGCTTTGCGCGCTGCGTACGGGCGGGAAGCAGACGAACAGCGGCGGGGTGTGATCGCCCGAAACATGGAACGCTGGCGCTGGCTGCCGCGATCGCTCGGGGACGACTACGTCCTTGTCAACGCGGCCCGGTTTGAGGCTTATCTGTGGCGCGGCGGCGTGCAGGCCGGAACCTGGCGTGTGATCGTCGGCAAAACTTCCACGCCGACGCCTGTCTTCGATACGAGGATCGAAGGCGTCATACTCAACCCCTGGTGGGAAATCCCGGCGAGCATCGTGAGGGAAAGTGTCGGCGCGTTGGTAAGGCGGAACCCGTCGCTCGCCAGGTCGCGGGGCTATGTCTGGAGCGGGGGCCGGTATCGCCAACGGCCTGGTCCGAACAACGCTTTGGGCCAGATGAAGCTGGTCATGCCCAACCCTTTTTCGGTGTTCATGCATGACACACCCAACAAGACCCTGTTCGAGGAAGACGTGCGGGCCTTCAGCCATGGCTGCATCCGAACCGGCGAAGCCCTCGACTACGCAGCGACGCTGCTCGAAGGCGTCAGGACGAGGGAAGAGGTCGAACGGATCGTGGCCAGCGCAGAAACGACGCGGATCGATCTGGCCAAGCCGCTACCGCTCTACGTCGCGTATTTCACCGCTGTCGATGACGGGAAGGGCGGGATCGCCATTCTGGACGACATTTACGGAAGGGATCGCCGGATAAAGGCACTGGCAGATGGCCGCGCCAGCAAGGCGCAGTTTGCTGCTTTCGGGTGTGACACCAAGACCGGCGCCCAGGTCTGGTAAGGCCAGCGCACGCAGCGCGGATCAAGGCCGCAGTCGCACCGGTGCGGGTCAATACCCGCTTGCCTGCCCGTCCTTCCGCATTTCGGTTGCCCCGGTGTAGACCCCCGTTTCAGGATCGCGGGCGATGGCCTGATAGCCACCGAACATGATGCCATCGTCGACGATTTCGACCTTGTGGCCCATTTCGCGCAGCCGTTCGACTGTCGCCGCGGGAATGCCGGGTTCGACGTAAAGCGTGCCCAGCGGATCGGCGGAAGGCCCGGCCAGGCCCTCGGTCGGCTGGCGGCCGCCATCATGGTTGATCCGGGCAGCATCGCCTGCTTCCTGGAGGTTCATCCCGTAATCGACCAGGTTGATCAGCACCTGGACATGGCCCTGCGGCTGCATGCCGCCGCCCATCAGGCCAAGGGTCATCCATGGCTTGCCATCGCGCTTCACGAAGGCCGGAATGATCGTCTGGAAGGGGCGTTTGCCCGGCTGATAGGCGTTGGGATGCGCCGGATCGAGGCTATAGAGTTCGCCCCGATCCTGGAACATGAAACCGAGTCCGTCGGGGACCAATCCCCCGCCCATGCCGCGGTAGTTTGACTGGATCAGGCTCACCATCATCCCGTTCCTGTCGGCGACGGTGAGGTAGGTGGTGTCGCCTTCGCCTTCCAGCTTGGGTTCGCCGGGACCGAATTCGGGTGTGGCGCGATCGGGATCGATCAGGGCGAAACGCGCGGCCCCGTAGGCATCGTCGAGGAGTTCCATCGGGACCGGCGCGAAGTCGGGATCGGCATAAAAACGCGCGACATCGGCATAGGCGAGCCGCTTTGCCTCGGTTATGTAATGGATGACCTCGGGGCTGCCGCGGTCCCACTGGCTCAGGTCGATGTTCTTGAGGATGTTGACCATCTGCAAGGCCGCGAAGCCCTGGCTGTTGGGCGGCAGTTCGCAAAGCTCGTACCCGCGGCGATACAGTGTGCAGGCCGGCTCCACCCAATCGCTCGAATGCGCGGCGAAATCATCAAGGGTAAAGGCCGAACCCTGCTGTTGCAGGTAATCGACCATGACCCGCGCAAGATCGCCCTTGTAGAAAGCGTCGCGGCCGTCTTTGCCGATGGTCTCGAGCGTGTTCGCGAGATCGGGATTGCGGAAGATTTCCCCGACCTGCGGCGCTTCCCCATCGGCGAACCAGGTGGCGCGGGCGTTGGTGAAATCGAACTCGCCAGCCTTCGACCTTTGCTCGAACGAGCGTAAATTCCGGGCGAGATACATCGATATTACCGGCGCAACGGGATGCCCGTCGCGTGCGTAGCTCACGGTCGGTGCCAGAACCTCGCGCATCGGCAGTTTGCCGAAGCGTTCATGCATTGCAAACCAGGCGTCGACGGTGCCGGGAATGGTGACCGGCAAGGCACCGACCGGCGGAATTTCCGAGGCGCTTCCAAGCTTGGCGACGAGTTGGTCGAGTGTCTGGTTGCGCGGTGATCTTCCCGAACCGTTGATGCCGTGAAGCTTGCCCGTGTTCGGATCGTAGATGATCGCGAAAAGATCCCCCCCGATCCCGTTGCCGGTCGGCTCCATCAGGCCGAGCGCGGCGTTTGCGGCGATCGCTGCGTCAACCGCGCTGCCGCCAGCTTTCAGGATATCGAGGGCGATCTGGGTTGCCAGTGGGTGGGCCGTTGCGGCCATGCCGCGTCCGGCGACAACCGGACTGCGGGACCATTGTGCGCCAATTGGCCGTCCGCCCGCGCCGATCTGTTCGTCGATCGGGATCGCTGCGTCCTGCGGCTGGGCGGGCACGGAAACCAGACCCAATGCCAAAACCGCCGCTGTTGTCGCAAAACGCATTCCACTCTCCCCTTGGGCCGCGGTTCTTATGGTCGCTTGACCCGTGGGTGACAACCGGGGGGAGATCCCATTCGCCCCCGGTTCGTGGTTGGCTAGAACATGGCGCGCCCGCAATTATACGCGGGCAACGCGCCTGTGCCGGACCCTATGAAGCTGCTCCCATAGCGAAGGTGATCCTGCGCCAGAAAGTTCAGATACTCCTCGATATTCGGGTAACCGTCACCGTCTGCGTCCTCGTTTGCATCCCAGACGTTGGCGTTGGTGTTGGTGAAGCGGTTTTCCCATTCGTCGGGCATCCCGTCGTTGTCGCTGTCCTGTTTGGCGGCACCGGTGGACGAAATGGCGGCAAACCCGCCAGCTTGCGCGACCGTCGATGGAAAGCCACTGTCAAACAGGAAAGGCGCGCGGTCGCACGTCCGCAGATCGTCCACGTACATCCGGTCAACATTGTCACGGCAGGACCCGTCACGGCACAGATCCGCTCCGGCAAAGGCCAGGGCATCGCGCATCGCCTGAGCCGGGCCTGTCAGGTGCCACGCTTCGAACTGGCGGCCGTTTACACCCGGCGCGGCCGTGTAGTTGAGCGACTGGATAACGTCGAAACCCTTTACCGCGCAGTTGGCGGACCCTTGCGCGTTGACGCCGCACGCGTTGTCCGCATCGGCGGCGGTTGGGAAGCCGGCGGAGTTTCTCTGGGGATCGGACACCGTCTGCCCAAATTGGCCCGAGACCCGTGTGCGCTGCGTCACGTTGTCGCTCATGAAAACGCTGAAGCCATAGGGATCGACCGTGTCGCGGGCGAAAAATGCCGCCAGATAGTTCCCCGCTGGCTTGTCGTTGGGTCCGCGGAAGGCGACATTGGCCATGTAGTTCACATAGGCGCTGCCATTCTGGTTCGACAGCACACCTGTTTCGTCGGTGAAGTGATAGACGACGTTGTTGAACACGTCCGCCTGCCCGAAAGTCCCGACTACGCGCGGCTTGATCCCGAGGCCCAGATTGATGCCGCGGAATTGCCCGTGCTGCGAGATGTTGTGGGCAATCGTGATGTTGTTGCCGGGATTGACGAAGAAGGTCTTGCAGTGGGCCGACGATGTGTGGCCGGCGTTGAAGCAGATGTTGGGTCCGATGATCGACCATTGAATGGTGCAATCGCGGCAATTGGGGTTGAGGCTCTCGTCGGTGCCGAACATCGAGGATACGTGATCGATGATCTGGTGGCTCGTATCGTTGAGCCTTATCGGATCGCCATTGGTAGATATGCGGTCCGGGTGTTCCCCCAACCGCGCGCGAACGTGGCGCAGGATCATGTGATCGCCGCCCCCGCGCGTATCGATCAGCGAACTGACCGGATCGTAATTCGCACCGAGCCTGAATTCGATCCCGCCGGGTGATGTCTGGCCGGCAATGTAAATTCGCGGCGTGGTGATATTGGCCGGCGATTGCATCACGATCGCGCCGGCCACGTCGAACACGCAATAGCGGGGCCTGCCTGCGGGAATGGCGTACGGGGCCGTTACCTGCAGCGCGAGCGCGCATTCGCGATAGGTGATCTTGCCATCGCCGGGACTGGCGGAATCCTCGAGCGAGTTGATCTTGTACACGACCGCATTCGACGCACGAACGCGGGCGTTACGGCCGAAACCGATCGCCGTGGGGAAGGCGATGGGGTGCTTGGTCGCATCGGGAATATTCCCATCATCGGGATTGGCGAAGGCGGCACCGGTGCCACCCGTTGGTGGCGGCGAGGGCGTTGGCGTGGGTGTAGCGGTTGGCGTTGGTGTCGGCGTTGCCTGGCTGGTTGACGATCCGCCGCCGCCGCACGCGGCAAGCAATCCGCAAAGGGCCAATGCCCAGCCACCTCGAAACCATCCGGTTCTGCTGTTCGCGCGCACGATAGACCTCAATTTGAGTAATCACGCTCAAGATAACGCAGGCCGAAATCATCGCCCACCCGCGCGGCCCACCGCTCGGCACGTTTATGCTTCGTCTTGTCGAAACTGCGGGGAACAAGTTTAACAGCCGGGTTCGGAGATTGATCCGCGTCAAAAAGCGCAATTTCCAGAATCCCGACGAAATCAGGCGGGCCGGAATTTCCTTCGGATACTGTCGATAACCCGTTGAATAAACGTTCGTTCTTCGAAATCGTCATCGTAATAGTAGGAATACTTGGAATAATATTGCAGGGCATCGCCATATGCGAACCGTGCATGCTTGGCATAATTCACGCGTGTAATGACTGCGCCGATCAGATTGTTGCCCAGAACCTGCATCACGGATTTGAGCGTGTCGGGCGAGCTCTTGCCCCAGCGCGCGGTCATGACCGAGCCGTCCGCGTAGGCTGCAAGAACCTTGGCGTCGCGAAGGGCCATGACCGGGGGCGTATCGATCACGATGAAATCATATCGGGCCCGCAATTGCGCAAAGAGTTCGAGCAGCTTGTTCGTATCGAACATGGAAGCGGGATTATCCGGCATGCCCGTGACGGTCATACTGGCAAGTTGGGGAATTCGGGCCGAGTTCGAGATTGCCCCGTCGAGATCGGTCTGGCCCTTGAGATAGGTGTCGAGGCCCTGCGGGTGATCTTCGAGGCCGAGCATCTTGGTCAGACCGCGGCGCCGGAAATCGAAATCGAGGACAATGGCGCGCATTCCCTGACCGAGGGCCGACAGCGCCACGCCGAGAGAAACGGTCGACTTGCCCTCGCCGGGAAGAGCCGAAGTGACCATGATTACACGGCTGTTTTCCCCGTTCACGCGTGAAACGATTTCGAGGAATCCGTCACGGAACGCCTCGGCGAAGATCGATCGCGGGGTGTTCCCAGCGTCTTCGGGGCCTTCCATCTCGTTGGGAATGGTGCCCTTCTGCGGGATCATCGCGAAAGTAGGCAGCGATGTGATGCGCCTGATCTGATCCCCGCTGCGGATGCGGTTGTCGAAGGATTCCATGACCATCGCCAGGAAGACACCAAGGATCACGGCCGCTGCCATGGCCACGGCCAGCGTTTGGCGGGGCTTGGGAAAGCTGGGGCTGTCCGGCAGCAACGCGGTCGAGACGGGGATCGCTTCGGGGCGGGGATTGTCGCTGCGAAGCTGTAGCTCGGTCACGCGTTCCAGCATGCTGAGGTAAAGGCTGTTGGATGTCTGCACCTCCCGTTCGAGAGCGGCGAGTTCCGGATTGGCCATGTCCTGTCGGCGCGCGCGTGCGCGCAGGCCGCCAAGGTCGGAGGCGATCTGCCCGGCGCGGGCGTTGGCACCGGCGCGTTCGCTTTCCACAGCAGCCGATGCGCGGGCGGCTTCGGCAGCAACAGCCTGCTTCACCTCGCGCAGTTCGGCCGTGACCCTCATGACGTCAGGATGGCGTGCGCCGTATTGGGTGGAAAGGTTCGCAAGCTGGCTCTCGAGCGCGGATTCGCGGTTTCTCAGGTTATCGAGCAGGGGCGATCTCGCAGCTCCGGCTGCGCGCTGACGCGCCGCTGCCGCCGATGCCATGGCGCTTTCGCCGCGCGCCGATGAAATCGCCGCTGCGGCGCCCTGTATCTCTGCCGCGCCTGCGGCTTCGGCGAAGCTCGAATCGATTCCGTTGCGGCGCTTGAACTCCGCCACCTTGTATTCCGCGCCCTTGAGACGATCGCTCAACTCCTCGGTGCGCTCGCCCAGGTCTGCCAGTAGCCGGCTGTTGAGTTCGGCGATCTCCGCCGTGCGGTTCTCGGTGTAACTGTCCACGATCGCATTCGCGATATCCATGGCCCGCTGCGGGTTTTCCGATTTTGCAGTGATGACGATGAAGTTCGAGTTTCCGGCCTGTTCTACCGAAATGGCGGACAGCAAGCTGTCGATGGCCGCTTCGATCGTTTCAGCCGGAACGCCCGCGAGGCGCGGGTCGCTGGTGGTATCTTCGCCGTCGACCATAGCGGTGGATAGGTCATCTTGCGTGGCGGACGAACCTTCGGGCCGCAAGTCGGCAACCGGTTCGACCCCGCCGTTGAATTCCTCGACCCCGAGCAGGCCAAGATCGGCAATGACCTTGCGTGCAACGGGGCGTGACTTGAGCGCTTCCATCTGTACGCGAGCGGAATAATCTTCCTGCTGTTCCAGCTCGCTCACGGGGGGAGGCCGGTTGGGATCGGTGCTGCCGCCTGCGCCAACAGCGGCGTCCAGTTCCATCACCGCTGTCGCCGAATAGATCGGCGTTGCGAACCACAGCCACAACGATGTCACGGCCATCACCGCGAATACGACCGCCAGGATCAAACGCAGTCGCCGCCGCAGAACCGAAAGCAGGCCATGCGGACTGCCGACTTCGTCCTGGTAATCAACGGGTCCTGGCAGCGCCGGCGTCAGGAAACCTTCGCCATTGCCGGATTTAACGACATTCATTTTATGTCCTTCGAACAGCGGTTTGCCGTGGGCGCATGATACAGTGCGGGTGGGCCCAGCATAAGCGGCAAGCATAGAGGAAATCGCCGGTGCGGGCGCTGGCTAATGCGCCACAGCGAAGGCCATGAAGGTACTACCTCCAATGGATTAGAAGCCTTGGGCAGGTTCGCAGTATCTAGTGCCGGGGCAACCTCGTAAACTGGCGAGAGCAGGGGCGATTGGTCCGGCTGCACCGTCAGGATCAGGACCCACCGCAATCGTCTTCGCCCGCGCCACCACCGCAATTCGCAGGAAAGCGGCACTGATCAGCGGGGATCGGTTCCTGCCGACGGTGCTCAAGAACGTCGCGCATCTGCTTTCGGGCAACGCCGTGGCGCTTCTGCTGGGTGTTGTCAGCATGGGCATTCTTGCCCGCGCGCTCGGGCCGGCGGGCCTCGGCCTTATCGTGTTGGTCGAATCCTACGGCAAGATGCTCAACCAGCTGATCAAGCTGGAAACCTGGCAGACATTCATACGCTACGGGGCGATCGCGCTCGAACAAGGGGATCGGTCCCGCTTTCTCAGGTTGATCAAATTCGGTTTTGCGCTCGATATCGGGCTTTCCGCGATGTCCGCAGTGGTCTGCCTGTTGACCGCCAGCATTGCCGCCTCGCTGCTCGGCCTTTCCGGCGAGGGCGTGGCCATGATGCAGTTCTATGCGATTGCGCTTGTCTTCGGCATCGGATCCACCCCGCTGGGTATCCTGCGTATTTTCGACAAGTTTGCGCTGATCGCCTGGCTCGATCCGATTGCCGCGGTCCTGCGTCTTGCGCTGCTGGCGCTGGCCTTTTTCCTCGGGGCGACGGCGTGGACCTATCTGGCAATCATCGTTTTCGTGTTGGTTGCGCAGCGCATACTGCTCAGCGTGGTCGCGTATTTCGTCTTGCGATCAGAAGGCTACACGGGTTTTCTGGGCGAACCGCTCAAGGGTGTTGCTGGAGAGAACCCCGGTATGTTGGGCATGATCGTATCGTCCAACTTCACGATACTGCTGCGCAAGAGCACGCAGGAAGTGGATGTGCTCGCCGTGGGCGCCTTTCTCGGTCCGGCAGCGGCCGGTATCTACCAGATTGCCCGCAAACTCGGCTACGCGCTGCAGAAGGCGGGCGGAACCTTGCAGCAGGTTTCCTTCCCTCACCTGGCGCGGCTTTGGGCGCGGCGCGATATCGAACCCTTCAAGAAACTGGTGCGGCAGATCGAAGCGATGACACTGGCCGGCGCCCTTGCGTGTTCGGTGATGCTGGTGTTCCTGGCCGAACCCGTGGTGCTGTTGATTGCAGGCCGCGATTATCTCGACGCGACGGTACCGCTCATAATCCATTCGCTCGCCACGCTGGCGCTATTGTGCGGGAGCGCCCTGCGCCCAGCCCTGGCGAACATGGGGCTGCAGACCCGCATACTGATGGCAACCGCGCTTTCCGTCAGCGTGTTCTACGCGACGATCGTCGTGGCGGTCCCCAGGTTCGGTATTGCGGGGGCGAGCATCGCCCACCTGGTCGCAAACGCGATCATGCTACCCGCAATTGTACTGCTTTATTCACGGGCTCTGCGGCGTGAGGCACAAGATCAGCAGCGGTCGGACCAGCCGGTTCCTCCTGCCCGACCCGCCGAGTGATGGCCCAGACAGCGGCCTGGGTGCGGTTCGATACGCCCAGCTTGCGCAGCACGGCCTTCACATGAACTTTCACGGTGGATTCGGTAATGTCGAGCTTGCGCGCGATGACCTTGTTGCAGTCACCTTCCATCAGGCAGCGCAAGATCTCGATTTCGCGAGTGGACAGGTTGGTGTCGCTGTCAATGTTCCAATCGCTGTCGGGAAGCTGCCAATTGGGCGAGGTGAGCATCTGCGCCATTTCGGAAGGGAACACCTTCTCTCCGGCTGACACCATCTGGAGCACGCCCATGAGGGGCTGAACGCCGATGTCGTTCACGACATAACCGTCAACGCCCTGAACGAACGCTGCCGACAGGTTTTCCAGATTGAACTGTTCGACCAGCGCGACGATCTTGGCGTCGGGCTGACGTTCGTGAACGTCGATAATCGTGCTGATCATCTCGCTACCGCCCGCGGTGGAGCACAAGATGACATGCGGCTTTTCGTTCGGGATTTTTTCGGATGCGCACGGGAGGTCACGTGGGGACCGGACCGCGCAGCAAATGTTCAAGCCCTTGTCCGTCAGGATGCGACGCATACCTTCACGAACCAGCTCGTTCTCCATGATGACAGAGACACGACAATCGAGTTGCATTTAGAGTCACTCCGATCTGTTGGGGTAACCATGCTCGTCCACTACTCCCGGGAAAACCGATCGTAACTTTGATACAGACTACCTCGCAATAGTTTGGCGCGACCCCTTCTCTCCTGCGTCCTCGGAAATTTTTTGTTCGTATCAGATATTAAACTTCTGATTTGTTGCGCAATCATAGGCATATCAGCCTTTGGTGTAAAGGCGGGACATTACGCATTCCCATTTTGAGACAATTTGCGAAGGGGCATAGTGCGCCGCTTTCTCCCTTGCGGACGCGGCAAACCGGGTCGAGATTTCGCGGTTCGCCATCAGTTTCCCGATGGCCTGTCCCAGCAAGTCGACATCGCCTTCAGGCACCAGCAATCCGTCGCGGTGGTCGGTTACGATGTCCGCTGGCCCGTATGGGCAGTCGAAGGCGATGACGGGCAATCCGCCCTGCATCGCTTCGAGCAGGGCGTTTGGGAAGCCTTCATAGCGCGAGCTTAATACATAGATGCCGGTGTCTTCGATCCAGCCTGCGGGCCGGTCGCTCACGCCTGGAAAGGTTATCCGGTCAGCCAGCCCCGTTCGGGAAGCCTGGCGTTCCAATTGCTGCCGCAGCGGTCCTTCGCCCCAGATGATCAACCGCCACGAAGGGTGATCGTCCGCCACCCGGGCAAAAGCGTCGATCAGGCGGTCGAAGCCCTTTTGATGGGTGAGCCGGCCAACACCAACCACCACCTTGCTGTCCGGTCTGGCGCGTAATTCCTGCGGGACTTCAACCGGATTGGGAATCACCACTGCCTTTCTGGCGATGGCTGGGGGGTAGATGCTTTTTATCGCTTCGGTCTGGAGGACGACCGTCGCAGCGCAAGGGGCGAGCTTTTTCCACGCCCACGACCAGGCGGGATGCGCTCCCTGTTCGGCGGGATTGTTACGCTCGGAAATGACGACCTTGAGATCGAGCCCGCGCGACGCCAGCAATGTGAGGACGTTGACCTTGGTCAGGAAAGACAGGACGACATCGGGCCGGTCCTGTTTCAGGAAACTTCTCAGGCGAACAGTCCGCCGGATCGACGCGCCGATACCCCGCATCAAGCGGCCACCACCCTTCGCAACGCCAAGTCGGATCAGCCGGACTTCCGCAGGCAGCGGATGATACACGCGATCTTCCGGCGCATCGAAGGCGACGACAGTAATGTCGTGCCCGCGCTCGATCAGTTCTGCCGCCAGCACGGAGACGACACGTTCGGCACCGCCTGCGCCCATACCGGCGAGGATGAAGGCGATGCGCATTCCTTCAGGTCAATCCGACCAGGGGCAGCGATCGCGCAACCGCCTCGTCGAGTTCGTCGAGCGTTCGAATCCGGGCATGGGCCGCATGGGCGGGGGACGGCGGTTCCGGTGAATGGATGCCGCCTTCGCGTTCGGCCTGGATCGTTACCCATCCCATTGCCTTTGGGGTGATGAAATCCTTCGCCGGGTTATCCGCGATGTAGACGAACTGGCTGCGCGCGTCCGCATGACGTTCGGCGACCGTTCGATAGGGACGGGCATGGGGTTTCCAGAATTCCCGGCCCCACACGTCGGTTATCACGATCGGATCGAACCCTCTGCCCGCCAGATCGAGCGCCTCGACCTTGTTGCGCTGCGCTGCTTCGTATCCGTCGGTTATCAGGCCCAGGCGGGTTGCCGCGTTACAACGCCCCAGGAACCGTTCAACGTCGGGCAACAGGGAAAGGGCGGGGCGGTGGTTGCGAAAGACTTCGACCATTTTCCCGACACGTTCAAGGTCTGGCGCAAGGCCCACCTGGGTGAGCACCGCGTCGAAAATGCGCGTGCGCTGGCCGGATGCAAACAATCGGCCCGCCCTTTCGCTGAAATCCGCGATCCGCAGTTCCGCCCGTGCCCAATCGCCGACAGCAGCAAATCCGCTCAGCGCGTAATCCCGCTCCAAATAGAGGGTGTCGTCGAGGTCGAACACGAACACGCAAGGGGGCAACACGGCTCTCGATCCTCAGCTGGGGAGGAAGACGGCAGCATCATAACGCATCATCCGCACGCCTTCCTGCCAATCGTCGTTGGCTTCGCAGGGCCAACCCAGCGCCTCCTGCATCAGCCAGCGCGCAAATTCCCCGCCCGCAGCATGGGCCAGCGGATAACCGCCGCCGAACCGGGCGTTGATTTCAAAGACATAAGGGCCGCGGTCCGTGACGATGGCCTGAAAACATATGACGCCGCGAACGCCGGTAAAGGCTTCCGCCAGCTTCCAGCCGATCCGGCAGATATCCGCACGCCTTTCGGTTACACCCTTTTCGACCTCTCCGGCGCGAATGCCCACGCGGCGGTGAGGGATGACGGTGGCAGCTCGGCCCTGCCGATCAAAGAACATGTTGATCGTGTATTCGGGACCGACCAGCAATTCCTGAAGGATCAGCGGTTCGGGCGGATCGACAGGGAGATCCTGCGGCCGTTCGATGATGGAGATCAGCCGCCCGGCGCTGCCGTGGTTGGGTTTTGCCATCATCGGCCATTCGAAGCCATCGGGGGCGCCGGCGACTTCTTCGAGGGTGTAGGTGGCAGGGGTCGGGATGCCGTGTTCGGCCAGCGCCCGCGCCGTCACTTCCTTGTCGCGGGCCATCTGGACGAAGCCGGGTTCGCTAACGCTGACCCGGGTTCCCTGTTCGGCAAATTGGCTGTGCGCTTGGCTAAGCGCGATCAGTTCGGTGTCGATTGCGGGGACGAGCAAATCGACCCCTTCGCGCGCGCAAATTTCGAGAAGGCTATCGACATAAGTGGGGTCGTCGGCACGGGGCACGGCAAAGGCGCGGTCGGCCAGATGGCAGGCGGCGCTCCACTCCGGATCAAGATCGCAGGCAAGCAGGCGGAGATCGACGCCGATATCTTCGGCTGACCGGCGGAAGCATTGGAGCAGTTCGCCCCTTCTGCCTGCCGAACTGATCAGAACCGTCAGCGACCGGTCGGAACTCGCGGCTGATTTCATCAACCCGCGATGTCCCTGACAAGGACGAAAGCCTCTGCGGCGGGCACATGCACGCACGCGCCCCTGACCGATGCCAGGGCCCGAAGGGCCTGCGTCGACCGCTCGTTGGGGAAGGGGCGGCACTGCGATGCGAACGCTTCGAACGCTTCGATCTTGCTGTCGATATGGTCTTCGATGTTCACAAAAACATTGGGTACGAACGGTTCCGACAGATACGGCGCCGACCAATTGGTTTCGGACAGGGTTTCGTAGGCCAGTATGCGGTCGGGACGGAACCCGCCCGCCGGTCTTGAGGCGACCATGGCCGCGCCGAACACCAGCTTGTGGTCGACATGGATATCGCCGACAAACGGCACGAAAATGGTGTCGGGTTGCACATCCAGCATCAGTTCGCGCACTGCCTGGTTTAGTTCAGCCTGCGGAACCTGATCGAGCTGCGCGGCGGGAAAATCGAGGAAGTGGGTGTTACGGACACCAAGGCGGGTGTGCGCTGCCTTTGCTTCCCCGTGCACCTGATCGACATGCTCCTGCGTATAGGCGGGCGGCATCCCGCGCGTCACGATGGCGACATCGACGGTTGCACCCGAAGCGACCAGCCGACTGATCGTTCCGCCGCAGCCCAGAACTTCGTCATCGGGATGCGGGGCAATAACGAGGGCGGTCCGGGTGGACTGGATAACGCTCATGTGGACCTTCCCAGGACGGCATGTTGCAGGGGCAGCGGCTGGTCTTCGGAGATCGTGAAATCGGTCACGGTCAGAACCCGCCCATCGCCGCACATCACGGCAAATTCGTCGCTTGCGCGCGCCACGATCTGTCCGGGCATGGCGTGCAAATTCGGGATCGCGGAGATATTCGAACCGAAGATCGTGATCGTACGGTCCTTGAAGGTCGTGAAGGCGCCGGGATATGGCCGCCCCACCGCGCGGACCAGCCGGTCGATCCGGTCCGCCGACCAATTCCAATCGATCAACCCGTCTGCCGGAGTGCGCTTGGCGGCGTAGGTCGCGAAGGTATCGTCCTGTTTCGTGCGCGGTTCTTCGCCGGCTGCAAGGCTGGACAAGGCCATGTCGAGAATGCCCTCGAGGGCATCCATGTGCTTTGCGTAGAGGCTGGCCGCCGTTTCCCGCGGGGCAACGTGGAAGAACTGCTGCGCCAGTATGTCTCCGGAATCGACCCCGTCATCGATCCAGAACAGGGTCGATCCGCTGATCTTCTCGTCCAGCAGTATGGTCCAGGGGAGCGCCGCGCGCCCGCGCAGGCGCGGGAGCGGGGCAGGGTGATACCCGATCACCCTGTCTCTCGCCGCAGCGCGAAAGTTGGGTCGGCAGATTTGCGACCACCCGATAACGAAGGTGAAATCCGGCGCGCATTCGGCAAGTGCGGTGCAGGCATCGTCCGAATTGCTGTCCTGCGCATGGATCAGGCGGGCGCCGGTTTCGCGCGCGACATCGGAAAGGTCGACATAGTCGGAATGCCGCCCCGCCTTTTCGGGCGGAAGCGTCATGATCCCTGCGAGCGTCCAGTCGGTGGCCGAAGCGATCTTGCGCGCAGCAACGCGCGTACCTTCAACTGCTCCGACGATTAAACCCCGCATTGGCCCTCCCGATTGCAATCTCGTCCACTTCGTCGTCCCGAAGGATGACCAGCAGTGTCTTCAGCAGGATAGTCAGGTCCACCCGCCAGTTCCTATTGTCGACGTACCACGTGTCGAGCGCAAGTTTGTCCTTTTGTGTCAGCAGCGGACCGCCGCGAATCTGGGCCCAGCCGGTCAGGCCGGGCCGGATCGAAGAACGCTTGCGCCCCTCGGCCCCGAAATCGGCAATGGTTTCGGGCAACAGCGGGCGCGGCCCGAACAGGCTCATTTCGCCGCGCAGCACATTCCAGAACTCGGGCAGTTCGTCGATCCGGAAGCGGCGCAGGAAATTGCCGAACGATGTCGTCCTGTCGGTGTCAGGCAGGAGAGCGCCATTGCTGTCGCATTCGCCGGTCATGGTACGGAATTTCACCAGTACGAAGGGGTGTGTCCCCAACCCCGCACGTTCTTGCCGGAATAACACGGGCCCACCCATCCTGATCCGCACCAGCAGACCGATGATCGCCAGGAACGGGGCGAGCAGGACCAGCGCCATGGCGGCAACCACCATGTCGATGGCGCGGCGCGCGAACGAAGGCTTGTGTTGCGCGGCGTTGCTATCGAGCGATGCCGGTAATGCGGATGCGGCCTTGTCGCCGGCAGGCTGGTCATCGAGCTGCATCAGCGAAAGCAGGAGGGCGTTGACCTTTTCGACATCGAACCGTTCTTCCGCGATCGACCGCGAACGCTCGCCGAAGACCTGTGCGCGATCGCCCACCTCGGCCATCTTGCGCATCGCGTCCGCCAGATCGTCAGCATCGCGCGGCTTGACCAGATACCCGTTCCGACCTTCGATCACGGTTTCCCGGCAGCCTGGGGTATCGGTGGTGATGATCGCACGTCCGGTTGCCATCGCCTCGAGGATCGTGCGGGGCAGGCCTTCGCGGTAGTAGGTCGGCAGCACAAAGGTCGTGCACCCGGCAAGGTGGGGGCGCACGTCCGTGGTGGAACCCAGATACTCGATCCCGTATTCTTCCTGCCAGCGATCGAGCTCCTCGGCGGTGACGCTGCTGGGATTGGCATCGAACGGGCCCAACAGCTGGAACCGGGCGTTGGGGAAATCCTTCTTCACCATCGCGGCCGCCCGCGCATATTCCTGCGGCCCCTTGTCCCGCAGGAGGCGCGCAATCATCAGGAATATCGGCGGACCTTGAGGGACAGGTTCCTGTGCGAAGCGCGTGGTATCGATGCCTGAACCCGGCACCTGTACGGCGACCTGTCCATCCGCAAGGATGCCGTGCTTGCGCATTTCGTCATGGTCATCGCGGTTGAACACGAAGACGCCGTCCGCCTTTGCCACCGCCATGCGATACAGGATGCTGACCACCCGGCGGAGCACCGCGATGCGCGGCCCTTCGCCCGAAAAGGCATGGCCCAGCCCGCTGCACATCGCGTAATACCGCATTCCCCCGACAATTCGGGTGGCAATCCCGCCATAGACGATCGGCTTTTGGGTATAGGCCATTACCACGTCCGGCCGTTCATGGCGGAGCAGGGCAATCATTGCGCGCAGCGTTTTCAGATCGTCGAGAGGGTTCAGCCCCGCGCGCGCCATGTGCACAGTCCGAAAGTCGATCCCCATCGCCTTCAGCCCGGCGCGAACCTCGTCGTTTTCATCGGGTGCGCAGGCGATAACCTCGTGGCCGTGATCGACCATGGATTGCAGAAGCCGCCCGCGAAAGTTGATGAGAGAATAGGCAAGGCTCGAGAACACGACGATTTTCATGTCATCGTATCCTAACGGGCTCTTCCTGCACGTCGAGGGTGCGCCGGGGCGTTCCATCGTCGCCCGACACCGCTTCGTAGAGGCGTTCGTACCGGTCGGCGATCTCTGCCAGACCGTACAGTCCGCGTGTGCGATTGCGTCCGGCCCGGCCCATTGCGGCACGCCCTTCGGGGCCAAGGTCGGTCAGTTCAACCAGGGCCTGGGCAAAGGAATCCGCATCGCCGGGCGCCACGACTATGCCGTTCTCGGCCACGATCAACGCGCTGTCGCCAACGTCGGTAGTCACGACAGGCACTTCGCAAGCCAGCGCCTCGCCGATGACGTTCGGGAAACCTTCGCCCCAGCCGGAAGGCACCGCCAGTATGTCGAAACCGGGCAGGATATCCGCGATATCGGACCGCGCGCCCAGCAACGTCACGCGATCGGCGGGCAGATGGTCCGCAATGGCGGCTGCCAATTCGGCGGGCGGGCTGGAAATGCCCTCTCCGATCATCACCAGGTGCAGGTCCCGTCCTGCCGCGCGGGCGTGGCCCACCGCCTTCACCAGCATTGCGTGGGCTTTCATCGGATGCAGGCGCGCGACGATACCAACCACCGTGGCACCGGGATCGATGGCGAATTCGCCGCCCATGCGCTTGCGTGCCTGGATGTTCGGCCGGAAGATGTCGAAATCGAAGCCGTTTGGAATGACCACTCGTCGGTGCGGAGAATAGCCGTATTTCTCGTGCTGATCTGCCGCGCGCGCGGAGTTGTAGATGATCGAGGACGGCGCCCGCGAAATCGCGGCGCTAATTTTCAGGATTGCGCGAGTGCGGCGCGTTTCCAGCGACGGATCGGCAAGCGAATGGCGCACATTCCAGATCAACGGCAACCGCCGCGCAACGGTGGAATGCGCGAACGTCGCGGCAAGATTGCCGTGATACATCCACCCGTGAAGCACGTCGGGCGATACGATATTCACGATCCGGGCAAGGCGGATCGTGGAGATCGGTCCCGCCAAACCCGACTTCATGCCAAGCGTATAGATCGGCACGCCGATCGCACGGATCCGTTCGGCAAGCGGCCCGGGATCAAGCAGCGAAAGGACCGCTGCGCTACGGTCGGATGCGTTGCCGTTTTCCAGCAGCTTGCACAGCATGTTTTCGGCACCGCCGACATTGAGGCCGGTGATGATGTGGAGCACCTTCATCAGACCGATGCTCCGCTTGAAAGGCTGTCGTAAACCGCCTCGACGGCACGGGTGTGTGCTTCGATGCCGAACTTGTCGAGGGCATCGAGCCTGGCGTGCGTGGCAATCGATTCCGCCAGATCGGGCCGTGAAAGAAGGCGAACCAGCGCATCGGCAAGCGCATCGGGATCGTCGGCTGGTGCGAGCAGGCCCGTAACCCCGTCTTCGATTGCTTCCAGATTGCCGCCGGACGCTGCTGCGATGACGGGCGTTTCCAGCAGCATGGCTTCGATCAGAGTTCGCCCGAAGGGTTCCTGGACCGCGGTGACCAGCGTTGCGTCGCACGCCGCAATCCACGGCGCGATTGGCTTGCGAAAGCCCATCAGGCGAACGTTCTTGCCAAGGCCATGCCGCTCGATCGCGCTTTGCATCCGCGCGAGCATGCCTTCATCATGTTCCTCGCCGAACATCAGCCCGTGGATTTCGCGTTCGGGCATGCGGCGCCTCGCGGCGGCCAAGGCATCGATGAAGCCAACCGGTCGCTTGCGATCGCTGTAATGGCCGAAATACCCGATCAGCACCGCATCTTCCGGTACGCCGAGCGAAGCGATTGCCGCCTTGCGGGATGCCGCGCGGTCCGTGTCGCACAACGACAGGTCGAACGGGCTGTGGATCACGGTGCAGCGCTCGGCGGCGGAATAGAACGACGGGCGCGGCGCGGCATAGGACGAAACCGAGACAACCCGCTCGGCCACCGCCGGAGCCAGCAAGGTAAGCCCGCGCGCCGCCGGATTGCCGCGATGGTGCCATACCTGCTTCACGCCGGCCATCTTGGCGGCGATGCCCCACACGGCGTGCATCTTGCCTTCGTTGGTGTGCACCACGTCGTAGCGCCCGTCGGCCAGATGGCGCGCCGCGCGAGACACGGCCTTCCACGCTGAAACCGGATTGGCGAGATTGCGCGAACCGATATCGATGCGCTTCACGGGCACGGATACCGACTGGAAGAATTCCGTCAGCATGCCCGGTTCGCCAAGCAGCACGATGGTGGGATCGAAGCGGGATTTGTCCATCGCCGCGATCAGTCCGGCGGCGGAAATGTGACTGCCGCCCACCTCCCGCGAACGATCCTCGAACGGAAAGCAGATTCGCACAGGCCGAGCGGTGCTGGCGGACAGCGAATGTGCGCCTGTGCCGATTGCCTGCCCGGATGGGCGGCATTCGATCGCATTTTTCAGGGGAGGTGATCCGGAAAGCGCATTCATAGCATAAGCATAGACCGAGATGCTCGGACAATCAGTGGCAACAACGGATCATTGGCTGCGTGGTTCGGATTACCCCGCCGTGCCCTAAAAGCGCCCAACACCTGTCTGCGCGGAGTTCCGGTTACTCCTAAAGGGCTACCGCCCCGCCAAACGGAGCGCGTGTCACACCCTTAATTCCAGTTAGTTTCGTAAGTTTACCGTTTATCAAGGAACTCAACAGCCCACGCGACACGATGGGGCAAGGAAGACCCGGACGGGATCGGCCTTACGAACCAACATTCGGAGCGCGCATCTTCAACCCCGGGGGTTCCATGCACGCCGCAGGCCGATATCTCAGTTTTCGTCTCACGCTACGTAACCTGGTCGTCGTCGGCCTGGATGCGCTGGTGGCTGTCGCCGCTCTGTACGGTGCGTTGTGGCTTCGTACAGGCGGGATTGAGCCGCCGCCCGTGATGCTCGAAGCCGTGCACTCGGTTTCGCCCTTTATCGCGATACTGGCCGTTGTCGCCCACGTCCTGCTGGGTCTCCAAGGGGTTTCCTGGCGCTATTCCTCCACGCGCGACATTACGCGGATCGTCTTGTACGGTTCAATTCTTACGCTCGGCATGATCCTGCTTCTGAGCACCCAGACGCTTGGTGCATGGCGTCCGCGCAGCCTGCCGGTACTGTACGGGATGCTTGTGGTGGGTGGCTGCATGGGGCCACGCCTTCTGCGTCGCCTCGTCTCCGAATACATGCGCGGCTCGATCATGCCGCCGGAACCCCTTTCGGGCCGGGACGGAGAGGACGAATATACCCTTTTCGCCGGTAGCGGCGATCGCATCGAGCTGGTCCTTCGCGGGCTCGAATGCCACCATGTCGAAGCGGGGCGTCCGCTTGGCATCATGCTCGAGGAAGGCAGCAAGCGCTGGTCGCGGATGCGCGGATTGCCGGTGCTCGGTATGCCCATGGATCTCGAGACCATCGTTGCCCAGCAAAGCGCCAGGGGCAAACGCCCGACGCGGCTGGTGATCGCGGAACCACAGGATCGCCTGCGTGTGTCGCCCTACTTGCAAATGGTGGCGAAGGCCGAAAGTCTCGGCCTCAGTGTCGCCTGCCTGCCGTCTCTGGAATCCTATGTCGGGGCCAACCGGTCAGCTCCGGTCGATGTCCAGAAGGACAATCAGGCGCTGCAGCCCGTCAATCTCGCCGATCTGCTCGGCCGTCCGCAGAACGTCCTCGACTACGAAGTCGTGAGCCAATCCATCGAAGGTCGCAGCGTCCTGGTCACAGGCGCCGGTGGCACCATCGGCCGCGAACTGGCGCGCCAGATCGCCTCGTTCAAACCTTCGCACCTGATCCTGCTAGAGTCCTCGGAGTTCGCACTCTACGAAGTCGATAACGAAATGAAAAACGACTTCCCCGGCGTCGAAAGGAGCGCCGTTCTGTGTTGTATTCGGCAACGCAGGCAATTGATGGACGTATTCGCCCAGTTCGAACCGGAAATGGTTTTCCACGCGGCGGCCCTGAAGCACGTGCCCATCGTCGAGAAGCACCCCTCGGCCGGCGTGCAGACCAACGTTCTGGGCACACGCAACGTGGTGGATGCTGCATTCCGCTATGGCACCAGGACAATGGTGCAGGTGTCGACCGACAAGGCGGTCAATCCGATCGGGATGATGGGGGCAACCAAGCGGCTTGGCGAATTGTATTGCCAGGCGCGCGACATCGCCAGCGCCGACGGAGAGGACGCGCCGCGCTTCCTCACCGTGCGTTTCGGCAACGTTCTGGGTTCGAGCGGTTCGTTGATCCCGCTGTTCGAAAAGCAGTTGCTGGCCGGTGGTCCGTTGACCGTCACACATCCCGATATCGAACGGTTCTTCATGACCGTTCAGGAAGCCGTGCAGCTTGTGTTGCAGGCATCGGCCCGGTCCGACGAGGTCGAGCGCGGCAGGATCTTCGTTCTCGACATGGGCGAGCCGGTGAAAATCCTCGACGTAGCCAAGCGGATGATCCGCCTTTCGGGCAAGGTTCCGGAAAAGGACATCCAGATCAAGTTCGTGGGGCTGCGTCCCGGCGAAAAGCTCTTCGAGGAACTGTTCAGCGACCACGAGCACCAGCTCCCGTCGGTTCTCGACGGAATCTTCGAGGCGGAGCCGGATGCGATATCGCTGAAGGTGCTGAACGAGATTTTCAACCGTCTAGATGTCTATGCAAGTCATGCCGACGACTGGGCCGTGCGTAACCTGGTGTTCCGCCTGCTCGAAGAAGGGGAGGATGCAATGCAGGTTCATCCCGAAACACAGGCCATCCCGGTGGCACCGGCCTTCCTGGCAGACACGCTGGCCGCGGATGGCAACGGGATAGCGCGCGTCCAACCGCGGGGCACCGCCCCGCATAATGCGAGCCCTGTCGCTTGAACTCGCACACCACGATAGAAACCTCCGGGCCTGATCTGGGCAGTCCAGCCGAAGTGCCCAACCGGTCCACCTGGCCCACATTTGGCGAGGATGAGGTCCAGGCTGCGTGCGATGTTCTGCGTTCGGGCAAGGTCAACGCCCTGCATCATGGCGCGCAGAACGAAGCCTTCGAAAAGGCGATGGCAGACCTTTGCGGTGTTCCCCATGCGATTGCGGTGGCCAACGGCACGCTTGCCCTCGAACTCGCCTTGCATGCCCTCGGCATCGGAGCAGGCGACGAAGTAATCGTCCCAGCCCGCAGCTTCATGGCCACGGCGAGCTGCGTGATTGCGTGCGGTGCCAGACCCGTGTTCGCCGATGTCGACCGCGTGAGCCAGAATATAACCGCGTCGACCATCGAAGCCGCGCTGACCGCGAACACCAAGGCCATCATAGTCGTCCACCTTGCCGGATGGCCGTGCGAGATGGCCGACATCATGGAGCTGGCCGAACGGCGCGATTTGCGCGTGATCGAGGACTGCGCCCAGGCGCATGGTGCCCTTATCGACGGGCAGCCGGTCGGGTCCTTTGGGGATGCGGCCGCCTTCTCCTTCTGCACCGACAAGATCATTTCTACCGCGGGCGAGGGCGGAATGATGGTCACGCGCCACCGTGACTGCTGGAAGAAGGCGTGGGCCTACAAGGACCATGGCAAGGATCCCGACAATTACGCCGGGATCGTTCCGGGTCCGGATTTTCTCTACCTGCACGATTCACTGGGCAGCAATTTCCGCCTTACCGAAATGCAGGCGGCCATTGGGCTGCTGCAGATCGGCAAGCTGGATGACCGCTTGGCTGCAAGGCGATCCAATGCAGCCGCGATCGAAGCGGAACTGGCCGGCGTACCTGCGATCCGTTTGATGCAACCGCGCGATGGCGTGGAGCACGCACGTTACAAGTATTACGTCGCCATTCGGCCCGAGATGCTGCGCGATGGCTGGGAACGGCGGCACATCATCGAAAATGCGGCGGCGGCGGGGCTCCCCTGTTCGACCGGTTCCTGCCCGGAAATCTACCTTGAACCTGCGTTCGAAGGGTATGAGCTGGCACCGGATCAGCGGCTTCCGGTCGCCCGTGAACTTGGCGAAACCACGATCATGCTGCAGGTGGATCACACGCTGACCACTGACGATTGCCGGGCTGCGGGCCGTATTCTCAAGTATATCGTCGAGCTCGCAATGCGGTGACAGTGGTGACAAAGGGACTACCCGAATTCGTCGTTGTCGGCGCTGCCAAGGCTGCCACCACCTGGATTGCGAACCAGCTTCGCAGCCGGGACGACGTGTTCATTCCCGGACCGGAACCCCATTATTTCAGCAGCGAATTCGACCGCGGCGAGGAGTGGTATCGTTCATGGTTCGTCGATGCCCGCCCCGATCAGACGATCTCCGAAAAATCGGCCGATTACCTGGCGCATGAACAGGCTCCCGAACGCATGGCGCGATTGCTGCCCGATGCGCGAATAGTGATCCAGCTGCGCAATCCGGTGGACAGGGCCTATTCCGATTATTGCATGTATTTCCGGCGCGGCACGGTGGATGGTGACATTGCGCGCTTTCTCGGCAGCCCGGACCATGCCTTTCCCCGATTTCTGGTCGATGGCCTTTATCACCGGCACATCCAGCGTTTCCTCGACTGGTTTCCCGAAGACCGCATCAAGATCATCTTTTACGACGACATTCGATCAAGGCCGCTGGAGGTCGTGCGCGAAGTGACGCAATTCCTGCACCTGCCGGATCAGGGCGATCGGCTGGCATTGGCGGAACGGGCCAATGTGAAGGATGCGCCGATGTTGCCGCTTCCGGTGCGCAAGGCGTTCGCGCCGGTGAAGGCTCTCGTCAAACCGCTTCGCTCGAAGCCGTGGTTCACCGCGCTGCACAGGCGCCTCGCGCGCGAGGTCGAATACCCGGAACTCGGCGGCGATCTGCGCGCATCGATGCGCGATTTCTACGCCGCCGACGTCGAAAATCTGGGCGCCTTGCTGGACCGCGATCTGACCCACTGGCTGGCGAAGTAAATGAACACCGGGTTCGACACACCCCTCAGCGGATTATCGCCCGCCGGTTCCGCATCGCTGGCGCATCAGGTGATGGACCGCATCGCCTATCGCGCAATCATTCTGGGCCTTGCGCTTCTGCCGTTCATGATGTGGCGGTTCCACCCGGACATCCAGTTCACGCTGGGGGACGGGTGTTTCGCGGTCGGGCTGGTGTTCGCGCTGATGTCGGGCAGGCTGAACCTCAATCCGTTTGCAGGGCTGACCGCATGGTGGATCCTGGCCTTTTGCCTGATGCTGCTGGCGCTGGGGGTCAGCAGCCTGGTTAACGGCGATCCGTTGCGGTTCGCGGTGGTCGGTTCGCAATATCTCTTTGCCTATCTGGTCCTGCCCTATTTCATTTTCGGTCGGTCGCGCGCGGAACTGTGGCGGTTCATCACGATTTCGGTCGGTATCGTCGTGCTGGCCGAACTGTTCAGCATCGTCATGTACTACCTTTATGGCGACGTTCCCTTCGGTCTCGCCTGGATCAACCACAATTTCGTCACCGGCGCCCAACGTCTCGGCTCGTTCTTCGGCAGCGCCAACCGCAATGCGGCGGTGATATCCCTCGCGCTTCCGTTCGTCCTTTTCTTCATCCGCACCGGGTACTGGCCCTTGTGGATCGGATTGATCGGGGCGGCCATTCTGGGCCTCGCCCTGATCCTGACGGCATCGGTCACCGGTCTGATCAGCAGTTCGGTCGCGTTGCTGGTCTTCGTTGTCGCGGCCTATGGCTGGCGCGCCTGGAAGCCGATGGCCGCTGGCGCAGCGCTCTTGCTGGTGGCGTTCGCTGCCGGCTTCACGCTGCCGCAGAGCTTCGAGGAACGCGTCCTTGGCGCGGTGGAATCCGGCGATATTTCCTCCGCCGGGACCTACAGCGGCCGGATGGATCTTATCGAGGAGGCGTTGGAGATTTCGGACGACACCAACATCCTGGGGCTGGGCGCCGACCAGTTCCGTGCGGTCAGCGACGGCGAGGCGCCGGTCCATAACGCCTTCCTGCTAATCTGGACCGAAGGCGGGCTGTTTGCCTTGCTCGGATGGTGTTTCGCGTTGGGCCTGTTCGCGTTCGTGGCCGTAAAGGCTTTCGCGGCCGATCGGACGGCTGGTGCGCTGGCGCTGTCGATCGGCTTCGTTTTCGTGATCGTGGCCAGCGCCTCGACCCACATGTACGCCCGACTGTGGGTTGTGCCGCTGCTGTTTGCCATGCGGATCGGTATTCTTGCGCTGGTGAGGCGTTAGCGTTTTCGGATTGGACCACCTCCACTGGGCCATCGACCTATCCCGATGGGGCAATTGCGGGGAGCGGATCGGGCCGCTACGTCTGGAAGGCTGAACAGGGAGGGTTAAGCCCATGAACTTTCGCATGATTGGAGCCGCGTTGCTGCTTGTGGTGGCGTCCGCCTGCTCGAACCCGACTGCCCGGCTTGAACCCCTGCCGCAGGTCGCGATGGATGCCGCCGGTTACGAACTGGGTGCCGGCGACAAGATCCGGATCGTGGTGGGTGGTTTCGATGCCTTGAGCAACGATTACAACGTGAGCGATGTCGGTACGGTGTCGCTGCCGATGCTGGGATCGATCGCTGCCGATGGCAAGACGACGTCGCAGCTCGAAACGCACATCGCCGGCCTGCTCGAAAGCAGGGAGATCGCCGTCAGCCCGGTGGTGAGCGTGCAGATAGAAGCCTATCGCCCGTTCTACATTCTGGGCGAAGTGAAGGTCCCCGGGGCGTATCCTTACGTGCCGGGTATGACAGTCCTGACCGCGATCTCGATTGCAGGTGGCCACACCTTCCGGGCCGATACGAAGACCTATGGCATCAATCGCACCATCAGGGGCCAGCAGACCAAGGGCAGGGGCGATGCCGACACCCAGGTCATGCCGGGCGACACGGTCATCGTAAACGAAACCTGGTTCTAAGGAATTCCGGACTTGTCTGAATGTACCAAAAGTCCGCAATGGAAGGGTGTGCTGCAAAGCGTGGCGGTCGCCACGGCGGCGCTGTCGCTTTGCGCACCCGCAGCGGCTCAAAACCAGGATCCGTCGCCGGTCAAACTTCCCCGTCCCGGATATGAGTACGAAGGAATTTCGGTCGGGAGCGGATTGCTCCTCGCCGAATTCGATGCACGGGCCGACTATGTCGACAATCTGTTCCTGACATCGCAGGACACCGCGGAAGACCTGCGTGCTATCATCCGTGCCAGCGTCGCCTACTCGCAACAGATCGGCACCGGGTCGATCGTGGCGGAAGGGCACGGGTCGCTGATCCGTCACAAGGAAAATCCCCGCGAAAATTCCAATACGTACGGGACTTCATTGGCACTGGGCCTCACCCCATCGAAAGAACAGAATTTCGATGCGAAGGTGGCTTACGACCGGAACATCGAAGGGCGGGCCGACCCCGAAACCAACGCCGGCCCGACCGATCGACCGCGCAAGATCGACGTTTTCCTGGCCGAAGGTTCGTATCGCGATGCAAGCGGACAGATCCGGTGGGGCCTCAATGTGGGGACGGAAAAGTTCGACCTGTTGAGCCCTGACGATGCCGACCGCGACCAGCAGGCGTATCGTGCCGCGGTCAACATGGGTTATCGCATCGCGGCATCGACCGATATCTTTGTCGAAGGGTTCGCCAACAGGCGGGATTTCCGCCTCGCCACCGACCAGGCCGGGATCGACCGCGATCAGAACACCTTCGGGGCCGTGGTGGGCGTGCGGCGCGAATTGGGGGACCGCATTCAGGGGTTCTTTGGTGTCGGCGTGTTTCGTACCGACCCTGACGATCCGTCCATCGAACCTTACACCGGCCTGCGCCTCACCGGGAAAGTCGCGTGGAAACCCCGCCAGCGCACGGCCGTCACCTTCACCCTGGAGCGCGGCGATGTGGCCACCGTCCGTTCCGGCGCCACGACGCGTATCGATACGATCGCGCGTGTCGTTGTGAACCAGGAAATCCGCCACAATCTTCTGGGCAATCTTTCGATGTCCTATGTTGAACGGGCGTATCGCGGGGAATCGCGCGGAACACTGCGGAACGCCGGTTTTGGCGGCGGGCTCGAATATCTGGTCAACCGCCGGACCTCGCTCTACACCGAGGCTGGCTATGTAGAACGAAATGCCCTGGCCGAGATCGACAAGTACAACAATTTCGTCGTGACGCTCGGCATACGCCAGAAGCTCTGATCGCCATGATGCGGCTTTTCGCCCTGGTTCTGGCACTTGCTACTGCCGCAACCGGCTGTCGATCCCAGGCGGAAGGGCGCGCCGCCTTCATCGGTGCCGAAGGATACGGGCGGGACGCACGCGGCGGATTGGGCGGCCAGATCGTCAAGGTGACAACGCTGGACGACAGCGGACCGGGTTCGTTGCGCGAATGCATCGAACTCGATGGGCCGCGGGTTTGCGTATTCGAGGTGGCCGGTGTGATCCGGTTCACGTCCAAGCGCCCGGCCATCCGCAATGGCTTCATCACCATCGCAGGCGAAACGGCGCCGGGGGACGGGATCACCTTGTCCCACGCGGGCGGCGATACGGGGTTCACGCCGCTCGCCATCGCCGACACGCACGATGTGATCGTGCGTCACCTGCGGATGCGAATGGACCGCGCAGGCACGGATCGCGGCGCCAACGACGCCATCACCATCGCCAACAGCCGGGACGTGATCATCGACCATGTCAGCACGTCATGGGCGCTCGACGAGAATATCGGCGCATGGGGGGACAACGACCGTCTGACGATCTCGCGGTCGATTCTTGCAGAAGGGATTCCCCGGCACGACAAATGCGCTTTGCTGGCAAGTGATCCGAAGGGCCCGCAAAACATCAGTTTCCTTGGCAATCTTTGTGCCCACAACGGGGATCGCAATCCCGACGTCAACGTGCCGCCCGCCTCCTGCGTCGATGTCGTCAACAACGTGTTCTACAACGCCCAATCCCAGTTCACCGAAGTTTGGGAAAGCTACGGCGGATCGCCGGTCAACATTGTCGGCAATTCCTATATTGCCGGTCCGGACACCAATCGCGGAAGGGCTGCCGCGATCGACCGTTCGATCAGGGGTTCGAAAGGTCCGGCGCGAATATACCAGGCGGACAACCGCAACATCGGTATTCCGATGCTGACCGGTTCGGTCGGAAATGCGCTGGCAAGCGATCCGGTCTGCCCGCTCAGGATCGAGGCGGTCGATGCCGAAGCGGCCTATGAGGCCGTGCTGGAAGAAGCCGGGGCATTCCCGCGCGACGCGGTTGACCGCCGGATCGTGGGCGAAGTGCGGAGCGGTGGGGGCGGGATACGCCAGTCTGCCGGCACGATGCCCGAACTTGATCCCGGCCAACCCTATATCGACAGTGACGGTGACGGGATGGCGGACAGTTGGGAACGCGCGCATGGCGCAAAGGTCGGTTTGCACGATCCGTGGGACGGGATCGACGATGCGGGATGGACCAATTTCGACCGCTTCCTCGATTTCGCGCACACGCAAAAACTGACCGGCGTGAGCATCCTGTGATGCGGGCCGGGAATGCACAGCAGAAGCGGGCAGGGACATGACCGAGGCTGTTGCCCACGAGCCCGCGCGCGCCAGCTACGTGCCCAGGAACCGCGAGTTCAACGCCGCCACCCACGGGCTGCGCGGGATCGCCTCGCTGATGGTGTTCTTCGCCCATCTTTTGGGCGGCACGGCCGAGCATATCTATGCCCAGAATGCGTTCTACGTCGAACTTGTGCGCGGACCGTGGAATGTCGGCGTGTGGGGGGTGGAGCTGTTCTTCACGATCAGCGGCTTTGTCATCCTGCCAAGTATCCAGCGGTATTCGCTAAAGGATTTCGCCGAGCGTCGCTTCCTGCGGCTTTACCCGCTCTTCTTCGTGCTCAGCGTGCTGTATGTGCTGCTGAATGCGCTGACCAACGCCTATCCCGGATCGAACAACGTTCTGACGGTGGTGTCGGGGTTCCTCTTCACCAACCTGCTGACCGGAACCGAACAGCTGACGCCAAACGCCTGGAGCCTGACTTACGAGGTCATGTTCTATGCCCTGGCGGCGCTGGGGTTCCATTTCCTCATCCGCAAGCGGTCCTGGGTGTTCGGCACAATCATCCTTGTCCTCGCGGCGCTGTTCATCATCCGATATCCGGTGGCCCTGTTCTTCGTGGGCGGGATGGCAATCCGGCTGGCGCACGATCTTGACTGGCGGCCGACCGTGCGGAGCATCCGCGCCTGCGAGATCATCCTGCTGGCGATCTGGATATACCTGGCAGCCAATTATCGCAGTTCCTTCGATCGGGAATTCATCGATTCGCCTTACGCGTGGGCGTTGCTCTTCAGCACGGTCCTGTATTTCTATTTCGCGATCCAGCCCGAAAGCCTGAGCACCGCGATTTCCAGGAGCCGGGCGGTCGCATATCTGGGGACGGTCAGCTATTCGCTGTATCTGATCCATCCCTACACCTACTTCGCGGTTCGCGGCCTTTTCGTGCGGTACGACTTGTTTACCGACAATTGGGCGCTTTCGATGGGCCTGTTCTTCCTCGTAACCACGCCGATCACCTTCGCGCTGACCCACGCTGCCCACAAGCTTTTCGAGATTGCGCCCTACCAATGGTATTTCAAGGAACGCATCTACCGCGGGGCGAAGAAGCCTTGAACATGTCGGAATCCAGCTTCCGCCCGGTTTCCGAGGGGGTTTGGGACAAGGCGTTCGACAAGGCGCGGATCTATCTGGAAACCTATCGCACTCCGCTTGCGATCGCTGCAGTTGCCGTCGTGTGTGCGGCGCTGTTCTCCCGGATCATGGCGTACCCACTGCGGCATGATGAACACTTCTACCTGGCGGCCGCCTTTTACGCGGATCGCGCGGACCTTTACCGCGAAATCAACTACACCCACCTGCCCAATTTCCCGCTGATGATGCGCGCGGTTCTCGACCTGTTCGGAACGGAGAGGGTCCTGCTGACGGGGCGTTTGGTGGTGGTGCTGTTCTGGGGGGTAAGCCTCTACGCGCTTTACGCCATTGCACGGTTCATGGGCGGTTCGCGCGCCTTTGGGCTGATGCTGGCTGTCCTGCTCGCGCTCAATCCGCTGCTGCTCGGTCCGGCAGGGATGATCGTGACCAACAATTTCGCGCCTGTCCCCTTCGCCTTGCTTGGCCTGCTGTTCCTGTTGAAAGGGGCGTCCGAAGTCCCTGGAAAGGCGATGCAGTGTTTCCTTGCGGGCGTGTTCTTTTCCGTCGCGATCGGAATGAAGGCGAACTACGCGCTGCTGATCCCTGCGGTGGGTCTGTGCGCGCTGTTGGCTCCGCGCCAACTGCCGCTGGCCCAGCGTTTCGTGCGCGTCACCTTGCCGCTTGCCGTGGGCGCGTTGCTGGCCGGTATTCCCACGCTGTTCTACCTGATCCGCGAACCGCAGAGCTTCCTTGCGCATGTCGTGCGCTTTCACGGGGATGCGCACGTGGCTTTCTGGACCGCGCAATCGGAACTGGAAGGGCCGGTTGCCCTTGGGCTGAGGGGCAAGATGATCCTCGCGCAGGGCGCCTGGCTCGCGGGTGGAACCTTGCTGATCTTCCTGCTCGTCGCCTATCTTGCGATAGTGCGCCTTCGCAGGGGCGGTGACGCGGCAGAGCCGGGGCAACCGGCACCCCTGTGGCCGATCGTGCTGACATCCGGCCTGGTCGGCCTTGCGCTTGCAATCTCTTTTGTTCCGACACCCGGTTTCCCGCAGTATTACGCCCCGCCGATAGCCTTCGCGCTGGTCCTGTGCGCGGTGCTCTACGGACCGTTAGGCTCGGGTGCGAAGGCGGCGGCGCAACCGGTGCTGGCGGCTGTAATGATCTTGAGCGCAATTGCCGCCGCCCCGATGCTTTTGCCGGACCTTCGAACGATTGCCCGGCCGTCCGCATGGACGGGGAACAGTGTCCACCGCGCCGCCGCGGGGATTGCGGCGCGTATCGGCCCGGACAGGATGGATGGCCCGGTCCTGACGCTGGCACCGATCCACGCGATAGAGGCAGGGCTGTCCCCTTACGACGGCCTCCTGATCGGCCCATTCATCTATCGCGGTGTCGAATATGTGAACGAAACCGACCGGCAATACTTTTCGGCTGTCCAGACACCCAGCGGCCTGACCGGCCTGCTGGAAGCAGCGCCCCCTTCCGCCGTCCTTGTCGGGACCGAGGAATATCTCGACGTGCCGCTGGAAGAGTGGGCGAAGGCGAACGGCTTTACCGCGTATCCGGTCGATCTGGGCGACAAGCGCAAGGGCGCCGGAACGGTGTACGTTTCGCCCTAAGGTCTACCCGTGCACGTCGCAGTATCGGCGATAGGCAGCCAGCATCATTTCGGCATCGCTGCGTGACGGGTCCCAGCCAAGGACATCACGGGTTTGCGACACGTCGAGAACGTATTGCTGATCCGCAATTTCGAACTGTTCGGGCACCAGCGGGCTGAGATCGAAGCGATCGAGAACCCGCAGGACCGGTTTGATGATCCCGCTCGGAATCGGAACTGTCCTTGAGCGTGATCCCACGGTGCGGATCAAATTGTCGATCAGGGGGCGGCTGCTTTCGCTCTCTGTCGATCCAAGGTTGAACACCCCTTCAGCCGCCGGGTTCTCTATTCCCTTCACGATCGCCGAAGCGCAATCGAAGACCGAGACCATCTGGTACACGTTCTCGCCCGAACCGATGATCGGCACCGGCAGACCTTTGCGGATTGCCTTGAATAGTTTTGCCATCAGGCCGAACCGGCCGGGCCCCACGATAAGGCGGGGGCGATACACGATCGAGCGGAACGGGCGCGTTTCGGAGAGGATCATGTCCTCCGCCGCCACCTTGGATGCGCCGTAAGGACCGAACGGGTTGCGCGGATGGCCGGTATCGACAGGCGAACGTTGCGGCGTGCCGTAAACCATGTCGGTGCTGACGAAGGAAAAGGACTGCGCCTGGTTGCGCTGCGCCATGTCGAGCGCGTTGCGCGTGCCTTCGACGTTGCCTTCCTGGAAGAAACGCGAGCGAACGGCGCGTTTCACCTGTCCGCTGTATTGCCGCCCGGCCAGGTGGGCCACGTTCGCGCCGGGTGTGAACTCGATCTGCAAAGTCGCATCGCGGTCCGTCAGGTCGACGATGTGTTCGCCGGCCAGATCGGCGGCCCTGCGCGAGGAAACAAGGTCGATATTGCAGACGTCGTAGCCCGCATCGAGGAGCAGGTCGATCAGTGCGGACCCCAGGAATCCGCTTCCGCCAGTTACAACAACAGTGTCGGTCAAACCTAACTCCGTGCGAGCAAAACTATCCCGATTGCAACGAGGGAAATTCCAAGGAATTTCTGGACACCCAAGGGTTCGCCAAGGAAAAAATACGAGAAAAACGCGACGAAAACAAAACCAAGTCCCAGGAAGGGATAGGCCAGCGAAACGTCGGTCTTGCTGAGGACATACATCCACAGAACGACGCTCAACCCATAGACCGCAAGCGCGACCAGGACGCCCAGATTGGTGGCTATCGCGTAGAGCGATTGCACCGGATCGCCCGGGATGACGAGCGATTTACCCTTGAGGGAAATGCTCAGAAAGATTTGGGCGAGGGCGTTCATCAGGATGCTCAGGATGATTATCCCGAGGGTGTGGGGTGAAACTGCCATCAGATATGCGAACTCGCTACGGACGCCGCGAAACCGGCCAGGAGTGCTGCACCAAGCCCGATACTGACCGGGTCCTTGACCGCAAAGATCACGGGATCGTCGTTCAATTCACCGCGATGGGCGAGGAGCCAGATGCGCATGAACCAGAAAAGCAGGACAATCGGCGTGATGTAAAGCATTTCCGGGCGGGCATATACGCCGCGCGCCGCGGCCTCGAGCGTGATGAACAGCAGCATCACGACACACGACGCCATGGCGGCCGAAAGTCCGAATGCCAGCGTCAACGGCCAGTCGCTCACGCGATAACCGCGGCCCGCGATGGTCTTCTCGTCATCGGCAACATCGGTGGTGACCAGTTCGACATGCCTTTTCGCCAGCGCGAGGGAGAAGAACACGAACACCGAAAACGAAGTCAGCCAGGGTGAATGCGGCAGGGCGAGAAGCAGCGAACCGGCGACAATGCGGCTGGTGAACAACAGGGCGATTATCCCCACATCGAGCAGCGGCACCGCCTTCAATCCGAAGGAATAGGCCAGCGTGGTGACAAGATACCAGGACAGGGCGATGCCAAAGGCTGTCGACAGCCAAAATCCCCCGACCAGCCCGATCGCGATCAGACCTATCGCCACGACGGAAGCTGGGGCCACACCGATCCTGCCGCTGGCAAGCGGACGATTGCATTTTGTTCGATGGCTTCGATCGGCCTCGATATCGAAGATGTCGTTGACGATATAGGTGCCCGATCCGGCGATGCTCCAGAACAGCATACCGAGCGCGGTCGCGATGACCGCTTCGGGCACCATGAACAGCTGCCCCAGCAGCAGCGGAACGAAGATCAGGGTGTTCTTGATCCACTGGTGCAGGCGAAACATCTTGAACCAGTCGCGCAGCCTGCCGCCATCGTCATCGAAGGTTTCCACGATCGGGACGCCCTTGCTTTCCAGCTTGGCACCCTGCCGTTTGCCCCGGCCGACAAGGATCGCGCCGCTCGATGCCAGCCATACGGGAATATCGGCCGTGCTGTCCCCGGCATAGATGAAGCCTTCGGGAAACTGCTCGGTCAGGTAGCTGGCCTTTTCCGGCCCCTTGAGATTTCGCTGGCCGTCGCTGCCGGTCACCGTGTCGAACAGTCCGGTGGCTTCACCAATCGCATCGGCGTGATACTGGTCCGATGCGGTCACGAGGTGGAGCGAACACCCGCTTACGCGCAAGCGATCGAGGTGGCCGACCAGTTCGGGGCGCAGCGGCGAAAGACCGGAATTGCGGCCCGCCAGCCTGGCGAGCGACCGTTTCATCGCCGCCTTGCCGCCCGAACCGAATATGGCACGGACAAGCTTGCTGGGTGAAGAGTTCTTCAGCCCGGCGAAAAAGTCTTCGTGCAGAGCATCCACGCGCGACAACGTGCCATCGAGATCGACGACGATATCGCGTGCACCGGCATTGCTGCCGGTATGTCCGCCCTTCGTTGTCGCAATGTCCACGCAATACCCCAATCATCGGTGTGTATGGGGCGAATTATCATCATGGGATCGGCTATAGCCAGCGCACATAAGGGTAAGCGGGGTGTACCATTAGGCTAGGCCCGGCATTACCGGATGGTGGAATCTCCAATCAAATCGTGACGATGCGCGCCATCCTTCACGATTCTCGTCCGGCAGGGTCCGCCCGCGCGGTACCAAAGTGTGTGGGCCGTCGGTCCGCACCGCATCACCCCTTTTCGAACTGCGACACCCTGCCTTGTCCGAGGTAGAAATCGATCACGTGCTGATCGTGCAGCATGTCCGCAGGGCTGCCGCTGAAGACGGTTGCGCCTTCTTCGATCACGCAAGCGCGATCGATCACCGCCATCATTTCGCGGACGTTCTGGTCGGTCAGCAGCACTCCTATGCCGCGCCGTTTGAAATCCTGGATGATCCGCTTGATGCTGCCGATCGTCATGGGGTCGATGCCGGCAAACGGTTCGTCCAGCAGGATGAACGCCGGTTCGAGAGCGAGCGCACGCGCCACTTCGCAGCGCCGCCTTTCCCCGCCCGAAAGCGATGTGGCCTGCGCATCGCGCAGCGCATCGATCCCCAGGTCTCGCAGCAGGGTTTCGAGACGTTCCTGGCGCCGGGAACGGTCGGGTTCCACGATTTCGAGCATGGCCATGATGTTCTGGCTGACCGTTAGGCCGCGAAAGATGGACGGCTGTTGCGGCAGGTATCCCAGGCCCAGCATGGCCCGGCGATAATAGGGCATCCGCGATACATCCTGCCCATCCAGCACAACGCGCCCTGAATCGGGCTTGAGCAGCCCGAGGATGCAATACATCGTCACGGTCTTGCCCGCTCCGTCACGCCCGAACAGGCCGACCACCTCGCCCCGCGAAACCTGAAGGGAAATGCCGTTCAGTACCTGGCGCGAGCCGAAAGCCTTGCGGATATCGACGACCTCGAGCCCCCTGCCGGTCTGCTGGATTTCCTGGCGCCGATCGGCGTGGGGGGGTGGTTCCATGGGCTGACGCATACTGGGAATTCAGTCGGTTAAGACCCTCGGATATCTACCAATGGCGGCTCGATGTCACGTAACGCAGTCATCATTGCGTGACCGACCGGTTCGGGCCGATCCATGCTGGCATGGCCGATGGTCCATGATCGGGATGGCGGCATGCAAGGATTCGACTTCATATTACCCGACACTGTGGCTGGCGTCATGACACCGCAATTGTGCGGGTTGGAAATGTCAGAGGCTTTGCCTTTCGCATGACCTGCCCAGCCTGTTCATCCTGGTGTCCATGACCGAATTCATCACCACTTTGACAGCTGCGGCAACGCTCGAGAGTGCGGTTGCCGCGTTCATCGCCGCGGCCTTGCTGGTCTGGTGGGCCGGATCGAACCTGCCCCGCTATGTCCTCGCGCTGTGCGACCGGACAGGGCTGGGCAAGGGTGTTGCCGGAATGCTCGTTCTTGGCGGCATCACCTCGCTGCCGGAACTGGCCACGGCCACCAGCGCCGCCGCCATGGGCGCACCGCTCCTCTCGCTGAACAACATCCTTGGCAGCGCCAGTTTCAATATCCTCCTCCTCGCGCTTGCCGACATGGTTTTGGGCGCTCGTCCGCTAACGTCGGTCGTCGCGCGGCCGGTCACGTTGATCCAGGGCGTCCTGGGCGTCCTTCTGCTCGGCGCAGTGGGGGCTGCGATCGTTGCTGGCGGCGGCGAAAGGATTGGCCCCGTCGGTGCGTTTTCGACCGGCATTGTCGCCCTTTGCGTCATGGCAATCGCCATAGCGAACCGTTCCGAGCGCCGACCCATGTGGCAGGTCGTCAATCCCCCGGACCACGCCCGAACGGGTGCCGATCGGGAAACGCAGCAGGGATTAAAGCCTGTTGTGCCGGCATTGCTGTTTCTCGCCGCCCTGATCCTGGCCGGCGGGTTCGTCCTTGCTGCCAGCGCAGAGGTCATCGCGCGCAAGACCGGATTGGGCGACGGCGTGGTCGGCTTCCTGTTTGCGGCGGCCGCGACTTCCCTGCCCGAACTCAGCGCGATTGTCGGATCGATGCGGTGCCAGCGATACGAGCTTGCCGTGGGCGAAGTCTTCGGATCGAACCTGTTCAATCTGGCGATCATCTTCGTGGTGGATCTTGCTGCGCCGGGCCCACCGGTTCTGCGGCTTGCGGGCAATTTCGAAGCGCTGGCGGCGCTGCTGGCTCTTGGCATGACGGGGATATTCGTCCTTGGCCTGATCGAGCGGCGCAATCGAACCTTTATCGGGATGGGCGAGGATTCGCTGGTCGCCATGTGTCTGTACGCGGCGGGGACCGTCTATCTTTTCGGGATGCCGGCGCCTTGATTCCGGCTTGGCCCTAGTCGGCCGATGCCTCCGTTGTTTTGCGTAGGCACGGGGGCATTCCACTCTTCTAGGATAGCGGTATGGTGGACGGGCAAACACTTGAGCGGGAAACGGTTTTTACCGGGCGGGACCTGCGCAAGATCTACATCACAGGGGAGACCGAGGTTCATGCCCTGCGCGGCGTGGACCTCGACATTTGCGAGGGCGAAGTTCTTGTCCTGCTGGGGCCATCGGGCAGCGGCAAATCGACCCTTTTGAACATCATCGGCGGCCTCGACCGGGCAACGTCCGGAAAACTCTGGTACCGGTCGACCGATCTTACCGCGCTTGCCGATGCCGAACTGACCCGGTTTCGCCGGGCGAATGTCGGGTTCATCTTCCAGTTCTACAATCTGATCCCCAGCCTCACGGCGCGGGAAAACGTCGAGCTGGTCACGCAAATCGCACGCTCACCGATGCCGGCCGAAGACGCGCTCGATCTGGTCGGCTTGCGCGATCGGATGGATCATTTTCCGGCGCAGCTTTCGGGCGGAGAGCAGCAACGTGTCGCTGTCGCGCGGGCCATCGCCAAGCGCCCGGGTGTCCTGCTGTGCGACGAACCGACAGGGGCCCTCGACAGCGCGACCGGTGTGCGGGTTCTCGATGCGCTCGCCCGGGCAAACACCGAACTGGGCACCACGCTGATCGTCATTACCCACAACGCCGGAATCGCGGCCATGGCGGACCGGGTGTTCCATTTCCTCGACGGGCAAATCGCGCGCGTCGTGGTGAACGACACACGGGTTTCGGCTGAGGAGATCAGCTGGTGACGGCGCTCAACCTGAAACTGGCGCGTGATCTGTGGCGTATGCGCGGGCAGGCCTTCGCGATCGCGCTGGTGATCGCGGCTGCAATGTCCACTTTCGTTCTATCGACGGGGGTTCACCGCTCGCTCGTCGAAACGCGCGATGCCTATTACCAGCGTTACCATTTTGCCGATGTGTTCGGGTCGATGACCCGCGCGCCGCGCAGCATCGTGGAGCGTGCAGGGGATCTGCCGGGGGTAGCCTTCGCCGAAGGGCGGATCGAACAATATGCACGGCTGGATTTGCCGGGGCGTACGGATTCGATCCGCGCGGTGATCAATTCGGTGGAGGATGGGGGCACGTCGCGGCTCAATCAGGTGGTGATCCTGCGCGGCCGCGGTCCGGGTATCGACCGACCGGGCGAAGTGATCGTGGATCGTTCCTTTGCCGATGCCAACCACATCGGATTGGGGGACGAAATCGACGCCATAATCTACGGCAACCTCGACCGGTTGAAGGTCGTGGGGATCGGACTTGCGCCCGATTACATCTGGGCCATTGCACCGGGTGAACTGGTCCCCGATGAACGCCGCTTCGGAATATTCTGGATGGGCCGCAAGGCGCTGGAGGCGGCAACCAACCGCACCGAGGCCGTCACGTCGATAGCCGTCGCGTTGGAACATGGAGCGGTGGAATCGGAATTGGTCCGCCAGCTCGACGTGCTTCTCGAACCGTATGGCGGGACAGGGGCTTATGGACGCGCGGACCACCCGTCGGACGAGTTTCTGACCAACGAACTCATGCAACTCGACGCGATGACCAGGGTGATCCCGCCGATCTTCCTGCTTGTCTCGACTTTCCTCGTTTACATCGTTCTGGGTCGCCTGATCCGCACCGAACGGCAGGAAATCGGGCTGCTCAAGGCGTTCGGCTATTCGAACTGGTCGGTCGGATGGCATTATCTCAAGTTCGCGCTCGCCATCGCGCTGATCGGTATCGCCCTTGGTGCAGGGCTGGGCTGGTGGATGGGGCGCGAAATGACCCAACTTTACGGCGATTATTACCGCTTCCCGTTTCTCTATTATCAAGTGTCCAGCCAGGTGTTTCTCACCGGTGCGCTGCTTTCGGCAGCATCGGCTGTGCTCGGCGCGCTCGGCGGCGTTCGGTCGGCCGTGAAGCTGGCCCCGGCCGTCGCCATGTCGGCGCCCCCGCCGCCAATCTATCGGGTGGGCCGGGTGGAACGGTTCGGGCGGCGGGCCGGATTCACCTCGGTCGGCCACATGATCGTACGCCACATTGCGCGGTGGCCGGGACGTTCGGCGGTCACCGTGTTCGGCGTTGCCCTTTCGCTAGGCCTGCTGTTTTCCACCCTTCAGTTCATCGATGCATCCCGGACCATGCTGGACGATTTCTTTTTCCGCGCCCAGCGGCAAGACCTCGCCGTATCGTTCATCGAGGCGCGCAACGAGGACGTCGTCTTCGAACTCGCCTCGCTTCCCGGGGTCATCGCGGTCGAACCGTCGAGGGCCTTGCCAGTGCGCCTTGTTCACGGTGCACGTTCGGAAAGGGCGGCCATCGAAGGCACGGGGCAAGACGCCATGCTGAGCGCGCGGATCGACCGGTATGGCCGAGAGGTCGCGGTGCCCGCGTCGGGCCTGATGCTGAGCAGCGCCCTAGCCGCGCATCTCGACCTTTCCGCCGGTGACGAAGTCGAAGTGGAACTGCTCGGTGGTCGCCGCACGCGCAGCGTGCTGCCCGTTACCGCCACGATCGACGAGCTTGTCGGCACGCGTGCCTATGCCGAAAGCGCGGTCATCGACCGGATCGCGCGTGACGCCTCTCCGGTGAGTTCGGCACTGTTGAAGATCGACTCGACCTATCGTGACGAAATCATCGAACATCTGGGCGAAATGCCGGTTGTCCTCGGCGTCACCGAAAGGGCGGCGGCCATGCGCCTGTTCGAAGAGGTCATCGACCGCAATATCGTGACTATGGTGGGGTTCTATGTCGCGTTCGCCAGCGCGATCGCAGTCGGCGTCGTCTACAACAGCGCGCGGCTGCTGTTCTCCGAACGGGCGCATGAACTCGCGACAATGCGGGTTCTGGGCTATCACAAGGCCGAGGTCGCGACGGTGTTGCTGGGAGAACTCGCCTTGCTGATTCTTGCGGCCATCCCGCTCGGTGCGTTCATCGGTTACTGGATGGGCCAGTTGATGGCTGCCATGTTCAGTTCCGACCTGTTCCGTCTGCCTTTCGCGCCTGCGCGCGCAACCTACGGGTTTTCGGCGGTGGTGGTGATGCTTGCCGCCTTGCTGACGGCCTTGCTGGTCGCACGGCGGGTCACGCAGCTGGATATGGTTCGTGTCCTGAAGGCGCATGAATGATGATGGAGCGTATCAAACGCTGGCGCTGGGCGCTGATCCTGGGCGGTCTGCTGGTCGCAGGGCTGGCGTTTGCGTTCTGGCCGCAGGCGACGCCAGTCGACGAGGCGGAGGTGACGCGCGGCGCAATGCGTGTCGGCATTACCGATGATGGGGTGACCCGGGTGCTCGACCTTTATACCGTTTCGGCTCCCGTCACCGGATACGTCACCAGGATCGAACTCGATCCGGGCGACGAGGTGGTAGCCAACCAGACAGTGATCGCGCGGATGGCGGGCGTTCCATCGACGCCGCTTGATGTCCGGTCGCGCACCGATGTCCGCGATGCGCTAGTGGCCGCGCGTTCTGCGGAGCGGGGCATTGCCGCATCGCTCGATCTTGCGCGGAGCGATCTGGAACGCGCAAGAAAGCTGGCCGAGCGCGGCTTTTTCCCCAAGGCGCAACTGGAAGCGGCCGGGACATTGGTCCTCACACGGGAAGCCGATCTGCGGCGCGCCCAGGCCGAAATCCGCCGTCTGGCAGGGTATCTCGACGAGCCGGCAGCATCGGGTTTGCCCGATGCGGGGCCGGTGACGGTCCGCTCGCCGGAGAGCGGGGTGGTGCTGCGGCGCCTGGCCGAAAGCGAAGGTGTCATCGCGATGGGATCGCCGCTGGTCGAAATCGGCGATCCCCGCCGGATCGAGGTGGTGATCGACCTGCTGTCGCGTGAAGCGGCGCGGGTTCGGCCCGGCGCACCGGTGGAGATTACCCGTTGGGGCGGCAGCGATCCGCTGCGCGGAAAGGTCCGGCGGGTCGAACCCTTCGGCCGCCTGAAGGTTTCGGCCCTCGGGATCGAGGAGCAACGCGTCAACGTGATCGTGGATTTCGCCCCGGAAGCCGCCGCAGCGATTTCAGCGCTCGGGCACGGCTATCAGGTCGATGGGACGATCATCCTCTGGTCTGAACCCGATGTCCTGCGCGTTCCGGTAGGCGCGCTGTTTCGCGGCAAGAATGGCGGGTGGCGGGTCTTTGTGGATGAAGGGGGCCGTGCGCGCGAACGCGAAGTGAAGGTCGGCCATCTCAACGAACGGCACGGCGAAGTTCTTGGCGGTCTTGCAGAAGGCGACGCCGTGGTCCTCAATCCCGGCAACATGGTCGAGGACGGAATTCGCCTGCGTCGGCGGTAATGCCGCGTTACCAGTCGAGTTTGCGCACCAGGATCTTCGCCCCTTCGGTGGTGGCCAGGACCAGTGCCGCTGCCGATGCACACAGAACAAGCAGATCCGCAACCGGCGGCGCGAGGCCCAGCAACCGCTGCGTGAAGGGCAGGTGCATCGCAGCCAGGTGGAGGGCCAGCGCGCTCGTCATGCCGACGAACAGCCAATGATTTTCCTTGCTGTGCCAATGCCAGAACGGGTGCCGCAGATGGCGGATGGCAAGGAGGAACGCGTTCTGAAATAGCACGACCATCAGCAGAACCGCGTTGCGCGCGTCCGCCAGCGATGCCCCGGCGGCAAGTTCCCGGTCGAGCAGGAGGACGGCCAGAACCGTCATCACGATGGCGCCGGGGGCCATCAACAGCAATGCCGCACGATCGATCAGCGGGGCCAGGCGGCGGCGCGCGGGGCGTTGCAGCTCATCCCCTTCGCCGCGCCCGAAGCCCAGCGTTACGTCCTGAATGCCGTTGGTAACGAGATTGAGCCAGAGCAGCTGGACCGGTGTCAGGGGCATGGGCAGGCCCGCCATGAGCGCACCGATGAACATCGCGATTTCGGCCACGCCGGTCGCCACCATGAACAGCACGATCTTGCGGATATTGGCAAAGGTTACGCGGCCTTCTTCGATCCCGGACACGATGGTGGCGAAATTGTCGTCGGCAAGGATGAGGTCGGATGCGCCGCGGGCAACGTCCGTTCCCCTGATACCCATCGCCACCCCGATATCGGCCGCCTTTAGCGCCGGCCCGTCGTTCACGCCGTCTCCCGTTACCGCCACGATATGATCCTGCGCGGACAGCGATTTGACGATTGCCAGCTTCTGGGATGGTTCGATGCGCGCAAAGACAGCCGCGTTTTCCACCTTGCGTTCAAAGGCGTTGCGGCTGGTTTCAAGCGCCGCGAGCTCGGCCCCCGTCGCGACACTGTCCGTGCCGACAGGCATCCCGATCTTGCGCGCGATCGCGATGGCGGTGGCAGGATGGTCCCCGGTGATCATGCGCACGTCGATGCCGGCCTTGCGGCATCGCTCGACAGCTTCGACAACGCCGGTGCGCAAGGGATCGATCAAGCCCAGAAACGCGAGCGGAGACAGTCCTTCGAGCTGTTCCGCTTCGACCGGCGCGTGTCCGGCGCGTTCACCTTGGGCAAGCAGGAGCACGCGAAACCCCCCGGCGGCAAGCGCGTCGGACAGCGCCGAGAGGTTATCGGCGTTCCCTCGGCACATCGGTATGACGGTTTCCGGCGCACCCTTGACGATGATCGCTGTTCTCCCCCCGAACGGCGCTTCGACCGCGGCGAACCGCAGTTCGGGTTCGTACGGGATGAGCGGATGACGGCCGGCTGCGTCCATTCGCGAAAAATCGGCTCCGCTTTCATCCGCAAACTTGAGCAAGGCAACGTCGACCGCATCCCCCACCGGGCTGCCAACATCCACGAGGTGCGCTTCGTTGCACAGGGCGGCAGCGCGCCCGATTTCTGCAATGCAGCCGGACTTGTCGGCGCCGCGCCAGTCCTTGCGATCGATTGCCGATCCGTCGGGCAGGACGATCCGTTCCACCGCCAACCGGTTGGCGGTCAAGGTGCCCGTCTTGTCGCTTGCGATCAGCGTGCAGGCCCCCAGGCCTTCCACGGCGGGAAGTTCGCGCACGATGACATTGCGCCGCGCCATTCGCCGCGATGAAGCCGACAGTGCCACGGTCACGGCGACTGGCAAGCCTTCGGGCACGGCCGCAACCGCGAGCGCGATTGCCAGCAGCACGATGTCCTTGGCCCCGTTTCCTTGCAGCAGCAGCACGGCCGAAAGCACGGCGATGAGTGCGCCGGAACCCAGCGCAATCTGCTGCGAGAGATGGCCAAGCCGCCGGACCATCGGGGTGTCGATGCCCAGCCGGGTCGCTTCTTCCAGCGTGCGACCAATTTGCCCCAGATTGGTGTGCGTTCCGGTTTCGACCGCAACGCCAAGACCGCGTCCCGCCGCAACTGTCGTGCCGGCAAAGGCCATGTTGGTCCGGTCGCCGACCGGCGTTTGCTCTGACAGTGTGGCTTGCGGGTCCTTCGTCACGGGAAGGGATTCGCCTGTCAAAGGGGCTTCGTCTATTTGCAGTCCCTGCGCCTCCAACAACCGCAGATCGGCGGTTATCCGCATGCCGCTCTCCAGCTCGACGATGTCGCCGGGCACGATCTGGTCCGAAGGCACGATCCGCCCTTCGCCATCGCGGCGCAGGCGGGCTGTCTGCGGGATCAGCGATCGCAAGGCCTGGGCGCTGGCATCGGCCTTGGCTTCCTGGAATGTGGAAATAGTCGCGTTGGTGAGCAGCACGCCGAAAATGAACACGGCATCCCATCGGTCCCCGATCAGCAGCGAAAGCACGCCCGCAAACAGCAGCAGGTATATGAGTGGACTGGCGAACTGCCGGATAAACACCCTGGCAACGTTGCTTCCGCGCGCCTGCGGCAGGGCATTGGGTCCCCATTGTGCGAGCCGGCGCCAGGCTTCCTGATTGTCGAGGCCTTGTGTCGTGCTGTCGAGGAGCGACAACGCTTCTTGTCCGGTGACCGGATGCCATGCGCGGCCTGCCGGAGCTGGTTTCATCGCGATTTATCGGGCTTGCAGGCCAAGCTTTTCGACCTTTCGAATTCCCTTTTCACGATACCGCTCGTTCTCGACATCGCCGATGAGCGTGATTTTTACCGGCGATATGCCCACGAAATGGAGCACGTTGCGCTTCAGGCTTTTGACGCTGTGTTCCTGAAAGTAGAGCCGGTATCCGGCAGCGGGCATCCCCATGGTGACGATGAGGCGCGCCGATTTCCCCAGCAACAGCTTGCGAAAGAACCCGTCGCCCAGCGGATCGATGGCAAATCCGGGCCGGGCAACCTGTTCGAGAAATGCCTTGAGCAGCGCGGGGACATCGCCAAGCCACAGCGGGTAGAGGATCACCAGGTGTTCGGCCCAGTCGATATCGTTCTGCGCCTTTCGAAGCCCTGGTGGCGGGTCGCCCGATTTCCAGTCGTCCGGATCTCGCAGGATCGGAAAATCCAGCGATGCGACCTCGATCGAGCGCACTTCATGCTTCTTGCGCGCCGCATCGGCATAGGTGCGCGCCAGCGCGTGCACATAATGGTCCGGATCGCCGTGTGGATGGCCGTTGATGATGGTGATCCTGGACATGGAATTACCAAGCGCCGGTCTGCTGCGTGACGATATTCGTAAACTACCGGAGCGGTCTGCCATGGGGATATTCCTAGGTGACCGAAGTATTTCCGGCTGTGAAACCGTGCAAATGCACCTTTGCGAACCACCACCGTCAGGGATGCGGTAATGGCGTTCTCGGCAGTCCGGAAAACCGCCGCCCAATGCGCTGCGGCGAATATGCCCGATTACGCGCTGACCCACCGCACCCTTGGTTGGGACGACATGCGGCAATGGCTTGCCTATCTCCCCGGCGGCGGCCTCAACATCGCGCATGAAGCGATCGACCGGCACGTCGAAGCCGGCAGGGGCGACCGCGAGGCAATCCGATGGCTTGGGAAAGAGGGCAGCAGGCGCAGCTTTACCTATGCCGAGCTCAAGCGTGAAACCGATCGCTTTGCACGGTTGCTGGCCGATCTCGGCCACACGCGCGGTGCACGGGTCTTCTCCCTGCTCGGCCGTGTGCCGGAACTGTATATCTCGGCGCTCGGCACGTTGAAGGCGGGCGGGGTGTTCTGCCCGCTCTACTCCGCCTTCGGACCGGAACCGGTGCGGATGCGGATGGAAATCGGCAAGGCCGAATTGCTGGTCACCACACCGCGCACCTATGCCAGAAAAGTGGCATCCAATCGCGGCAGCCTGCCCGATCTGCGCCACGTACTCCTTGTGGGGGATGGCAGCGTCGGAATCGAGGGGTGCATCGATCTTGCCGGAATGATGGGGGAAACGAAGGCTGATTTCAGCACCGTCAGGACGCAGCCCGGGGACATGGCGCTGCTGCACTTCACCAGTGGGACCACCGGCAAGCCCAAGGGTGCAACCCATGTTCACGAAGCCGTGGTGGTTCACAACGCCACGGGTCGCCTCGTGCTCGATCTGCGTGAGGACGATGTTTTCTGGTGCACCGCGGACCCCGGCTGGGTGACGGGGACATCGTACGGGATTGTCGCGCCGCTCACCAATGGCGCGACCATGATCGTCGACGAGGCCGAGTTCGATGCCGAGCGATGGTACGGGACACTCGAGCGTGAGGGCGTGACCGTCTGGTACACCGCGCCGACCGCCATCCGGCTGTTGATGAAGGCGGGCGACGATCTGGCCCGATCGCGTGACCTTTCGCGCCTGCGTTTGCTGGCCAGCGTCGGCGAACCGCTGAACGCGGAGGCTGTGGAGTGGAGCGTCGAGACCTTTGGCCGACCGTTTCACGACACCTGGTGGCAAACGGAAACGGGCGGCATCATGATCGCGAACTTTCCGGCGCTGGATGTAAAGCCGGGTTCGATGGGCAAGCCGATGCCCGGCATCGAAGCGGCGATCGTCGACACCGAAGGCGACACCCTGCGAATTATCGAGAATGCGATGGAGCCGGGAGAGCTGGCGTTGCGCGTTCCATGGCCAAGCATGTTCCGCGCCTATCTGGACGAAGACGAGCGCTATGCCCGATGCTTTCGCGACGCCTGGTACCTGTCAGGCGATATCGGCGCGCGCGATGCGGACGGGTATTACTGGTTCGTGGGGCGTGCGGACGATCTCATCAAGTCGTTGGGCCATCTGATCGGTCCGTTCGAGGTGGAAAGCGTGCTGGTGGAACACCCCGCCGTGGCCGAAGCGGCCGTGATCGGCTTGCCGGACGAACGCGCGGGCGAAATCGTCAAGGCCTTCGTGACGCTGCACCGTGGTTTCGTTGCCGATGAAGCGCTGCGAAAGGATCTGATCGGCCATGCGCGCAGCAATCTGGGATCGGCCATCGCGCCGCGCCAGATCGAGTTCCGTGACGATTTGCCGCGCACGCGATCGGGCAAGATTATGCGCAGATTGCTCAAGGCACGGGAACTGGGGCTTCCCGAAGGCGACACTTCCACGTTGGAGACGCCGTGATGGACCATCCAGCGGGTACAAAGGTTCAGCTCAACCGCGACCATTGCCTGACGCTGCTCCGCGAGATGATCCGCATCCGCCGGTTCGAGGAAAAATGTGCCGAGCTGTACACCGTCGAGAAGATCCGCGGCTTCCTCCACCTCTATATCGGGCAGGAAGCGGTTGCGGTCGGCGTGATGCAGGCGCTTGGCGCCGACGATGCCGTTGTCGCCACGTATCGCGAACATGGCCATGCGTTGGCACGCGGCATTCCGGCCACACGGATAATGGCCGAAATGTTCGGCAAGCAGGAAGGGTGTAGCGGGGGGCGCGGCGGGTCGATGCACCTGTTCGACAAGGCCAACCGCTTCTACGGCGGGAACGCGATCGTGGCAGGTGGTTTGCCCCTCGCTGCCGGACTGGCGCTTGCCGACCAGATGCAGGCGAAACCGGGCGTGAGCACCTGTTTCTTCGGCGAAGGTGCCGCTGCGGAGGGCGAGTTTCACGAGACGCTGAACCTTGCGGCCTTGTGGCGGCTGCCCGTCCTGTTCGTGTGCGAAAACAATCTCTACGCAATGGGCACGGCGCTGGGTCTTTCGGAATCCGAGACCGATCTTGCCGCCAAGGCGGCGTCTTACCGTATCGCTTCGGAAGCGGTGGACGGAATGAACGTGGTCGAGGTGGAAGCGGCCGCGAGGCGGGCCGTGGACAGCATCCGCAGGGGCGATGGCCCGCGTTTCCTCGAATGCCGAACCTATCGCTTTCGCGCGCATTCCATGTTCGACCCCCAGCTCTATCGCGACAAGAGCGAGATCGAGATATGGATGAAGCGCGATCCTATCGTGCGGTTCCGCGACTGGGCACTTAAGGCCGGCGAAATGCATGACGCCGACGTTACCCGCATCGAAGCCGATGTCGCCGCCGAAGTCGCACAGGCGGTCGAATTTGCCGAAAACGGGACGTGGGAACCGGTGGACACCCTGCTGCACCACGTCGGTGCGGAATCCCGATTATGACCGCGCTGACCTATCGTGATGCCGTGCGCGAAGCGATCCGCGAAGCGATGATGGCCGATCCGCGCGTTTTCCTGATGGGCGAGGACGTAGGCCGCTACGGTGGCTGTTACGCGGTTTCCAAGGGCTTGCTGGAGGAATTCGGGCCGGACCGCATTCGCGATACCCCGCTTTCCGAAAGCGCGTTCACCGGCATAGGTATGGGCGCCGCAATGGGCGGAATGCGGCCGATCGTCGAAATCATGACCTGCAATTTCTCGCTGCTCGCGCTCGATCAGATCATGAATAACGCGGCCACCATCCGTCACATGTCGGGCGGCCAGTTCAACGTGCCGGTTGTGATCCGCATGGCCACCGGCGGCGGACGCCAGCTCGCCGCGCAGCATTCGCACAGCCTCGAGGGTTGGTACGCGCACATCCCTGGATTGCGTATACTTGCGCCTGCGACGGTGGAGGACGCGCGCGGCATGTTGGGGCAGGCGTTGCAGGATCCCGATCCCGTGCTGATCTTCGAAAACGCGCTGTTGTACAACGACAGCGCGGACGTTCCGGCCGACCAGCGCTGCGACATAGACCGCGCCGCCATCCGGCGCGAAGGGGCCGACATCAGCCTGATCACCTATGGCGGTTCCCTGGGTAAATCGCTCGAAGCCGCTCACCTTCTGGATGCCGAAGGTATCGGTGCAGAGGTGCTCGATCTGCGGGTGCTTCGCCCTCTCGATGAAGGTGCGATACTGTCCAGCGTCGCAAAAACGCGCCGGGCGCTGATCGTGGACGAAGGCTGGCGTTCGGGAGGTATCTCCGCCGAAATAATCGCCCGTATCGTCGATGGCGGGTTCTGGTCGCTCGACGCTCCTCCGGCGCGCGTGTGCAGCGAGGAAGTGCCGATCCCCTATCCCGCCCACCTGGAAGAAGCCGCGCTCCCCAGCGTGGAGAAAATCATCGCGGCGGCCCGCACGGTCATGGGACGCTGAGATGGGGGCGTTCACCATGCCATCGCTTGGGGCCGGAATGGAGGCAGGCACGCTTGTCGAATGGCTCAAGCAACCCGGCGACGAGATCGTGCAAGGTGATATCATCGCGGTCGTGGAAACCGACAAGGGAGCGATCGAGGTCGAGGTTTTCGAAACCGGTACGCTGGAAAAACTCCTCGTCGAGCCGGGCAGCCGTGTGCCGGTGGGGACGCCGCTTGCGACCATTCGCGGTGCAGGAGAGGATGGTCTGCTGCCCGAACCCGTATCGGATGCCCCGCCGCCGCCGAAGGCTCCACCTGTCGCTGTTCCGGTTGAACCGGCGCAACGAACTTCGGCTGCCGCTCCGCAGCAGGACAGCGCTGCGCCGGCATCGCCCGCCGCGCGCACGTTGGCGCGTGACGAAGGGATCGATCTGGCCACGGTTTCGGGATCGGGGCCGGGCGGGGCGATCCAGCTTGCCGATGTGGAAGCCGCCCTGACTGGAAAAATTGCCCAGAAGGCGGCGCCGGGCGGTTCGATGCGGCGCGCAATCGCGGCGGCCATGGCGCGATCGAAGCGCGAGATACCGCATTATTATCTAACCCAGCCGGTCGATTGCCTTGCCGCGCAAACCTGGCTCGAAGCGTACAATTCGAACCATTCTCCCGGCGAACGATTGCTCCTTGGCGCGCTGCAATTGAAGGCGGTTGCGCTGGCCTTGCAGGAATACCCGGAATTCAACGGCTTTCATGACGGGTCAAACTTTGTCCCGTCGCGGTCCATCCATGCCGGTCTGGCAATTTCGATCCGCGGCGGGGGGCTAGCTGCTCCTGCAATTCACGATACGGACAAGCTTTCGCTTGCGGATTTGATGGTCCGGATGCGCGCAGTGGTGGAACGGGTCCGGAAGGGCCGGTTCCTGTCGTCGGAGGTTTCCGATCCCACCGTGACCGTATCCTCGCTGGGCGAGCGCGGTGTCGAGACGCTTTTGCCGATCATCTATCCCCCGCAGGTTGCGATCATCGGTTTCGGAAGTCCGGACCTGCGCCCATGGGCTGTGGGCGATGCCGTCGCCGTGCGCCCGATCATGATTGTTTCGCTCGGCGCGGACCATCGCGTGAGCGACGGGCACCGCGGGGCCTTGCTTCTCAGGCGGATACAGGAACTGTTGCAGGAACCGGCGAAATTATGACCCGCGCCGATCTGCGCCAGATAATCGTCGATGAAATCGGCGCCATCGCACCGGAGGCCGATCTTGCTTCGGTCGATGACGGCGAGGACTTGCGCGAAGCGATCGATCTCGATTCCATGGACATCTTCAACCTCGTGGTCGCGCTAAGCCGCAGGTTGGGGTTCGACATACCCGATGCCGATGCTGGCCAGCTGGTCACGCTCGGTGGTGCTATCGAATATCTGGGCCAAAGACTTGAGGCACGATAGCTTCAGGCCACTGTGTTGGTCTTGGCACCGTTTCAGGTTTGCGCTGCGAGGCACACAGAGCCGCCCGTGACCCCGCAAAGCGCGACCTTGGCCAGATCGTGCGCGTGGCGGCGGCGCGCCCGCAAGCTATGCGCAAGGCCTTCGCGCCAGATCCGCTCGCTCAATTCCGCCAGTTCGTGCGGCAGCGCAGTCCGCGCGTCCCTGATGCATTCCACCAATTGGCGAGGGAAGACTTCGCGGCGGCGTCGCGGGGAGGTGCAGGTTTCGCTGGTCATCTGACGCGGTCTCTTCACGAGTGCGCGTCGAGAGGAAGCACCTGTCCGGCCACCGCGCCGCCATCGACGACAAATTCGCTCCCGGTCGAAAAGGTCGCTTCGTTCAGCAGGAACCGGACCATGCGCGCCACCTCCTCCGCCTCCCCGAAACGGGGGATCGGTTGGCGGGCGACGACTTCGTCGGTCATGCCTTGGGTCATCGGCGTGTGGATCGGCCCTGGATGGAGCGAGATGACGCGGATGTTATCGGGCGCCAGATCGAGCGCGGCCGCCTTGGTCAGCCCGCGCACCCCCCATTTGCTGGCGACATAGGCGGCAAGACCGCCATAACCCTGCAATCCGGCAGTCGATGACGTGTTGACGATGATGCCCTGTCCGCAGCGCTTGATGGCAGGGGCGGCGGCGTGAATACCAAGGAATATGCCTGTCAGATTCACGTCGATGATCCGGCGGAAATCAGCGGGCGTGCATTCGGTCACAGTGCCCAGACCAAGAATTCCGGCGTTGTTGAAAAGCGCCCTGACGGTCCCGAAGCGGCGCTCGGCCTCGGCGACGGCGCGTCCCCAGTCTTCGGCCCTGGTGACGTCGAGCGACTGGTAATGCGCGTGTTCCCCAAGCTCTGCGGCAAGCGCCTCGCCTTCGTCGTCCAGCACATCGGTGATCAGCAGGCTGGCGCCATCCTCGGCCAGCAATCGGGCGGTCGCGGCACCGATGCCGCGCGCGCCGCCCGTGATGATGATGCAGCCGTGTCCGGAATTTTCGCCGCCCAATCTGGCCTCCTCCTGCCTAACCGCTGCGTGCGTGTAGTAATACAGGCGCGGCGCAGGCGGGTTCATTCGGGATGATACGTAAGGCGGTCCCGATGGACGATCAGACAGATGGCAGGTGGTTCGAGGAATTGTGGTTGGCCGTGTACCGGCGGTAAACGACATACCCCACCACCGCCGCCGGCGCTGCAAGAAGCACGCCGACCGGACCGAGCAATATGCCTGCGGCGACAAGGGCAAGAAGCGAAACGGCAGGCGGCAGACGCACCGCTCTTTTCAGGACGAGCGGGGTAAGCACCAACCCTTCGAGCTGCTGCACCGCGAATATCCAGACCATCATCAGGGCCGCCACCTCGATGCTGATCGACATGCCCAGGGCAAACGCGGGAACGGTGGCCAGGACCGGCCCCAGATAGGGAACGACTTCGAGCAACCCTGCCGTAATCCCCAGCGCCAACGGGGCAGGGACGCCCAGTATCCATGCCCCCAAACCGGTCAACGTCCCGACCATCACCATCAGGACTATCTGCGCGACCAGCCAGTGTTTGAGTTCGGTCGACAGATCGATGCAAAAAGCCTCGATCGCCATACGCCGCTGGAGCGATACGAACGCGAGCAGCCCGTCCAGATAGGTTCTGGGCTGGGCGGCGAGATAGCAACCGGTCGCGATTGCCAGAATGCCCGCTGCCATGAGTTCCACGGCGTTCGCGACCGTTTCGGCGGCGAACCGTGCAAGTGGCTCCGCAATGTCGAGTTGCCCCAGTCGCGCAAGCATTTCGGGAGGTATCCCCGACATCGCGAGAAGATCGGCAATTTCCGCGGACGTCGTCGGAAAGTTCTGGACCGCCAGGGTCATCTGGGCGCTGAGTTCGCTGCCGAACGCCGCTACGATCGCCAACGGCACCAGCACGATCGCCATCCCGCTTGCCACCAGCGCACGGCCCCTGCGGATGTCGAAGCGGTTTACGAAAGGGTCGGCCAGGGCGTGGATCGCCAACGCCACCAGCAAGGCCGCAAACAGGATCAGCAACACACCGACGAGATAGTACAGGATCAGCGCGCAGGCGACCGCGAGGGCGCACATCGCAAGCCGGACAGCGAATTCTCCGCGGCTCATCGCCGGTCCATTTTCGGCACGAACCGCCCTGTCCGGCTGTTGGCAGGTCCGGGGCACTGAGCCGAACCGCCATCGGCGCTCGGCCGTGCGGGTAGCCGGGTGGTACGATCGTGGTGCACCGTCAAATCTCCATGCTGTTTCCGCTTCATGGGCGTGGCGCCTGCACGCAGGTATCGGGGAAATTACGCATTTCAGCGCGCGATAGGCTTGGTCACGACACGCGGGATACGGCCGTGCCTTTCGCCAGTTCGGGCAAGGAGGCGGCTTCGAGCAGGAAAGGCGAATTCAATGGGCAACGCGATCGACCGGACGCTTGGCGAACAGGCCGTGCACGATCTGGAGACCCGGGGCGGTCTCCGGCTCGATCTGCGCCCGGTCACGCTCGACGATGGCCCTCTGCTTGCCGATCTGTTCGACCGTCTGACGGTGGAAGACCTGCGGTTCCGGTTCCTGACCGGCCTTGATGCCGTGAAACCGCATCAGGTCGCGACAATGCTCGAGGTCGATCATCGCCAGGCAGAGCACCTCCTCGCATTCGACAAGGCGACGGGCACGCTTGTCGCAAGCGTCATGATCGTTGCAGACCCGGCGATGGAAGTCGCCGAGGTGGCGGTCGTGGTCGCGCGGGAATTTCGGGGGAAGGGGATAGGCTGGACCTTGCTGCGCCATGCGACCGATCTTGCAAGAGAGCGAGGCATACGGACCCTGCGATCCGTCGAAAGCCGCGCCAACCACGACGCGTTGGAAGTGGAACGCACGCTGGGGTTCGAAGCACATCCCTACGACGGCGATCCAACCATGGTTCTCGTAGAAGCCTCGCTCGCCTGAGTGCAGCGTTACAGGGCCACGCCGGACTCAGCGCCCTGGCCACTGAATAGGCCGCGCGCCATGGCCGTCACGCATGGGCGATTTGGCGATTGCGATCTGGAAATACAGGCGACCCCGGGATCGAGGGGACGGGTCAGATGGCGAGGTCGCCTGCAAACCGCAAAATGGCCGCTGCGCGCTGCCCCAAGAACCCGTAATCTACCGGAGAAGGCCCTTGCCGTGTGCCGGCACGCCATCCAGCGCAGCGGTCAGATGCATCATTGCGTCTGGTTCTGATCGGGCGCGGGTGCCGGTTCGCCTTCATCGCCGGTGATCGGGACGTTAGTCATCGGTGTTTCGGGCAAGGTCACCTCGACCCCACCTTCGGGTTTGGCCGTCCATTCGGTGCTTGGGGGGGTGGCAACCTGGGGTTCCGCCACGCGGGTACGCTCGAAGTAGAAATAAACGCCGGCGGCCACCGCCACGGCGATGATCAACAGGGCCCAACCGATAGGCAGGGTGCTGCGGGATTTCTCTGAGTTCACGGCAAGTCTCCCGTGTGCCCCGGGCGGAATGCCCGTGGCAAAGGGCGACGTTACTTGCTGAGTCGAAGGGGCATATTCGGGAAACACCGGAGCCGCCGGTTCCGTATTTTACCCAGTTTCCGGGGCGCGGCCCACACGCTTAGGTCGCGGCTACACGCTTCTCCGACCCCCTCGGCGGCGTGGCTGCAACCCAAGGAGTATCTCCCGATGAACGAGCAAACCACCCTGCCGGTGCAGAGTGCCCGCGAGCACGGCCTGCCGGCGGTCTTTGGACGACTGCGCGATGAAATCGACCAGCTGTTCGACGACTTCAGTTTTTCCCGCCCCGTCCGCAACATCTTCCATCTGTCCAACGGCTTTGCCTTCAGCCCCGCGGTCGAACTGAAGGATCGCAAGGATCATTATGAACTGACCGCCGAATTGCCCGGACTTGAGGAAAAGGACATCGACATCGAATTCGGTGACGGCGTTCTGTCCATTTCGGGCGAAAAGCGCGGCGAAAGCGAAGAGAAGTCCGACGGGTTCATGATGTGCGAACGAAGCTACGGTTCGTTTCGCCGCAGCATGACCTTGCCCGCCGACGTCGATCCCGATGGAATTGAGGCGAAGTACCGCAACGGAGTGCTCCAGATCGACATCAAGAAGGACAAGCAGGCGGTCAATCGGGTGCGCAAGATTGCCGTTGGTTGATCCTGCCACAAGGGGACTGGCCGATGGCTAGTGTCCCTCCCGCCCAGCCGGACCGGATCGAGCCCGTGGAGCCACCCGGGTTCGATCCGTTGCCGGTCGAACCGCAGCCGGATGTGCCCCCTGAATTGTGGCCGCCCGTTCCCGACGAGGACAATCCTGGCGGGGTGCCGGAAGAGTTTCCGTCACCCGATCAGGACGCCGCCGGGGGCCAGGCCACCTGATTCCGCCGCAACGTTTGCGTTCACGCCTACTGGAGAGCCAGAAATGAAAAATATCCTGCTGCTTGTGCATAGCGATGACGGACAGGAGGCCCGATTGCAGGTCGCGCTCGATGTCACGCGTGCCTTGGGGGGGCATCTGGAATGCCTCGATGTAACGGCCATGCCCGTGATGGTGCCCGACTACTATGGTGCCGGTGCAGAAGTCGTGGTGCTGGCCGAATTGCGAGAGCAGGCGGAAGCGAACCGGAAGCGGCTTGAGCAGCGTCTCGCCGTCGAGGACATACCGTGGTCGATCCGGACAAGCTTTGGAACCTATGTCGAGGCGATGACAAACGCTTCCGAACTTGCGGACCTGATGGTGGTTTCATCCCGAAGAGCGCAACCCGATCGCCGCGCCCAGCCGGAAAGGCTGCCGTTGAGGGCAAGGCGGCCCATTCTTGCGGTCCCGCCGGAATGCAAAGGGCTGGACGTGGCAGGACGTGCGCTGATCGCCTGGGATGGATCGCAACCGTGCAACGAGGCTGTGCGCGCCGCGGTGCCATTGCTGGCGCGCGCGCAGGAAGTGGCCGTTCTGGAAGTCAACCAGTCCGAAGGCGCCTTCGCCATGACGGACGTTGCGGCCTACCTTTCGCGCCACGGAATTTCGGCCGAGCTGGTCGAACGCAACAGCGATGGGTCGGTGGCGGAAACGATCCTCGACCATGCATCGCACAGGGCATCGGATTACATCGTGATGGGAGCTTACGGCAAACCGCGCACGGCAGAGGCGGTGTTCGGCGGTGTTACGCGCACCATGCTGCTGGAATCCCCGATACCGCTTTTCGTGGCCCACTGACGCGAAGGCCAGATGCAGCAACGCCCGCCGGACTGCTGGGTCCGGCGGGCGTTGTTTGTTCGTGTGGCGGGATGTCAGCTGATGATGATGTTGTCTTCCACCTTGGTCACACCGGGGGCGGACCATGCGGCCTGTTCGGCCAGTTTGCGTTCGTGCCAGGCCTTGACCTTCCCGCCCAGCGTAACCTTGTTGCCGGTGGCGGTGATCGTGACCGATGCAGCGTCGAGATCGGCCTGTCGCTTGAACGCTTCCTCGATCCGCTTGCGGACATCGGAAATGTCGGCCCTGTTCCTGATTGCCAGGCTGTTCGAAACACCGACCACGCCGGTCACCTTCCCGGCCGCCTTTGCCGCTTCGGAACTTTGGTAATTCCATTCGACATCGCCGGTGAGGCTGACCCAGCCTTTTTCGACCTTCACCTGGATTTTCTCTTCCGGGATCAGGGCGCTGTATTTGAAGATATCGAGGATGCGCCGGGCGATTTCATGGTCGGCCGTCTTGGCGTCCGATGAAAAACGTATCTTGAGTTCCTCGGCGATGGCGTTGACCCCGCCGACACGTTTGACGGCGCGTTCGGCCGCGATCTTCTCGGCGTAACTTTTCACCCAGCCGTTCAATGCTACCACGCCATCGACAACGGAAACGCCGATGTCGGCATGGTCGACCTGGGGATCCCATTCGAGTTCCTCGAGGACGTCGCGTTTGAGTTGACTGTCAGTTTTCATTGCCTGTCTCCACTGCATGAACAGATGGCAGGCGAACCTTTCGGTCGGTGGCGGATAGATCCGCCTGCTGCGAACTTTCTGCATCGCGCACGCCAGCGGCGGGATGCGGAATGTTCCGGAGCAGGCGCGATCAGGCGTCCTGGTCTGGCGAAATGAGAGTGTGTTCCTCAAGCCAGCGCCGTTCGGACCCCATGCCCGCGGCAAACGCGATCCGCAGCGCATCGGCAAAGCTGGCGACATCGAGCTTTTCCATCGCATTGGCACGATACACCTCGACCGTGCGCGCGCTGATGCCAAGATCGTAGGCAATCGTCTTGTTGGGATAGCCACAGGCCAATCCGTCGAGCACCTCGCGTTCGCGGTGGGTGAGATGCCCGATCTGGCCGATGGCCCATTCCTTGCGGTTGCGCTGGTCCTCGCTGTCGGCCTGGCTCTGGAAAGCGGCCTCCACGGCATCGAGGATGTTCTTGCGGTCGGCGGGTTTCTCCAGAAAGTCGATGGCGCCGCCCTGGATCGCCTGAACCGCCATGGACACGTCGCCGTGGCCGGTCAGCACGATTATCGGGAAGTTGAAGCCGCGCGTCTTCATTTCGCGTTGCAGTTCGAGCCCATCCATTCCCGGCATCCGGATATCTATCATCGCACAGGCCGGCTCGAACTTGTCGGCACCCTTGAGGAACGATTGCGCGTCTTCCCACCGTTTGACCTGATACCCCGAGGTGGAGAGCAGGAAGTCGAGCGATCGCCGAATCGAATCCTCGTCATCCACTACGTGAACAAGTTTGCGATCAGTTGGCATCGGCCTCGTCCTCCTTCAATTTGGGCATCGTGAACAGAAAGGCGGCCCCTCCATCGGGATCACCTTCGTACCATAATTTGCCGCCGTGGGCCTCGACGATGGTCTGGCAAATGGACAGGCCCATTCCCATCCCTTCGGGCTTGGTCGTGGAAAACGGCTCGAACAGTCGGGAAATGCGTTCGGCGGGCACGCCCGGGCCGCTGTCGGCGACCTTGAACAGCATCCTGCCCGCATCCGGACGCACATCGATCGCGATTGTGCCGTCCTTGACGATGGCCTGCGTGGCGTTGCGCACCAGGTTGAGCAGCACCTGCTGGACCTGAACCCGGTCGACAAGGATCGCTTCTGCTTCCTCCGCAATCGCAATCATGATCTGGATGTTCCTGAGCTTTGCGTCGGCTGCGACGAGTTCACAGGCATCGCGGACCAGGCCGCCCGGGTCTTCGATGGTGCGATCCAGTTCGCCGCGCGACACGAAGCTGCGAAGCCGCTTGACGATGGCTCCGGCTCGCATGGCTTCGTGACCGGCATCCTCCAGGGCACCGGCGACAAGGTTCAGGACTTCCTGATCTCCGCCCCCCCTGATGAGTTCGGACGATGCCTGAACCATATTGCCGATCGCCATCAGCGGCTGGTTCAGTTCGTGCGCCATCGCTGTCGCAAGAGTTCCCATCTCGCTGATCCGGGCGATGTGGGTCAGTTCTCGTTCCAGCTCCTGCAGGCGCGCTTCGGCCGCTTCGGTTTCGGTAAGATCGTGCAGGAAACCGGCGTACATTCGCTGCCCGCCGCCGGTCGCTTCGCCGACACGCAGCGTATGGGGAAAGACGGTCCCGTCCTTACGCAGGCCAAGGACGCGGCGCCTGCCGCCAATGACATGCGGCTTGCCGGTTTCATGATATCGGGCAAGATATTCGTCATGCAGTTCGCGGTCCGGCGATGGCATCAGCACAGATACGTTCTGGCCGATGATTTCTTCGCGCTTGTAGCCGAACAGGTCCTCTGCCGTCGTGCTGAAGGACAGGATGATGCCGCGGTCGTCGATGACGATCATGGCGTCGGGCACGGTATCGAGTATCGAGCGCAGCAGGACCGTGCTCGCTTCGAGCGAACGCGCATGTAGGTCTTCGCCCGTCACATCGCGCACCACGTGGCCAAACCCGCTCGGCAAGAGCTTGTCGCCTTCGATATAGCTTATCGTGATTTCGCCCAGAAAGCGGCTGCCATCCTTGCGGATGCGCCAGCAGCGATCGCGGAACGACCCGATATCGCGCGCAACCTTCAGCTGGCGCAGCGGAAGTCCGCGTCCCCGGTCGGCCGCGTCGAACATACATTCGAAGGACTGGCCCACCGCTTCTGCTTCGGTCCATCCGAACATCCGTTCCGCGCCGGATTTCCACATTGTAATCCTGCCGTCGTCGTCGAGCATGCACAAAGCCATGTCTTCCGCGATGTCGATGAACAGCGACATCTCCTCGGTCAGTATCCGGCTGCGCAGATCTTCTTCGATCTGGTCGGTCAGGTCTTCCGTTAGCAGGATGACGCCTTTCACCCCGCCGTCCGCGTCGTGCCAGGGTGCCAGATCCCACCGTATCCAGCTTACGGTGCCATTACTGTGAATGTATTTGTCGACATCCTTGGCGAACGATTCCCCGGCCAGCGCGCGCTTGTGCAATTCGCGCCACTCGTTCTTGATCTGAGGGAACAATTCGTAGTGCGACCGCCCGATAATGTCGGTGTCGCCCAGCTTGTAATCGGCAATCCAGCGATCGTTGCAGGCGACATAACACATATCGCGATCGAACAGCGCCACGGCCGCCGAAACGCGGTCGAGCAGAAGCCCGATCAAATCGTCCCCTGCAGGACTGGCAATGCCTTCCCGGTTAATCATGGGCGTTTTTTGTGCCTTCGCAGTTCGCCTCCTTAACACAAGAAGGAAGCAAAAGCAGTGGGTGCAACCGGCGCCGTCCCGGCATCCGTAATGTTACGGAGGCGGGCGCACTAAGGGCCTTGAATCCTCTGCCAAAACCTCGGGTAATTACCGATGCCCTTGTTTGCGTCCCCGCGCTTGAGTGTCCCGGAAGTCGAAACAGATTTTCAGGCCAGAACGGTTTCGTGGCCCGATTCAGTCGAAGGAAGGTGCGCTACGATGATTTCCCTCCGCAAGTTCACGGCCGCAGCCGCGTTGGCAGTATCCGTCGCAGGGTGCGCGCACCCGACACCCTATCAACCGCAATCGGCGTCCGCCGGAATGAGCAGGGGGTATTCCGACGAACGCCTTGCCGAAGGCCGGTACCGCGTGTCCTTCAGCGGTAACTATCTGACCTCGCGCGAGACGGTGGAGGCGTACCTGCTGTATCGTGCGGCGGAACTCACGGTCGAACAGGGCTATGACTGGTTTTCGGTGATCGATCGGGAAACCAGCCACAAGGTGCGGCGCGAAATCCGGCGGGACCCGCTCTACACTCCCTGGCACGGAAGCTATTACGGATACTGGCTGCCCTACTGGCGTTATAACGTGCGGGGCAGGGGCTGGTATGTCTGGGACCCGTATCACGCCGATCCCTTCTGGGCGGACCGGTTCGACGAACGCGAGATCGAGGAATTCGAGGCAACGGTCGAAATCCGGATGGGCCGGGGCACGGCACCATCGGGCAACGGCCATGTCTATGTGGCGCGCAAGGTGCTCGAGGATATCGGTCCGCGCGTCGTGCGCGACTATTCCCGCAAGGACTAGCGCGCGCCCATGCTCGACATTGCCACACTGACGCTCAACCCGACGGTCGACCTGTCGTTCGAGGTCGACCGTATTTACCCGATCCACAAGATGCGCGGTTCGAACGAGCGTCACGACCCGGGAGGGGGCGGCATCAATGTCGCGCGTGTTCTCGTGCGGCTCGGTGCGAATGCGCGGTGCCACTACATGTCGGGCGGCGCTGCCGGGGCCGCGCTCGATCATCTGCTCGACTTGCACCAGCTGGTGAAGACGCGTGTCCCGATAGCGGGCGAAACCCGCATCAGCACCAGCGTTCTGGAACGCGAAAGCGGCAAGGAATATCGGTTCACCACCGATGGGCCCGAAATCGCGTCCGATGAATGGATGCGTTGCCTGGCGCAGCTGAACACGCTCCGGAACGACTACCTGGTGCTGAGCGGCTCGCTCCCGCGGGGCGTACCCGACGATATCTACGCGCAAGCGGCGGCGCTGGCCGCCAGGAACGATGTGCGGGTGGTTCTCGACAGTTCGGGACGCGGTCTTTCGGGGGGGCTTTCGGGACCGGAGATATTTCTGGCCAAACCCAGCATCGGCGAACTTCGTGCGCTGGTCGGCAAGGAGCTGGAAAGCGACGAGTCCATCATCGAGGCGGCGGATGCGATCATAGCTAGGGGGGCCGCCCGGCATATAGCCGTGACCATGGGGCGCGAGGGCGCAATCCTGGTCAGCGCAGGCCGGCACCTGCGGCTGCCCGCCTTACCCGTAAAGGTGCAGAGCGCGGTTGGCGCCGGCGACAGCTTTCTGGCCGCCATGGTTTTCGCACTGGCGCAGGGCAAGCCGATCGAGGAGGCGTTTCACCTTGGCGTCGCGGCAGGTGCGGCGGCGGTTCTTTCGCCTGGAACGGGGCTTGCGCGGGCGGACGATATCCTTCGGCTGGCGGGATCAGGCTGACACTTCGCCCAGTTCGGTCTTGGTGAAGCTGGCTGCGTGGATTTCATCGATGGCGCGGGCAAGGGCCGCATCGAATGCCGTGTCGCTCATCGACACGCGTAAATCTTCGAGCAGGGCACGGCTGAAGCTGGCGATCATCCCGTGGTTCTTCGCAAGCTCGCGGCAGGCGCGTGCCCTATCGAACCCACCCGACAGGGCGGCGACCCGCGCGACCTTGGGATGATCGACCAATCCGGCATAGGTATCGGGGACAACTGGCGGCGATAGTTTGAGCACAACCGGAATATTGCCCCGCCAATCGTCCAGAGCGTGCGCCAGCGTGTCGAGAAGCATCCGTTCGGCTTCCTCGCGACAGGGGGCCTTCAGCGAAACTTCCGGTTCCACGATCGGGATCAGGCCGTCGCCGGCAACCTGTGCCGCAAGGCAAAACTGTTGATCGACAACCGCCCTTATCCCGCGATCATTCGCGCTCAGGATCAAGGAACGCGCCTTCGTGCCGCACACGCCGTGATCGTGCGCGAGCCGGAACTTGTGGTCCAGCCGCGTGATCGGCTTCATCGCCTGCACGCCGTTACTTTCATCGGCGAGCCCTTCGTCGATCTTCAGGAAGCTGGCGATGCCCTTGCGGTCTAGCAGCCGGGTGATCGGCTGGTCAGCCACCGGGGTTTCGAGAGTGCGTTCGAACAGGATGGCGGCAAGGATCTTGTCACCCCCAAAGGCGGGCGAGGTAACGATGCGGCTGCGCATCTGGTGGACCAGCTCGAACATCTCTGCATCGCTGGTCCATGAACCCTTCGCGATGCCGTAATTCTCCAGCGCGCGCGGGGTGGAGCCGCCCGACTGGTCCAGCGCGGCGATGAAACCGGTTGCGTGTCTGATACGATGGAGGGCCGCGCCGCGATCCATCGCCTATCGGCTTTCCATGCTGGCGCGATCCGCCGCGGCCAGAAGGTCGATCACCTCCTGATCATCCACCTGCCGGAAATCGCGGTAATGATTGCCGACGGCATAGAAGGGGTCCGGTGTCGCCAGCACGACGATCTCGTCGCACAAATGGCCAAGCTGGCGCACCACATCGGGCGGGGCCACCGGCACCGCCAGGATAAGCTTGTGCGGATTGTTGCGCCGCGCGCCGCGCAGGGCGGCCATGATGGTGGAACCGGTGGCGACTCCATCGTCGACAATGATCACGGTCCGTCCCGCGATCTGCGGTTTTTCCCGGTCCCCGATATAGGCGCGCCTGCGCCGCTCAAGCTCGGCGATCTGCCGGTCGAGTTCCCGCTGCACATATTCGCGGCTCGGCGCGATCGCCTTCATCGCATCCTCGTTGAACACCACCTGTGGCTCGTCACCATCGACCACGGCGCCGATGGCAAATTCTTCGTGACCGGGTGCGCCAAGCTTGCGAACCATCAGCAAATCGAGATCCGCACCGAGCGCGCGCGCAATGGGGAAGGCCACCGGAAGGCCGCCGCGTGGCAGCGCAAGAACGATCGGGTCGGAGCCGTGAAGGTGGGCCAGCCTGTCCGCGAGCATCTGGCCAGCCTGCACGCGCCCTTCCAGCGGCAAGGTCGGCGCGACATCGACCATCCTTGCGGGTTTCACCAGATTTTGCGTGAACCAGCGCTTCGCATGGTCGACCACCTGGGCCAGCGTACCGGGTTCCTCGAACAGATGCCCGGCGCCGGGAACGATCACGATTTCATGCAGGCAACGCATCTGTTCAGCCGCATCGCGGTTGAGTTCGATCACCTGGTGGTCCGCCCCTCCCACGATCAGTTGAGTGGGGGCGCGCAAACCGCGCAGCGCATCGACCCCCGCAAGATCGGGCCGTCCCCCGCGCGATACCACCGCGCCCACAAGGTCGGGCCGTCGGCTTGCGGCACGTATGGCCGCCCCGCCGCCGGTGCTGGCGCCGAAAAGGCCGACCGGCAAACCGGCAAGCGATTGCTCTCGTGTCACCCGTTCGATGGCATCGATAAGGCGCGTGGCGAGCAGTTCGATGTCGAAGACATTGCGCCGGTCGCGCTCTTCGGAAACGGTGAGGAGATCGAAAAGCAAAGTGGCGAACCCGCCGGCGCTCAGCGCATCCGCCACCTGGTTGTTGCGCGGGCTGCGATGGCCGCTGCCGCTACCATGGGCAAAGACGACAAGGCCTTTGGGCGCATCGGGAACGCGCAGGATGGCGGGCAGATTGTTCGGCCCCAGGGTGAAGAAGCGCGGTTCGTGTGTCATGGTGGCCATCCTCAAAGTCCGAACGGATAGGTTTCGGGCGCCCCTTGCGGGTGCTCGACGCCGAGCGGCGTGACAGCGGTCGTTTCTTCGAACCATATGTAGGCATCGAACTGTTCGGCCAGGACGGCTTCGAAGTAGTGGCTGAGAAATTCGCTTTCCGGCCGGTAGACCACCCCGATCGCCCGTTCGAGCAGCGGTTGACGCAGACTGTTGGCCAGTTCCCTGTGTCTGGGGCCACGCCAGTCGGTCAGCGATCGGGCGAAGCCGGAATGGCGAAAGACATGCTCCCAGCTGTCGGGCCGCGCTGGCCGCACGGTCTTGATCTCCATGTCGCCGCCCCATTCGCTGGCTGCGGCAACCGTCCCGCGGTCGGTGCCGAAGCCCACCAGGACGGCTTCGTCGCCGTGCGCCATGCGGCACAATTCCCCGATATTGAATTCGCCGCGCCAACCCATTGCGGTGGCGGCGGCGTTGCCGATGTGGGAATTGTGCGCCCACACCACCGCCTTGGCGTTGTCGCCGCGATGGGCGAGAAGGGCCTGGAGCGTGCCGAACATGTGCCTGTCGCGCAGGTTCCAGCTTTCGGCCGCACCGCGATACATGGCGCGGTAATACCGCTCGGCGGCAAGCACGATACGGGCGTTCTGAACGGCATCGAACCAGCGTTCGCCATCCTGCTCCATGTGTTTCAACCGCTTGTCGAGCAAGTCGCGCAATTGCGCGACGGCGGCATCCTCGCAGCTGTTGCGACCGCCGCGGACCACCGCGTGGCCATAGCGCGCAGGTTCGTCCTGCCATGGGGTCAGACAGGCGTAACGGGCGCGGGCTTCCTCGGCGGCACCGGGATCGACCGTGTCGAGGTAGCCGAGCACGGCGTGGATCGATTCATCGAGGCTGTAGACGTCGAGCCCATGAAAGGAGACTTGCCGATCATCGGCAAGGCCCTGGTTGTGGCCCCGCATCCAGTCTGCAAATTCGAGCATTTCGAGGTTGCGCCACATCCAGGTCGGGAAACGCACGAACACATCGCCCTTGCGCGGCCGCGGTGCGTTGTGGCGGGCATAGTCGTCGATCCGGGCGGCATCCGGCCAGTCTGCTTCCACCGCGACGATGGAAAATCCGTGCTCTTCCACCAGCCTGCGGGTGATCGCGGCGCGCGCGCGATAGAATTCGCTCGTTCCGTGCGTGGCCTCGCCCAGCAAAACGATGCGGGCATCGCCGAACCTGTCGAACATCTTCCCGAAGGCGTCGGCGTCAGACGGGTTCGGCAGGGGTTCGGCCGCGTTGTGCAACACGCGGAACAAGCGGGGGTCTATTGCTGAGGGATGAGTTGATGCAGTTGCCGGCATGGACCGCTCTCCTTTGAGAACGGAATGTGCTTTCAAGCGGCAGTCACGCGCATCTGGTGAATTTACGGAGCAGGATGCCTGCGTGTCTGCCTGTCGGGCACACGGCAGCGATCTTGGGGGAAAAAGGAAAAGCCTGCGGCGTCCCCTGGCCCGTGACGCTTGCGCGTCATGTATTGGGGATCACCGCAGGCCTCGGCCAGCCTCTCGTTGCACAATCTCGGGCCAAGACCTTCTCTTATCGATCCGGTCCAAAACGACATTGCCGCTCCTGACTGACAATTCCTGAATACGATGGATAATCGGGTGTCTGTATCCGTAATCTACCGGAGGTGCCCCCTTTCACGCTTGCGATGCCACGCGGTGTGTCCATTCGTCTTCGGACTGGCACACGTAATCCCGGGTGAGGGGGAGGGCGTCTCTTTCATTCGCGAGCAGAAGCTGGAACACCATCAGCTGGCCATCGCGAAACGCGGTTTCGGCTGCGGCGAGATAGAATTCCCACATCCGGCAGAACCGTTCCCCGAACAGGGTCCGGGCATCGTTGCGATTTTCCGCGAAGCGCGCTGACCACTGTTCGAGCGTGTAGGCATAATGCAGGCGCAGAACCTCCAGATCGAGCAGTTTCAAGCCGCTGTTTTCGACGGCCGGGACAACTTCGGAAAGCGACGGTATGTGGCCGCCGGGAAAAATGTAGCGATCGGTCCACGGATCTGGGCCGGTTTCGCCATCCCAGCGCCCGATTGCGTGGATCAGCGCCACGCCATCGGGCTTGAGCAGGCGTCCCACCTGCTGGAAATACGCGGTGAGACGTGCCCTGCCGACATGTTCCAGCATCCCCACCGACACGATGCGATCATGCTGCTGCGACCATTCGCGGTAATCGGCGATCTCGAACCGGCTGTGACTGGCTGCCCTGGATGACGAGGAAAGCCGCCGCGCTTCTTCGCATTGTTCAGGCGCCAGCGTGATGCCGGTCACATCCACTCCCGCGGCGTCCGCCAGCGCCAGGGAAAGCGTGCCCCAGCCGCACCCGATGTCGAGCAGCGACTGGCCCGCAGCAAGATCGAGCTTGGCGGCAATATGGGCGATTTTGGCGATCTGCGCCTCGTCGATGGTTTCGGTGCCATCGCGAAAATAGGCGCAGCTGTATTGCATACGCCGGTCGAGAAACAGGCGATAGAAATCGGCGGGCATATCGTAATGGTGGCGGGCGTTGCGCCTGGCCCGCCGCGCACCGTTTACGGGGGCGAACGCGCGGGCCAGCCGATTGGCAAGCCGCCTGGCAAACGATCGCTCTCCCTGTCGGCGAAGCTTTGCACCCAACGCGAGGAAGGTTCGCAGCGATCCCGAAACCAGCTCGATCCGGCCGTCCATGTAGGCTTCGCCCACCGCGAGCGAGGGGTGGAGGATAAGCTTCAGCGGGAACAGGGGATCGGTGATCCTGACAACCACGAGAGGCGATACCATCTCCGGCTCGCCGGCCAGAAGCCGATCCTTGCCGTCGCGAATGTGCAGGGCACCGGCGATCCCGGCCCGCGCCATGGCGCGCGACACCGGCCTCCACAGCAATGGCGGATGCCGCACCGAGTTCGATGCCGCCCACTTGGAAGAAACTGCGTCCATCGAGACCTCCGCTTGAAACCTGAAGCTGTTCTTGCGTAAGGTCTTGATCCGCTGAACCCATTGGGAGTTTCCCGAATACGGGCGACGGCGAACCGGCGCTGCATCGCCGCGGCCAGCGAGGCGATACCTTCCCTCGGATATTTGCGGAGCGCACCGGGCGGATCGCTCCGCCATTCTTCACCGGCAACACGGAGAAGGATCCACGCTCATGGGCCACGCCCTGATCATCGACAACAACATCGCCATCAGTCGGGCCATCCAGAGCTATCTTGAACCTTTGGGGTTCGGGACGTTCGACTACACCTGGACGGAGCAACAGGCGCTGGACGCGGCGCATCAGCACAGGCCGGACATCATCGTGATCGGCGACGATATCGAGACAGGATCGGCGATCAACGCTGCACGGCAGATTTCCAGCGATGCATCGATCCCCGTGCTGATGGTCAGCGGGAACACCGCGCTTGCGTCACAACGTCTGGCGGAGGTCGGCAGTTACGATGGCCCGTTCCACCTCAACCAGATCGAACAGGCCGTGGATGTGGCCCTGTCGCACGTTCCCTGCCTTCAATGATGGGCGTCCGCCGTGAGGGATGACATCTTGACGACGGTATCCCGGCAAGAACAGTTCGTGCTGTGGTTCGAGGATCTGAGCCTCGATGACCTGGCGCTGGTTGGCGGCAAGAACGCATCGCTGGGTGTTCTCAGCCGCGATCTCGAACAGGACGGCATCCGCGTGCCGCCCGGATTTGCCCTTACGACACGGGCGTTTCGCGCTTTCCTGGCGGACAACGGCCTGGATGCGCACATCGGGGACACTCTCAAGGCGTTTCAGGCCGGCAGGATGACGCTGAAGCAATCGGGCAAGGCCATTCGCAACCGGATCCTTTCAGCACCGATGCCGGAACGCATACGCCACGAAATCGAGCGCAATTACATCGGGCTTGCCCATCGTATCGGCCACCGGATTCCGCCTGTTGCCGTGCGATCGAGCGCCACGGCAGAGGATCTGCCGGGGGCAAGTTTTGCCGGGCAACACGAAAGCTTCCTGAACATTCGCGGGCGCGAACCTTTGGTCGAAGCCTGCAGGCGCTGTTTTGCGTCCCTCTTCACCGACCGCGCCATCGCTTATCGAGAAGCCAAGGGGTTCGACCATCTTTCGGTGGCCGTGTCTGTGGGTGTGCAGCAGATGGTGCGATCGGACAAAGCCGGTGCGGGCGTCATCTTCACGTTGGACACGGAGACGGGTTTTCCCGACGTGGTTCAGATCAGCGCTGCCTGGGGCCTTGGGGAAACCGTGGTTCAGGGGCAGGTCGAACCCGACCGTTACGTGGTTTTCAAACCGCTACTCGATAAAGCCGGAGCGATTCCGATTATCTCCCGGAAATGCGGAAGCAAGTCGGTGACGCTGGTCTATGGCCGCAGCGAAGGGCAGCCGACCCGGCTTATCAACACGCCTGCGCCGGAGCGTGTGCGCCGCGTCTTGGGCGACGAGGAAATCCTGCAACTTGCCCGCTGGGGTGCGGCGATCGAACGCCGCTATGGCAAACCCATGGACATCGAATGGGCCAAGGACGGTGTCAGCGGCGAGTTATTCATCGTCCAGGCCCGGCCTGAAACGGTGAAGGCAGGCGCGGATCGTTCGATCATGCGGCGATACACGCTGGTCGAAGAACGCATTCCGGTTTTTTCGGGTGCGGCGGTCGGCAATGCCATCGCCACAGGGAAGGCGTTCGTGGTCGATTCCGCCGAAAGACTCGGCGAATTTCCAGACGGCGCTATCCTTGTCGCGCCGAACACCGATCCGGACTGGGTGCCGATCATGAAACGCGCCGCCGGCATCGTGACCGACCATGGCGGCACGACCAGCCACGCGGCTATCGTCAGCCGTGAACTGGGCGTCCCGGCGGTGGTAGGAACGGGGCAGGCAACCTGCATGGTGAAAACCGGCCAAACCCTGACCCTGTCCTGCGCCGGGGGTGAGAAGGGCCATGTCTACGACGCAGAAGTGCCGTTCACCGTCGAAGATGTCGATGTCGGCACCTTGCCGGAGACGCGCACGCAGATAATGGTCAATATCGCCGATCCCGGTGCAGCCTTCGTCTGGTGGCAGTTGCCCGCGCGCGGAGTGGGCCTTGCGCGGATGGAATTCATCATCGCCAATATCGTGCGCGCGCATCCGATGGCGCTTCTGCATCCCGACCGCCTGGTGAAGGCCGAGCGCAAACAGGTGGAGAGCCTATTTCGCGGATACCCGGACGGGGCCGAATACTTCGTCGATACGCTTGCCCGGGGGATCGCGTCGCTGGCGGCACCCTGGTATCCGCATCCGGCCATCGTGCGGCTCAGCGATTTCAAGACCAACGAATACGCCGGGCTTGTCGGAGGCGCGCATTTCGAACCGGCCGAAGAAAACCCGATGATCGGGTTTCGGGGCGCCTCGCGGTATTACGATGACCGGTACCGTGAAGGGTTCGCGCTGGAATGCCGGGCCTTGAAACGGGTGCGCGGGACCATGGGGTTCGAAAACGTGATCGTTATGGTGCCGTTTTGCCGAACGCCGGAAGAAGCGGACCGGGTTCTCGAGGAAATGGCGTCGAACGGACTACGCAGGGGCGAAGACGGGCTCGAGGTTTACATGATGTGCGAAATTCCCGCGAACGTCATCCTGGCCGAGGATTTTGCCCGACGCTTCGACGGCTTTTCCATCGGCTCCAACGATCTCACGCAATTGCTGCTCGGGATCGACCGGGATTCCGAAATCCTTGCCGAACTGTTCGACGAACGCAGTCCGGCCGTTACCGGTGCAATCGCGGACGTGATTGGCCGCGCGCACAAGGCCGGGATCAAGGTGGGAATTTGCGGCCAGGCACCCAGCAATTACGCCGATTTCGCCGCCTTCCTGGTCCGGCAACAGATCGACTCCATATCGCTGAACCCGGACAGCTTCGTCAGGACGATCCGGTCCATCGCGGACGCCGAAGCAAGCGGATAAGCCGCACCGCTATCGCGGCTTATTCAAAATCCACAAGGCGCTGCGTTATGTCCGCCACCGGCAACTGGGTCAGATCCTTGTCGAGTTCCGCCTTCAGGGCAGACCTTATGCGAGGCGTGTACGTGGTGCGAAGGATACCCAGCGATGGCGGGGCAGCGATGACGACCACGTCGTTCGGCTCATCCTCGATGGCTTTGTCCAAGGCATCCGCCGCGGCCGAGATGAAGCGCGCTTCCTCGCTCCCGTGGGGGTCGCCGTCATCGTAGGTGTTCCTGCCGGGGGTGCCGCTCGTGAAGGAGATGCCGGGGGCGTCGCTCGCCAGTTCATGCGCGGGCAGGGGTTCATACTGTCGATGGTCTATCACCTTGAGATCGGGCGCGGTCGCATCTCCCCGATTTCGCAGCAGAAGCATGCGCGCACCATCCACCACCAACACGATCATTCCCCGCGGTAACAGCATCTTATCCTCCCAATCGATTTCGTTTCGTCACTGCACCCTAGAACCGGCGGCACCTTCCGATCCCTCCATGATGCGCAGGGCCGGATCGTCGCGTGCGGGCTTGCCTGCCCTGGCATTATCCGCGGCCTTTGTTGCCATCGCCCTTGCCAACCCCATCGCGATTTCGCGGTTGTCCTTCGTGTGCGAATTGGGCGTGTTCGGGCGCTTGATCCAAAGCGGCCGAAGGGCCAGCAGCCGTGCGCCCGTCTTTTCCAGCTTGGCGCGCAACAGCCGTTCTGCCCGGTCGGTGCTTCCGCTACCAGCGATGATCGCGATCGTGTCCAGATCGGTCAGTTTCGCCCGTTCAAGATAACGCGCCGTCGGCCAGTCGGGAGCCCCGAAAAACGTGTTCGAGACGACGGCCACCACAGCGTAACCTTCCGGGCGGGGAGGGGTGCTTTTCGTCATCGGCCAACGATCGACCGAAAGCCCGCCTTCCTCGAAGCCCTGCGCCAGCGCGGCAGCAAGATCGTCCGAAAAATGCGCGTCGCGGCTGGTGTGGTAAAGGATCAGGGCACGCTCGGCAGGTCCTTCGGCGAGGGTTACGCGCCGGAAGGGCGCTTCGGTCTGGACCCAGAAGGTAACCCCCACCACGGCGAGAATGACCATTACGACAAGGGCGAGCAGGATCCATTTCAACATGGGAAAGGCCGTCCCATCGTCACGGGTGGTGGGCGGAAACCGCCCGCAGCGTTTCCGCAGCGAGCGAGGCAGTCGCTTTGGCGGCGACATCGCCCAGGGTCAGCATACCGACCATCCGGTGATGTTCGTCGATCACGGGCAAGCGGCGGATTTGCTTGCGTTCCATGATGCGGACAGCATCCTCCAGATCCTCGTTTGCCGTGCAGAAAACGATCGGCCCGCTCATCACGTCACGCGCGGTGAGTTGCAACGGATCGTCATGGCTTCCGATACCGCGCACCACGAGATCGCGATCGGTTACCATCCCGATCAGCTTGTCGTTTTCGCCGACGGGCAAGGCCCCGATATCCTCTTTCTGCATCCTCGCGGCGATATCGGGCAGGGGCGCTTCGGGATCGATCCAGCTTGCGCCCGGGTGCATCGCGTCCTTTACCTTCATGGCCACGCTCCTTCGATCTGTGCCACATTCAACCGGTGCATCGTGAGGCATGGACGGCGGCTTTTCGCTCCGTAGAAGACACAATAGGGCGTTAGCGCAGGGTGCCGGCCGGGATGGCCGGGGACGGGGCCAGAACCAGCTCCACCGTGCGTGTCCTGCCCTTGCCGGGGAAGCCGATCGATTGCGCGGTGCCTGGTTGCCCGTCGACCAGGCATTGCGAATTCTGCCCACGGGTGACTTCGATCTCGATTTCGCCGTCCCCGCGCACGGTTGCGCCGAACCCCGGCCAATCGGAAGGGAGGCACGGATCGATGGATATGCACCCGTTTTCGAGCGTGATGCCGAGAATATGTTCGGTCGCAAGCCGCCATGCCCAGCCAGCCGCCCCGGTATACCAGCTCCATCCTCCGCGCCCGAGATGGTGGCCGCCGGCAATATCCGCGGCAACCGCATAAGGTTCGGTGGTGTAAACCAACGTGTGTTCGAATGTGTCGGCCTGCCGCGCCGGATTGATGCGGTCGAAGACCGCTTTTGCCCGATTACCGTCCCCCAGCATGGCGCAGGCAATGCCGAGCCAGGCGGTCGCGTGACTGTATTGGCCGCCGTTTTCGCGGATGCCGGGCGGGTACGCCTTGATGTATCCGGGATCACGCGGTGTGCGATGGAAGGGTGGCGTCAGGAGCCGCGCAATCCGGTCGTCCGGCCGCACGAGTTGCCGGAACGCGCTGTCGATAGCCTGGTTCGCGCGCGCCTTGTCGCCCCCCGCCATGACCGCCCATGATTGAACGAGCGCGTCGATGCGGCATTCGTCGTCGGCATGAGAGCCCACGGGCCGCTGGTGATCGTCGAAGGCGCGGACATACCATTCCCCGTCCCAGCCATGTTCCTCGACAGCGGAAATCAGGAGGTCGCGCCGCGGCAGCCAATGCGGGCCGAAATCGCTCCGTTCATTCACTTCGCACATGTTGGCAAAATCGCGGATCGTTACCGCGAGGAACCAGGCAAGCCAGATGCTTTCGCCCTTTCCGCCCGAACCCACGCGGTTCATGCCATCGTTCCAGTCGCCATCGCCGATCAAGGGCAGCCCGCGTGCGCCCAGGCGGTAGGCGCGGTCGAACGCACGCATGCAATGTTCGTACAGGCTGGCCTCGGTTCCGCGCGGGAATGCGTTGAACCGGTCATGCTCGTCAGTCGCCAGTTCTTCGGCGGAAAGGAACGGGACGCTGACATCCAGGATACCGCTGTCTCCGGTCGCCTCGACATAGCGAGCGGCGGCGAAGGGCAGCCACAGCAGATCGTCGGAACATCGCGTGCGGACCCCGCGGCCAGAAGGCGGGTGCCACCAATGGAGGACATCGCCCTCTTCGAACTGGTACGAGGCTGCATCGAGGATGTGATCGCGCGCCAACTGAGGCGAAGGGAGCAGCAGGGCAAGTACGTCCTGCAACTGGTCACGAAACCCGAACGCGCCCGATGCCTGGTAAAAGCCGGCCCGCGCAAACACCCGCGAAGACATGGCCTGATAGGGAAGCCACCGGTTTACCATCACGTCGAACGCCGGATCGGGCGTTGTAACTTCCACGGCACCGCACCGCGTGTCCCATTGCGATGACACAGCTTTGCGTCCGGCGTCGATCATGCCCGCCGCGCGCCAGCGTTCGAGGATGGTGGCGACATCGTCTTCGCAATCCGCCTGCCCCAGCAGGAACGAGATTTCTGCTGTTTCGCCAGCCGCGATGTCGAGGTGGAACTGAACCGCCGCCACCGCATCGCGGCCCGTGTTTGTCGGGCGTTCCCCCAATCCCCACGCGATAAGCCCGGCCGGGTGCCGCCAATCGGGGACAGCGCCGAGGAAGTCGGACCGCGAGGTCGTGAGGCTGTGCACGGTGTCTGTTCCGGCAAGAAACGAGACCTTGTCCCGAAACTCGCGCTGCCAGCGGTTTCGCCCCAGCACGGCCCCCAGGTCCGCCCGGTACCAGCTTGCACGAAACGGTGCCGGTTCGGCGGCATGCGTGCCCATAATCCAGTCGGCGAAATAGGTCGCGGTTATGCGCCGCGGCGTCGCGGCGGTGTTGTGCAACGCAAGGTCCACGATCTTCACCGGATCATCCGGCGCGACAAAGCACCGCAATTCTTGCTCCAGCCCCATGGACCGGCGCGACCAGCGCGTTTCACCGGTTCCATGTTCGATCCGGCACGGGCCAACCCCTCCGGCAGGAAGCGGGGTGACGGACCAGACTTCGCCCGTTTCCTCGTCGCGCAGGTAGAGCGCTTCGGCCTGCGGATCGAGCAGCGCATCGTTATGCCACGGGGTGATGCGATTTTCCCCGCTGTTTCCGGCGAACGTGAACCCCAGCCCAGCTTCGGTGACGATGGTGCCGAAGTCCTTGTTGGCCAGCACGTTCGACCATGGAGCAGGGGTCGTTCGGCCCTCGTCAAGCTCGATGCGATAAGCGCCCGTCTCCGTGAAGCCGCCAAAGCCATTGGGGAGCGCCAGAGCCGACGCTTCCGGCGCGCGTGCCGCAGTTGTTTCCGCGCGCGGTTCAGGCGCCGTCGCGACGAAATTCGGAACCGGTATCCTGCCCGCGTCGATGTTCCGCAGGCGCGCCTCGATCGAGCCACCGCCCTCGGCAAGGGTCGTGGTTGCAGCGGCACGCAGGGCAAGGATGTTGCGGGCATCGTTATGTTCGCTGCCCGCAATGGTTATGCCTCCGCGTTCGCCGATCTGCTCTTCGCACCCGCTGGCCTTGACGATGTCGTATATCCGCTCACGCAGCGGCTCCACGTACCCCGGCAGGCCCGGGTGCAGGATGACGAGATCGACCTGTGCCCCCTTGCGCCTCCACAAGCTGTGCGCGGCAAGAACGAACTGCAGTTCGTCAACGTCGAACCGTTCGTTCAATTCTATCAGCAGAATGGGGAAATCGCCCGACACACCCAGCGCCCACAGGTCGTCCCGTGTCTCGTCGCTCGGCAAGGGTGCCCGTGGTCCGTGGTCGATGTTGAGAGCGGCGAAAAGGAGCTGCGCGTCTCTCAGCCGATGCGGGGCCAGCTCGAGCGCCTGGATTTCATGGCGTATGCTGTCTCCGCAGTCCTGTTCCGCCCAGTCGAGCGAGGAAAGCGCGCCGTATCGCCGGACAAGTTCCAGTGCTTCGCTTTCCAGCGGCGCAAGCGCGGTTACGAGCGCAACTTCGGCTTCGCCGTGGGGCGGCAAGTCGATTTCGACCAGAAAACCGGCCGCCGGATCAAGCGGAAACTGGCCGACATCCGCGCCGCCCGGCCTGACGTGCGGAAATTCCGCGATAGGGCCGAGACGGCCGCGCGTGATCTTGCGAACGGTCTCGCACCCCGAAAGGCGCGCGTTGTCGGGCGACATGATGATCCGCTGGGCCATCACCAGCCCGGGGATATCCGGGCTTCTGGCGCGCCGCGAGAACAGCAGGGTGTCGAGATCGGGACGGCTGTGGCTTTCGACGAACAGCCGGGCAAACGCGGGGTGACGCGACCATTCGCCAAGATCGGCCAAGGCGATGTCCGCATGACTCGCCAAGTCGATCGTCCGGTGTTCGGCGGATTCGTTGATCAGCCGAATGCGCCGGATTTCGACATCCTGCGATGACGATATCAGAACGTCCAGCGCGGTCGAAATGGCACCGGTGCGGCAGCGAAATTCCAGCTTGTGCGGGTGGATGATGACCCGTCTTCCCCCCGCTGCGCCAACCGGGGCAGAGGTGGGCGACCAGACATGGCCCGTTGCCTTTTCGCGCAGGTAGAGGAAATGGCCGCGATCCCGGTTGATGCCCGTGGGGCAGGTAACGGCGTTGCCCTTCCAGACCAGATCGCCGCATCCGTCCGAGGCCAAGCGCAGCGACAGGCGGCCGTTGCCGAGCAGCGCGGTCATGGGCCGTTCGATCGGGCCAAGCTCCCACGGCTCGGGCCGCGGTTGCAATGGTGCGCTTGATGCCTTGGTGGATGGCAGCTCGAGCCGTTCGAGTTCGGTTGGAAGTTCCCAGGGGATGCGTTCGTTCAGCAGGAGATCGACCGATTCCATGCGTTGATCGGCGTGGAACCACCAGACCATGACATCGTCTTCCAGCGCGTTGGCGATGGCGGCGATGGTCATGCCATGATGATGCGCCATATAGGAACGGACCGGTACCGGATCGCCGCCCCCGGCAGATCGGCCCTTTGTGAAATCCAGGGCTTCGTGAAACCCGAAGCGCCCCATCGCGCCGCATTTATCGAGCCGCCGCAGGTTCGCCACGGCCTGGTGCGGTGTCGCGGCCAGGGCGAGGGCGGTTGCATAGGGAGCGATCACGAGATCGTCTTCGAGGCCCCGGCGAAGACCGAGAGCGGGGACGCCGAACGCCCTGTACCGCCAGATCCCGTCGCTGCCGTAGGATGCAAATCCGGATTCCGAGATACCCCACGGCACCCGGTGCCGGTTGGCGTAGCTGATCTGCATCGCAACCGCGGCCGTTTCCGTTTCGCCCAGAAGGGTCGCCGGATCGCTGCGCAGGAACAGCGAAGGCATCAGGTATTCGAACATCGACCCGTTCCACGAAACCAGCGACAGGTCGTTCTTCTGCTTCACGATCGGTCGACCGAGCTGGAACCAGTGTTCGGGCGGCACGTCCCGCTTGGCGATTGCAAAGTAGCTGGCCAGTCGCGCCTCGCTGGCGAGCAGATCGTAATAATGGGTGTCGATCCGCTGCGAGGTGACGTCATAGCCTATGTGGAACAGCTTGCGGTGCCGGTCGTAAAGCGGCGCGAAATCCATCGCTTCGGCCATCTCGCTTGCCCGCTGGCCAATGTCATGCAGCATGGCGATCAGGGCGTTGTGCGCCATCCCCGATGTTTCGCTCAACTCCCTGCGGCTGTCGGCAAGGTGATGTTCGCACCGGTCAAGCCAATCGCGCACCGCTTCCAGCGATCCGGCATCGATCCGGTCCGTCCGCTCGAGCAATTCGACCAGCCTCGTCCGCACTTCGGCCATCTGCCGCACCGCAGTTTCAATCAGTTCGGACCAGGTCAGGGGATCGTGCGATCGGCGCGAAACATCGTCGATAAGGACATCGACTTTCTGGGCGAGTTCATCGCCGAGCCCACATTCGATCAACGCTTCGGCAAGCAGGGCAAGGCAGTCTTCCAGCCCCTCCCACCGCCGCTCGCAGAAGTTGGGTGAGGCGGCAACCGTGCGGCATCCGCTGGCCAGGACGACCAGGCTCACCGCCAGATTGCCGCTGTCGACCGTGGATACATACCGCGGTTCGAGCGGGGCCAGATCGCGAGTGTCGTACCAGTTGAGAATGTGCCCGTTCCAACGGTCGAGCCGATCCAGCGTATCCAGCATGGCCTGCATCCGACCGGCGAAATCGGCACTCCCGATATGGCCCAGTTTCCATGCGGACAGCGCGGACAGCGCCAGCATTCCGATGTTTGTCGGCGAAGTCCGATGCGCGGTGGCCGGAACCGGTGCTTCCTGCCGGTTGTCGGGCGGTAGCCAATGATCCTCCGGCCCGGCAAAGCGTTCGAAATAGAGCCAGCTTCGGCGGGCGACCCGGCGCAGGTAGAGCCTGTCGTCGAGATCCAGCGGCTCGATCGTTCTGAGGCGGGGCCGCGCAGTCAGCCAGGCGATTTCTGGTGTGAGAAACCAAAGCAGCAGCAGCGGCGTCGCCACCGGCAGGGCACTGGCATCCCACAGGAAAAGCGCGCCGATGCCAGTCGCAAGGAGCGGCGAAGACCAGGCAGCAGCCCATTGCCCGCTCCGCGCGCTGCTGCGCGCCAACAGATGGCTGACATGCGCGGCGCTCGTCCATTCCAGCAGTTTGCGGCCGCGCCTCAGCCTGAGCAGCGTGACCCCGATCGCGTGAATGGCGGTCACCGTATCCGAAAGCAGAAAGACGATCTGGAGCGCCCAGCGTTCGATATGTTCGCGCGCTTGCCGCATGGTGCCCATCAGCACACCCCGGCGGCGCCCGCGCGCGACCCCGGTCACGAGGTCGGTGAACAGCCAGGCGCTGGGCACCAGAAGTGCCATGGCTGTCCAGAACAACGGTGAACCGGGCAGGACAAACCACCCGCCAAGCAGAAGCAGGAGGACGCTGAGCGGTACGAGGCTGCGCCGCATATTGTCCCAGATGCGAAGCCGGTCGAACAGAGACAGGCGATTGGCGATCCGGGTCCCTCCCGGGCCGGGTACCCGCGAGAAAAGCCAGGGCAGCAATTGCCAGTCCCCGCGCACCCACCGATGCCAGCGGCGAACATATTCGGCGTAGCTTTCGGGATAGCTTTCGTAGACGATAATGTCGCTCGCGAGGCCGGCCCTGCCATGCAGGCCTTCCCACAGATCGTGGCTCAGCAGCTGGTTTTCCGGAATGCGCCCATCGAGGCTGCGGGCAAAGGCGGCGACATCGTAAATGCCTTTGCCAACGAAGTTTCCCGTCCCGATAAGATCCTGATAAACATCGCTGACCGCGCGCGAATAGATATCGATCGCGGTATCGCCGCCAAACAGCCGTGCAAAAAGCGTGTCCCTCCCATGGGGCGCAATCTCCACCCTTGGCTGAAGGACCGTATAACCGGAACGCACCCGGCCATCGTCGTCGAAAAGGGGCCGATTGAGCGGGTGCGCGAGCGTGCCCGCAAGGCGGGCGACGGCACCCGTGGGCAGGCGGGTATCGGCATCCGCAGTCACCACGAACTTTGCGCCGGCCAGCCGGTCGATATCGCCTTCGGATACGGGGAAGGCCGTTCGGTCCCCCGTCAGGATAAACTGGTTGAACTGTTCAAGCTTACCGCGCTTGCGCTCCCAGGCCATCCAGCATTCCTGGCCATCGTTGTAGCGGCGCGCCCGGTGCAGGAGGCAAAAACCAGCCCCGCGTTCCCGGTTCAGGCGCCGAACGCCGAGGCGAAGGGCTTCCTCGATCGCTTCATCGCCCGGCACGTGTTCGCGCGACGCGTCGGCAGGATCGCTGAGCAAGACATAGCCGCGCGCGCCCGGATTGGCGAGAAAATGGGATTCCAGCCGGGACAGCATCCCAGCCACTTCACCGATGCTCCCGACGATTACCGGTAGGACAATGACGGTGGGCCAGTTCGGGTCGATGCCTTCCGAAAAATCCAGTTTCGGCAATTGCTTCGCCGGGACGACCAGCGTCACCAGCCAGTTGACCAGAGTGACGCTGAGCACGGTTGCCGGCAAAGCAGCAAGCGCTATTCCCAGCATCATTTCGGCCGTGTTCGCACCCCGCAGCGCAAGGTAGGCGACGGGCAAGGCAAGTCCCGCCAATCCGCACAGGAACAAGGCGAACGCGTACACGGCGCCCGGCCAGTGCATGAGCCATCGCCCCAACCGCCGGAAGGCCGACGGTCCAATGCCAAGGGTGCGCTCCAGCTCGACCACGCCGTGTGCGATGAGCCAATAGCCCACATGGTCGAACGGCAGGTCGCCGTGTTCATGCGCCAGGCCAATTGCCGCCTCGGCGATTTCGACTTCGTCTTTCGCCCCCAGATCCGCGAGGCGTTCGACCGACTGACGGCAGGCATCGCGTGTATCGAAATCCATTTTGGGAAATGTGCCCGACGGATCGCGGGCGAGCACCCTGTCGACGTGGCAGCTTTCGTCGAAAATTTCCTTCCAGATAATGTTCGAGATGACGGCAAGATTTGCGATGGCGCGCGCCACGCAGTCGGCCGGTTCGACGGAGCGCATGAATTGCCCGCAGCTTTCACTTGTTCGAAAAGGGGCGGGTACCGTGCGGAAAGCCGCGGCAAAGCCGGTGACGAGCCGTTCGATGCAGGCGATCCGCAGCATGGTGGGGAACGCCCACAGTTCTGCAATGTCGAGCGCGCTGTGGGACTGATACCCTTCCAGATAGGCCAGCACATTTTCGCGCGAGAGCTGGAAATGGCTCGCCTCCAGCAGATCGTGCGCCAGCATGAGCACCCGAGGCTCGCCGGCTGCGGCACCCGATCTAAGCGGGCGAAGCCGTGCGTAAAAGCCGGGCGGCATATCGTCGCGCACCAGCAGCATCGCGCGCTGGATATGGTATCCGTTGTCGAGAACCCATTCGGCAGCGGGAGACGATGCCGGTTCCGCCAGGCTCGCCGCTTCCATCGCCTTGGTGAGCCACGGCGAGAGGCGGTCGATCGACCGCCAGGCCGGTACCGGGCGGGGTCGCTCGCGGCGACTTCCGAAATCGAGCGCTTCGCCTGTTTCCCAGCCATGGGCCGCGACCGGGTCAGCGAAGGTTTCGATCATCAGGCGGCAACGGGTGAGCTGTTGAGCGGTCCCCGAAAGTCGCGGGCATGGTCGCGCCCTGTGGTGAACGGCGAATTCCGTTTCGCTTCATCGGCTCCGAAACCCACGATCATGACAGGCAGGTTGAGATGATCGATCAGGTAGTTGGCCGTGCTCCCGAGCGAGAGGTTTTCGCAGGTTCTGATCCCCTGACCTCTGGCCGACAGAAGAACCAGCTCGGGGGATTCTTCGGCTAGCAATCCTTCGAGACCGGAACGCGGATCGCCTTTGAGGCAGCGGCTGCGCGCCTTGACGCCCATATCGCGCAAGCGGCGCAAGCTGGTTTCAAGAAAATTGCCCGCCGCCATTTCGTTGCGCCGGTCCAGCATGACCTGAAGCTCCAGGTCGGTGTGGCCAAGCGGGCCGAAGGTATCGATCACGGCGGGAGGCGTGACGTGGAGCAACAGGAGTTCGGCCGGATGTGCCCGGGCGATCGCAATCGCTTCGGCAAGCGAGGCTTCCGAAAACTTCGATCCGTCCAGCGGCACGGCGATGCGCGGACTGTCGGACAGCTGCTCCCGCATGCCTGGAGGGACGACAAACAATTTGTGCGCCCCACGATCCAGCAGGGTACTGGCCAGATGCGCGGTGTTGCCGTTGGCAGCCGATCCGATCACGACCACGGCGTCCGTGACGGTTTCGAGCAATCCCGAAAGCGACTGGACCCAGCTGCCCTCGCCAATTTGCAGGATTGGGGAGGACGGCGATCCGATCAGATTTTCGGTCACGCGTTGCAGGCTTTGCTGGGCCTTGCACCGGCGCAATTGCCATTCGAGCGGATCGGACATCGCGCTTTGCGCGCGGCCGAACTCGAGAGAGTGGAAGAAGATGAGCGGGCGATCGAGCCACTGGGAATAATTGGCCGCAACCTGTGCCACTTCCTGCGCCCGGGCCGTGTCATCGAGGCAGGCGATGACCGGCGAAGAACTGGCGGAACTGGAAAAGGAAAATGCGGAAACGGCCATGGGCCTTCACCTCGGTGCAGGGCAAAGCCTCTTCGTTTTGAACAACGCAGAGGCTCGACATGTTGAAAGTTGACCGTGCAGGAGTCCGCGACATGGCGTTTTCGGGAAATCCGCAATGTTACTAGGACCGTTCCCGCAACGGGGCTGACCGTTGCGGGGATGATCGCTTGCGCCGCCGCATGGCTGCCGGGCGGATACGCGAAACTACGAAGCGCCAAGGGCAAGGCATGATGCTCTGGTTACCGGCACTATGGCGCGCGAAAACCCTTCTGGCCGACCCCGCGTTCACGAACGGGCGAGAGCTGACCTGCACATGCAAACAGGCGCGGTGCCCATGCTTCGGCCCGTCTGGCGTGAGATTGCCGATGCCGTGGTGAGCAGTCACGACAGGGCGATGGTCGCCCATGGGGACGGTGCCCGCCGCGTCCTCAATCTGATCGAGGCGAACCATGCGGGCCTTGGCGCGACGAAGAGCCGGGCCATGGACGCGAGGCTGAACGATGAACTTTTCCGGGCCAGTTGCGATCGCCTACCCCAACTTTCCAGTTTGCTCGACAGGAGGTCGGAGGAGGGTTTCGTGCGGCACTGCGTAGGAGCACTCGAGGTGGCGGAGGATGTAGTAGAAGAGAGCGGCGGAGCGATGCTCGACAGCTTTCCTGCGCAATCTGAAACACAGGCACCGGTCGACGTGCTCTACGACCTCGCCCTGCTGTTGGTGCACCTGTGGCACATCGGCCTTCGCAATGAAGCGTCGCTGGTCTTCAACCGGTATTGCGACTGGCGGGCTGAGGCGGCTGGGCTGGCGGCGCTGCCGCTTTTCCTGTCCATTCGCGCGGCGCAGTCCGCGATCGTTGCAGCGCAATGGCAACGCGATGGCCAAGCGGCGCGCAATCTCCTCAGCCTTGCGCTGGCGGCGCTGGAACGGCCAGCGCCGCGCGTGATTGCCATCGGGGGCTTGAGCGGCAGCGGGAAATCGACGGTGGCTGGCAATCTGGCCCCCGGCATCGGCACTGTCCCCGGTGCGCGATGGTTGCGCACGGATGTGCTGCGAAAGCGGCTCGCCGGTGTGAAGCCCGAAGCGCATTTGCCGCAAAGCGCCTATACAACTGCTGCACACAACGCCGCCTATGCCGCCTTGTACGACCTGGTAGCGAAGACAGTGCAGGCCGGGTGGCCGGTAATTGTCGACGCGGTCTTCGACTATGAGGACACAAGACTTGGGATCGAGAGGCTGGCCGCCAGCCTCGATGTCCCGTTCACCGGATTATGGCTGCAGGCGCCGCGAGCCACCTTGCACGCACGCGTGCTCGCACGAAAAGGGGACGCGTCTGATGCGGGCCCCGATGTGGTCGACAGACAGATGGCGCGGTGCATCGGGTCGCTGGGTTCGTGGAATAGGGTGGACGCCAGCGGTTCCGCCGAAGAGACGCTATCACGCGTGCTTGGCCTATTGGAGCCGTGCTGATGAGGTCCGCGCCATCAGGCATGCGGGCGATGCAGCTCGATGCACCGGGCCAACCGTTGAAGCTGGTCGAGCGCCCAATTCCGGAACCGGATGCGAACGAGGTGCGCGTTGCAATTGGCGCCTGCGGCGTGTGCCGGACCGATCTGCACGTTGTGGACGGGGATATTCATGGAACCTTGCCGATCGTGCCGGGGCACGAAATCGTGGGTGTTGTCGAGGCGGTGGGGGCGGATGTATCCGGACTGTCGGTTGGCCAGCGTGTCGGCGTCCCCTGGCTGGGCCACACCTGCGGCACGTGCCGCTATTGCCTGTCCGATCGGGAAAACCTGTGCGACGCGCCGGTGTTCACCGGCTTCACGCGGGACGGAGGGTTCGCGAGTCACTGCCTTGCCGATGCGCGATACTGTTTTGCGCTCCCCGAAACGCTGGACGACCAGCACGCAGCGCCGCTGCTGTGCGCGGGATTGATAGGGTATCGCGCCTATCGCATGGCAGGCGACGCGCGCCGGATCGGCCTTTATGGCTTCGGCGCGGCGGCGCATATCCTTGCGCAACTTGCGGCTTGGCAAGGGCGTGATGTTTTTGCCTTCACCAGGGAAGGGGATGACGCCGGGCAGGACTTTGCACGCACGCTGGGTTGCCGATGGGCAGGGCCGTCTTCGCAACCGCCCCCAGAACCGCTCGACGCTGCGATAATCTTTGCTCCTGCCGGCGAACTGGTGCCGCAGGCCTTGAAGGCAGTGGGTAAAGGGAGTCGTGTCGTGTGCGCGGGCATTCACATGTCCGACATTCCCTGTTTCCCTTACGCAATACTCTGGGAAGAACGATCGATCCGTTCGGTCGCCAATCTGACGCGGGACGATGGCGCCGCGTTCCTCGATCTCGCCGTACAGGTTCCCATCCGGACCCACTTCACAGCGATGCCCCTCGAACAGGCAAACGAGGCGCTTCGGCGTCTGCGCGAGGGCACGGTGGAAGGGGCATTGGTCCTGGTGCCGTGACCCATCGCGCTCCGGAAAATTACTAGTGATCGGGCCGAGGCGTTCGTTCTAGCTAGACATTGCGACCCGAAGGTCTCCGCAACGCGGAGTTCTGAAACTGGATGGCGGCTCTGGAAGGGGCCGCCATTTTTTTGGCCGGGCCGAACCGCCGTCGCCTCGGTTTTCATGCCGGATCGCTCCGAAATCGGTTTCAGATAGTTGCCAGCGCGGCAGACTTGACGCACCTTTGTGCCAGCACCTTGCCTACGGGAGAAATATTTTGGCCACCACGCACGCCGCACCGGCAATCGACAAGGACGCGCTTCGCCGTAAGTATGCCGAGGAACGCGACAAGCGCCTGCGCGCTGACGGTTCGGCGCAGTACAAACGCCTGGAGAGCGAATTTTCCGATCTTGCGGCTGATCCCTACACACCAGTGAAGCCGCGCGAACCGGTCACCGACCACGTGACCTTCGCGTTTATCGGCGGCGGGTTTGCCGGACTGGTCACCGGCGCGCGGCTCAAGGAAGCGGGAATAGAGGATTACCGCATCATCGAGAAAGGCGGCGACTTCGGCGGGACCTGGTACTGGAACCGATATCCCGGTGCGCAGTGCGACACCGCGTCGATGATCTATATGCCACTGCTCGAAGAAACCGGACACATGCCGAGCGAGAAATACGCCCACGCGCCGGAAATTCGCGACCATTGTTCTCGGATCGGCGAACATTTCGATCTCTATGACAATGCGCTTTTTCATACACGGGTGACCGACCTTGCATGGGACGATGCGGGGAAGGTCTGGGTAATTCGCACCGATCGCGGGGATGCCTTCACCGCGAATTATATCGGCATGGGCACCGGGCCGCTCCACGTCGCGAAACTGCCGGGCTTGCCCGGGATCGAGAATTTCGCGGGCAAGAGCTTTCACACCAGCCGGTGGGATTATTCCTACACCGGCGGAACCCCCGAAGGTGCGCCGATGACCGCGCTTGCCGACAAGCGGGTGGCGATTATCGGCACCGGCGCGACAGCCGTTCAATGCGTTCCCCACGTTGCGCGCGACGCCAAGGAAGTGTTCGTGTTCCAGCGCACCCCGTCTTCCGTCGACGAACGGAACAATGTTCCCATCGATCCGGAATGGTTTGCCGGGGTGAACGAACCGGGATGGCAGAAGAAATGGCAGGAAAATTTCGTCGCCAACCTCGGAATCGGTTTCCCCGCCGAAGACCTTGTCGATGACGGCTGGACCGACCTTGGCAAACGTATTCGTGCGCAGGTCATCGACATGGCACCCGAAGACCGCACGCCGGAAAACATCATGGCCGCCTTCGAAGACGCCGATAACGGCAAGATGGAAGAAATCCGCGAACGGGCACAGGCAATCGTCGATGATCCCGATACGGGCGAGCAGCTCAAGGCCTGGTATCGCCAGCTGTGCAAACGCCCCTGCTTCCATGACGAATATCTGCAGGCGTTCAATCGCCCCACCACCCACCTGGTCCATACGGAGGGGCAGGGTGTCGAACGGATCACCGAAAAGGGAGTTGTCGCCAACGGCAAGGAATACGAGGTCGATTGCATCATCTATGCTTCGGGCTTTGAAGTCGGCACCGATTTCGTCGCGCGTTCGGGGTATGATGTGACCGGCCGCGACGGCGTGAGGCTATCGGAATACTGGAAGGACGGAATGCGATCCTTCCACGGGCTGCACGTCCACGGGTTTCCGAACCTGTTCTTCGTTCAGCAGAACCAGGCCGCGGCTTTCATTGCCAATTATCCGCACAATCTCGTCGATCACGCCGTTACGGTGGCAACCGTGGTCAGCCACGCGCAGGCCAATGGCCATGCCGAAGTGGAGCCGACCGCCGAAGCCCAGCAGAAATGGATCGATTTCCTGCTGACCGGTCCGGGCGCACGGATCGGGAGCACCGAGTGCACGCCGGGATATTACAACAACGAAGGGCAGGGTTATGGCGAACAGGAGCGCTTTGCCCTCGGCCATCCCGCAGGCGCGCAGGGTTTCTTCACCCACATCGATGCCTGGCGAAGGAGCGGTTCGTTCGAAGGGCTGGAGTTCCGTTAATCCGGGCGCGCCCCTTCGGACATCCTGATCGAAGGGCGCGTCGCAGCCTGCCCAGGTACCGTGCCTTGTCGCCCCGCGATCCGCGGCCTACACCTTCGTTCGGGGCGCGTGATTTGTGTGGGGGGGATGCGATGAGAAGTCACCTTTTGTTTGCTTTGGCAGGCGCGGCTCTGGTTCCCGGTGGGGCGATGGCCGCCGCCGAAGATGGTCACGCCATAACGCTCGAGGAATCGCGCGTCGCGGCAATGCGCCAGGCAACCGAGGCCTTCCTCGACACCCTCGACGACAGCCAGCGCGCGCAAGCCGTGACCGGATTGGACGACGAATCGGCGCGCACCAGCTGGTCCAACCTGCCGGTGAATTTCGCCCCCCGCACGGGCGCGGCGGTAGCGGGTATGACAACCGATCAGCGCAAGGCGCTGCACGCCCTGATGGCGGCCGCGCTGTCGAGCCAGGGATATCTGAAATCGACCACCATCATCTGGCACGAGGATGTTCTTCACGAACTCGTCTCACAATCGATGGCCGAGCTTGAGGACAGCGATCCCCGCAGGGCGCAGGCGGCAACAATGCTGCCCGCCTACGATTCAGAGCTGTTCTACGTGAAAATCTACGGCGATCTTGCCGGTGCCGATTGGGGGTGGACGGTCACGGGCCATCACTACGCCGCCAATTTCACGGTCTCGGAAGGGCGCATCGCGTTCGTCCCGCTGTTCCTGGGGGCCAATCCGCAAATCGTACCGGATGGGCGCTATGCCGGCTGGCGGATTTTGCAGCACGAAGCGGACCGTGCGTTCGCCTTGATGGCATCCCTCGATACCGATCAGATCGCCAAGGCTGTCATCGCACCAACCGTTGATGACGAAGCGTTCGTCGGCAAGGGCCAGCAGGCGCGCCTTGCAGATGCCAAGGGGATCGAGGCGTCCCAACTGGATGACAGGCAACGCATCTATCTGACCGGCCTGATCGACGAATACCTCGGCAACGCTTCCGACGAAGCCGCCGCGCGCCAGCGGTCGGCGATCGTGGCGGACGGAATGGATTCGCTTCATTTTGCCTGGTGGGGCCCGGTCGGCGAACCGGGCGCGCGTTACATGTTCCGCGTGCAAGGACCGTCGATCCTGATCGATTACGTGCGCGAACAATCGGGTGGCGGGGGATACAACCACGTCCATTCAATTGTGCGCGATCCCACCAACGATTACGGCAGCGACTGGTTGGGCCGGCATTACGAAGAGGCCCATCAGGACTGAAGCCGCGCCGCGGTGCTTATGTAGTCCGCGTGGGCCGGTGATCAGGCCGCGGGGCTGTTCGCGCGCGACGCGGCAAGGCCGCGGCCGATCACATGGGCCTGGATTTCGCCAGCGCCTTCGAAAATGTTCAGAATGCGGGCATCGCACAGCACGCGGCTGATCTCGTATTCCAAGGCGTAGCCGTTGCCGCCATGGATTTGCAGGGCGTTGTCGGCGTTGGCCCAGGCCACCCGCGCACCGAGCAGCTTCGCCATGCCGGCTTCGATATCGCAGCGTTCGCCCTTGTCCTTGTGGCGTGCTGCCGAATAGGTCAGTTCGCGCGCCATGACGAGTTCGGCGACCATCATAGCCAGCTTGTCGGACACGCGGGGAAAGGCCAGCAGGTTCTTGCCGAATTGCTTGCGTTCCAGCGCGTAGGACAGGCCAAGGTCGAACGCGTTCCATGCCACCCCGATCGCCCTTGCGGCGGTCTGGATACGCGCCCCTTCGAAGGTCCGCATCAACTGCTTGAAACCTTGTCCTTCGGCCCCGCCAAGCAGGCCATCTTCGGCCACGGTAAAATCGTCGAAACCGAGCGTGTATTCCTTCATGCCGCGGTAACCGAGCACTTCGATCTCTCCGCCAGCAATGCCGGGATCGGGGAAGGGGGCTTCATCGGTGCCGCGGGTCTTTTCGGCAAGCAGCATCGACAGGCCGCCATAACCCGGCGTGTCCGGATCTGTCCGGCACAGCACGGTCATGAGATCGGCCCGGGCGGCATGGGTGATCCATGTCTTCGCGCCGTTGATGCGCCATGTCCCGTCCGCCGCCGGGCTTGCACGCGTGCGGACAGACGCAAGGTCCGATCCGGTGTCCGGTTCGGTGAAGACCGCGGTCGGCAGGATCGACCCGTCGGCGAGCAGGGGCAGGAATTTCGCCTTCTGTTCGTCCGTCCCGTTCTCCCCGATCAATTCGCCGGCGATTTCGGACCGGGTGCCAAGCGAACCGGCGCAGATCCACCCGCGCGAAAGCTCTTCGGAGACAAGGCACATCGCCAGTTTACCGAGGCCGAGGCCGCCATATTCTTCCGCGATGCAGACGCCGAACACGCCGAGATCGGCCATCTCCTCGACCACTTCGATCGGGATGAGATCGTCCGCGAGATGCCATTCATGCGCCTTGGGGGCGATGCGATCGCGGGTGAAGGCGCGAAACTGGTCGCGGATCAGGTCCAGCGTTTCGTCGCCAAACCCTTCGTAGGGGCGGTTTCCTTGCGCCAGAATTTCGGCGAATTTCGCCCGGGTTTCTGGCGTGCTGCCGCTTGCAAGAAAACGCGCCACGGCGCCTTTCGAGGCAAAATCGTGCGCTTCGAAAGCCAGCCCGAAATCGGACGGTCGCGCCACCTCGCTCTGGCTCATTGGAACGCCGCCGGCGATCTGGGCGCAGTATTCCCCGAAGCCCACTCGCAAGGCCAGTTCGTCGACTTCGCCATAGGAACCGGCGGCATGGGCACGCGAAGCCCATTGGGCCACCGCGCCCAGGGCTTCGGCCGTGGTCGCTATCCACGCAAACCCATGCACCAGCCGCTGTTCGCGTTCGGCCAGCGCGGCGTCGACCTTGCCGCCGGGGGCGATGATTCCGGCAACCTTGGCATGCACTGCATCGGTGTAATCGCGCGCAGCCGCCGCGGCATCATGGGCAAGGGCGATCCAGTCTGCCGCGGTTTCGGCGGCGTCAGGCACCCTTGAATTGGGCCTTGCGCTTTTGAAGGAACGCCATCCCGCCTTCCATTGCATCCTGCGATCCGCCCGCCTTTCGCTGAGCGGTCGCTTCTGCGGCCAGGGTGGACCCGAAATCCGCCTGGAGCCCATCGCGCATCGTCTGCTTCATCAGGCCGAGGGCAACCGTCGGTCCTGCGGCCAACCGAGCGGCCAGCGCTTCTGCCTCGGCCGTCAGGGCATCGTCTTCGACGCACTTGTAGATCAAGCCGATCCGTTCGGCCTCTTCGGCGTGGATCTTCTCGCCGAGCATCATCATGCGGGTCGCCTGCGCCATGCCGACAAGGCGTGGGAGCAGCCAGCTTGACCCGCCATCGGGAACGAGGCCGATATTGACGAAGGCCTGGAGGAAATAGCCGCTCTTGCCGGCGATCACGAAATCCGCCGCAAGCGCGATCGAACAGCCGACCCCGGCTGCCGGGCCCTGAACGGCGCTGATCACCGGCACCGGCAGGTTTGCCAGGGCCATGACCATCGGGTTGTAGTGGCGCGAAAGCGCATCGAACGCGCCGTCGCCGCCGCCCACGGAACGATCGCCGCGCGCGGCGAGATCGGCGCCCGAGCAGAACGCCCGTCCGGTGCCGGTAATGAGCAGCGCGCGCGCATCGCCAAGATCACGCGTCGCTTCGAAAATCTCGTCCGCCATGTTCGGCGGGCAGGCGTTGAGCCGTTCGGGCCGGTTGAGGGTAATTTTCGCAACAGCGCCGTCTCTCTCGACGATGATCGTTTCGAATGTGCTCACGTCTGTATTCTCCCTCGTCCTGATGTTCTTGAACTGTCTTGCTCAATTCGGTTCGTCAATGCAACCGAGCTTGGCGTTCACGCGAAGTGCCAGTGGGCAAGACCGTCCGGCAAACGGCTGATCGTTCCAGCGCGGCCCACGGGTTCCGTCTCTCCCGAAGTAAGCGCACAGATCATATCCGGGTCGGACACGTCCACTGCGCTCAGCGTCCGGGAGCCGTCGGGCGTCTTCGCCACGACTACGCCTGCGCGCGGTGCGCCGTTGCGGTCATAGAATACGGTGTAGGTTTCCACGGTTGCAGGCCCCGAATAGTCTTCATCGAGCGCGGGAACCGGACCCCTGCGTGCATCCGCTTGCGCCTGGAAGTCGAAGTCCTGCGGGAACTGCGCGTGCGTGGGGTGTCCCGAAAGCAGGATCGTGTGGTTGTGGGTCGCGTATCCGCCATTGGCGAACAACAACCCTTTTTCCCCCGTGCCGCGCAGTTTTTCGACCATCGCGACCACCGCGTGGCTCATGTAATTGCCGATGGGGCCGCCACCGAACGTCAGGCCGCCGAAGACGGTCGAAGGCTTGTCCAGCGGCCAGTCCAGCACCCGCCGCGCCATCTTCGGGACGCAGGGGAAGCAGCTGTACAGTTCGACATGATCGAGATCGCCGGTTTCGATGCCATTGAGCGCCATGGCCTGTTCGATCGATGTGGCCAGGCTGGGCGACGCATCGTAGCGATCGCGCACAAGGAAATTTCCGTTTTCATGCGCTGCCGCGCCATAGCCGATGAACACCAGGCGGCTTTCATCAATCCCTCGCCTGCGCGCTTCGGCAAGGCTCGTGACGATGAACCCCGCGCCTTGATTCACCGATGAATTGGCGACCTGAAGCTTGGTGTAGGGAAACGCGATCGGGCGGTTGTTGTCCGATGGCGTGGTGACGTCTTCGGCGCTCACCGGCTTGCGTATCCACGCGCCCGGGTATTGCGCGGCGACCTGGCTCATTGCGGCCCATATCGCGCCGCTTTCGGCCTGCCCTTGCGCCAATGTCTGGCCATAGGCCGCGCGGCCGGCGTTTTCGTAAAGCGGGTACACGTCGGTCGGGATGACGAGGCCGTAGGCCTGCGCGTACCCTTTGCGGACGCGGTGTGTGGCATCGCGCAGGGCGTTGGGTTTTTCATCGGTATCGCGGGGCTTCATGGCGGCAAGCTGGCCTGCGGTTCGCAGCGCCTCGCCGCCGGTTATCGCGCAAATCGACGCTTCGCCGCGCCCGATACGATTGGCCGCTTCATGCAGGAGCAAGATCGGGCTGTCGCCATTCGGCATCGCTGTTTGCATACGGTGGGCCGGATCGATTCCCAGCGCTTCGGCAACGGCACCATCGACGGGGTTGAGCTGGGGCCAGGCAAGCTGGGCCACCACCGCCAGGGAATCGCAATCGGCCAGCAGGCCGCCGCCCGCGTCATCGTCTGCGCGCCGCAGCGCCTCGGCCATCAGTGCCACGGGATCGAGGCCATCGCCGGGTTGTTCGGGGCGGTCGTTTATCTGCCCCACACCAACGATTACGGGGGTGCGTTCGGGGTCCGTGTGCGCCATGCGAGTACTCTCTCCACTTGCTCGTCGGAATTGAACGTAGCGGGAAGGTTGCAACCTGCAACCGGAAGATGAGGGAGAGAGTGGCTGGGGTGGCAGGATTCGAACCTGCGCATGCCGGTACCAAAAACCGGTGCCTTACCGCTTGGCTACACCCCAGCAGGCGCGTGTGCGCCGGGCCGCCCCTATAACGTGCCCGGAGCGGATGTGAAGGGGTGCGTTACAGCTTCTTGCCTTCGAAATCGGCAGCCGAATGGCGCTCGAGCAATTGTTCGTCTTCTTCTCCCCAGGCCTTGTTGACGATCCGCCCGCGGCGCACCGCAGGACGCGCCGAAATCTGCTTCACCCAGCGCTCGACATTCTCGTACTCGTGGATGGAGAGGAACTTGCGCGCTTCGCCGTAGATTCCGCCGAATACGAAGGGGGCCATCCACGGATAGGCGGCCATGTCGGCGACAGTATATTCCCCGCCACCCAGGTATTCGGCCTGCGCCAGGCGCTGGTCGGCGACATCGAACAGGCGCTTGGTTTCCATTGCGTACCGGTTGATCGGGTATTCGTACTTTTCCGGCGCATAGGCATAGAAATGGCCGAACCCGCCACCGATGAAAGGCGCGCTGCCGATCTGCCAGAACAGCCAGCTCAACACTTCGGCGCGGGTGTGATCCGTGGGCAGGAAGGCGCCGAACTTTTCTGCCAGGTGCATCAGGATCGCGCCGCTTTCGAACACGCGAACCGGCTGCGCGCCGCTGCAGTCCAGAAGCGCCGGTATCTTGGAATTGGGGTTCACGTCGACAAAGCCGCTGGTGAATTGCGTGCCGTCCGAAATGTTCACGGTCCAGGCATCGTATTCGGCTTCGGAAAAACCGGCTTCCAGCAGTTCTTCCAGCATGATCGTCGCCTTCACGCCGTTTGGCGTCGCCAGCGAATAGAGTTGCAGGGCGTGTTCGCCCACAGGCAAATCCTTCTCCTCCCGCGCTCCGGCAGTCGGCCGGTTGATCGCCGCAAAGCGTCCGCCGTTCTCGGCGTCGTTGGTCCAGACTTCGGGCGGGGTGTAGGTGGGATCGGCCAAGTTCGCTCTCCTGTTGGTTGCAACGGGCTAGGTGGGTGCGGGTCTTTTCGCAAGCAAGCGGAACCCGGCCCGCCTGCCGCGAGTATTCGATACGCCATGACAAAGCTCATCTATGTCGACATCGATCTTCCCGGCATCACCCGAAAGGGTGCAGGCAAGGGATGGGCCTATTACGATCCGCTCGGTAACCTGATTACCGATCGGTCCGAAAAGGAACGGCTGAACGCTGTCGCGCTGCCGCCCGCCTATGTCGATGCGTGGTTCTGTCCCGCCGCCAACGGCCACATCCTGGCAACCGGGATCGACGCAAAGGGGCGCAAACAATACCGCTATCACCCCGATTTTCGCACCATGCGCGAAAGCGAGAAGTTCGACAGCTGCCTGGCGTTCGGCAGCCTCTTGCCGCTGGTCCGCAAGCGTGTCGAAAGCGACCTTTCCGGGCGCAAGATGACCTGGGATCGCGCCGTGGCCAGCGTCGTGCGTCTGCTCGATCTGGGCGCGGTGCGTGTCGGCAACGAAGGTTACGCGCAGCGCAACAAGAGTTTCGGTGCAACCACCCTTCGCCGCCGCCACGCCGAAGTCACCGGCAAGACGCTGAAGCTGCGATACAAGGGCAAGTCGGGCCAGATGCGCGAAGTCACGCTGTCGGACGGAAGCCTCGCCCGGATGGTGCGCCAGATGCAGGATCTGCCGGGGCAGAACGTCTTCAAATATGTCGACGATGCTGGCGACGTTCAGGCCGTCGGGTCGACAGACGTGAACGAATATCTGGAAGAGACGATGGGGCACCGCTTCACCGCCAAGAACTTCAGAACCTGGCACGCAAGCGTGATGGCCTTTGAATGCCTGCGAACCGGCGATGGGGCGATTCCGATGAAGACCCTGCTCGATTGCGTGGCCAGCAAGCTCGGAAACACCCCGGCTGTCACCCGCAAAAGCTACATCCACCCTGCGGTGATAGGCCTGGTCGACAGTCAGGAAGGATGGCGCACCGCGCTGGAATTACCGCGCGCAACCAAGTGGTTGACGCGCGACGAACGGGGCCTGATCGCGATGCTGGAATCGGCACCGTCCGCCACCGAACTGCTTGCCGCCTGATCTTTCGGCTGTTTCGCACGACAATATTCGACTCTTGGTTCGCGGTAGCGTATCGCGGTATCGCCGATATCGCGGGAAGCGTCGGCGTTTCGGCGGCAGGTCGCCGCCGAACCTAATCCCCGCGGGAAAGGCGTGTCATGCAGAGACTCGCTCAATTCGATGTCAGCCGCCAGTTCCTTTCGCGCCGGGGCAAGCTTGCTTCGCAGCTGATCTTCGGCTTGCTGTGTGCCGTTGCGATGATCGGCCTCAGGGTGGTGTTCGATATCTGGGCGCCGACGTCCGGTCCCTTCGCGCTGATCTATCCGACGGTCCTCCTCGCGACCCTTTACGGACACTGGCGAGCCGGGCTGGTTGCCTTTTCTGCGACCTTCGTGTGGGCATGGTATTTCGTTTTGCCGGCCGTGGGTTCGTTCACCTTCACGAACCCGTCGGATCCGCCGCGCGTCATCCTCAACGCAGCCTGCTGTCTGATCGTCATCATATTTGCCGAGGCGTTCCGCCGCGCTGCGAACAGCACATTCGAACAGATCCGCGATGCCGCCGATAGGCGCCTGGTGCTGCTGGCCGAACTGGAACATCGCACGAAGAACAATTTTGCCTTGGTCGCAAGCCTTCTGGAAATCCAGAAACGGCGCATTTCCGACCTATCGCTGCATGGGCACCTGGACGATGCGGCGGTTCGGGTGCGAACATTCGCCGATGCCTATTCCAGCCTGTCGTTCGACGAAGCGGACGAGCGCGAGGTTGCGATGAAGCCGTACCTCGGTTTGCTGATCGACCGGATCGAACGATCGGCCGTGTCAGAGAATATCGATGTCTATCGCGAGATCGATGCTGTTTCCTTGCCCCGTGAACACGCGGTCGCGATTGGTCTTTATGTGAACGAAGCGATGGCGAATTGCGTCAAATACGCTTTTCCTGACGAACGCCGCGGCAAGATCGGCATCTTCTTCCATGTCGCGGATGGCGACTGGCGCCTGACCATCGAGGACGACGGCGTGGGCATCGATGCCGTTTCCGGATCGGGCGAGGGGCTCGGATCCAGCCTGATGGAAGCGTTTGCCCAGCAGGCCAACGCGGTCCACGCATCGGGCGGCGCGCTTCACGGGTACAGGACCGAACTGGCCAGGCAATCCGCGACGGTTGCCTAAAGTATCCTGAAGGGATACTGATGCGGCAATGCACGTTGCCGGAACCAAGATCCGCACCTTTCGCGAAGCGCATGATCCACCGTTGACGGCGGCGGAATTCGGCCGCGTTTACGGCGTGCCGGAACCGTGGCCAAGCCGAACGGTCTATGGATGGGAAGCCAAGGGCAAGATAGCCCGGGCACCTGTCCAGCGGCGGCTTTCCGACCTCGGCATATGCCAGCCCGTGGACTGGATAACGCCATCGATCACTCCTTCCACCGGACTTCAGGACAGCCACATGGCCGCAACCGATACCCACCCGTTTTATGACTTGCATACCCACGGCTTCGTGCGCGTGGCGACCAGCACGCCAAAGGTTCGCACCGCCGACGTGGCCTACAATGCCGAAGGTATCCTGGAACAGGCGCGCAAGGCGCACGATCAGAACGTGGACCTGCTGCTGTACCCCGAACTGTGCCTGTCGTCTTATGCCCTGGACGATCTGCATATCCAGACGGCGCTGCTCGACGCGGTCGAGGTGCATCTGGCCAATATCGTCGAAGCGTCGCGCGACCTTTCGCCCGTTCTCGTCATCGGCGCACCTCTGCGGCGCAACGGCCGGATCTACAACTGCGCCCTTGTGATCGCTCGCGGCAAGTTGCTGGGCGCGGTGCCGAAAAGCTTTCTGCCGAACTATCGCGAATTCTATGAAAAGCGCTGGTTTGCGAATGGCCGCGAATGCGTTGGCCTGACCATAGCGGTGAATGCCCGGGACGTGCCGTTCGGCACCGACCTGATCTTTGCCGCCGGCAATATGAAGGGGTTCATCTTCGGGATCGAAATCTGCGAGGATTTCTGGTCACCCAATCCTCCCGGTACGATGGCCGCACTTGCCGGAGCGGCCATCTTGCTGAACCTGTCTGCGTCCAACATCACCATTGGCAAGTCGGACGAGCGCCACCTGCTTTCCCGCGCAAGTTCCAGCCGCTGCGTGTGCGCCTATGCCTATTCGGCGTCAGGCCATGGCGAGAGCACGACCGATCTCGCGTGGGACGGGCAGGGCATGATCTACGAGATGGGCGACCTGATGGTGGAAAGCACGCGCTTCGATCTGCACCCGGAATTGTGCGTGACCGATATCGATACGCAGCGCATCCTTGCCGAACGTATGCGGATGGGCACGTTCAACGATGCCGCCGAAGCCGCGGGGCGGCCCGAAGACTGGTTTCGCCGCATCGAGTTCGAACACTCTCCGCCGGCTGGCGACAAGGGCTTGCAACGCCCGATCCGCCGGTTCCCTTTCGTCCCCAACCGCGCCGAAAAGCTGGACGAGGATTGTTACGAAGCGTTCAACATCCAGGTTGATGCGCTCATGCGCCGGGTGCAGGCGACCCGGGCGAAATCGCTGGTGATCGGCATTTCGGGCGGCCTCGACAGCACCCATGCCCTGCTGGTGGCCGCCAAGGCGATGGACCGCCTCGACCGTCCGCGCACCGATATACGCGGGTACACGATGCCGGGTTTTGCCACGTCCGAGGGCACGAAATCCAACGCATGGAGGCTGATGAACGCCTTTGGCATCACGGCGGAGGAAATCGACATTCGCCCGACCGCCACAACCATGCTGGAAAACATCGGACATCCTTTTGCGGATGGCCATCCAGTTTACGATACCACCTTCGAAAACGTGCAGGCGGGCCTGAGGACCGATTATCTTTTCCGGCTGGCGGGGCACCATTCCGGCTTCGTCATCGGCACGGGCGATCTTTCCGAGCTGGCGCTGGGCTGGTGCACCTATGGTGTTGGCGACCAGATGAGCCATTACGGCGTGAATTCAGGCGTTCCGAAGACCTTGATCCAGTATTTGATCGGCTGGACCACCACCACCAGCCAGTTCGATGAGGGCGTGGATGCTGTCCTTGCCGACATCCTGGCCACTGAAATCAGCCCCGAGCTGGTGCCAGCCGATGCCGATGGCCAGATTCAAAGCACGCAGTCGATCATCGGCCCATACGAACTGAACGATTTTTTCCTGCATCACATCATCCGTTGGGGTCACAAGCCCAGCCACGTGGCCTTCCTTGCCTGGCACGCCTGGAAAGACACGAAGGCCGGCCTGTGGCCCATCGGTTTCCCCGAAGACGCCAAGAACGAATACGACCTTGCGACGATTGCCCACTGGCTGGAGAACTTCGTGAAGCGGTTCTTCGCTTTCAGCCAGTTCAAGCGCAGCGCGATGCCCAACGGTCCCAAGGTGAGCGCGGGCGGGGCGCTGAGCCCGCGGGGTGACTGGCGTGCGCCCAGCGATGCGGTTGCCGACATCTGGCTTCAGGATCTGGCGACCTCGCTCCCCAAGAGCACAAGCGCCGAAGATTAAATAGCGCTGGGCGCTTAACAAACCGAACGTCGCTGTGTATTCGAAGCAATAGCGGTCGCTACCTGTCGTCCTTCGGGCGGCAATGGGGGGACCATGGCACCATCGTTTGAATCGAAGACTCTCGTTTTATCGCAGAGTCGGCGTTTGCGACTTTTTACTCTCTTCATCCTCTACGTTGGGCAGGGCATGCCGATTGGCTTGTTCTGGTTCGCAATTCCGGCCTGGATGGCGGCAAACGGCGCGTCGGTTGCCGACGTCGGATCGGTCATCGCCCTGACCGCGCTCCCGTGGAGCCTCAAATTCGTCAACGGCTTCTTCATGGACCGTTACACGTACCTTCCGATGGGGCGCCGCCGTGCCTGGCTGCTGGGATCCCAGGGCGCGATGATCGCGTGCCTTGTCACCGCGATCCTGCTCAACCCCGGCGTTACCGATGTCGCTCTTCTGGGTGGGATCGGCTTTGCGGTAAACATGGCGACGACGTTTCAGGATGTCGCGGTGGACGGCCTCGCGGTCGACATCATGGAGGAAGACGAACGGGCCAGGGGCAGCGGGATGATGTTCGGCGGGCAGGCGATCGGGATTGCCGCAGCCACCGCGCTGACAGGGGCTGTCATCGGTACGTATGGTGCCCCGGCGGCCTATGCGATCGTGGCACTTCTGATCGGCGCGCTGTGCGTTTACATTCTGTCCTTCAACGAACGCGATGGGGAACGACGCTTCCCCTGGAGCAAGGGGACATCCCATCCGCGCAACCTTGCCATCCAGGCGGAGGCATGGTGGCCGGTACTGCGAAGCACATTTGTCTCGCTTACGAAATTGCCGAGTGTCCTGTGGGTGCCCGTCCTGTTCGGCAGGGGCATATTCTACGGCGGGCTTACGGGCGCGACACCGATGATCGGATCGAATTTTCTCGGCTGGAACGAGGCGCAGATATCGGGCCTTACCGCGTCGGCCGGACTGATCGCGGGGGTTCTTTGCCTCACGCTTGGTGGATGGCTGGGTGACAAGTTCGGTGCCAAGCGGACCGCGATCGGCTGGCTGTTCGTGCAGCTGGCGGTGGTCAGCATAATGTACTTCAGCGTCGACCAATGGTCGGACGAGCGGCTGTTCATGGCATTCGTCTATGCGTGGGTTTCGCTGGATTTCCTGCTCACCGTTGCCTGTCTGCCGATCTCGATGAGGCTGTGCGATGTCAGCGTGGCGGCCACCCAGTTCACGATCTACATGGCGCTTTCCAACTTCGGCATATCCTTTGGCGCGTTCATGCTGAGCAGGGTGGAATCGTTCGGCGGGCTGCCTTCGATCTTCCTCGTTGTGGGGGCAGGTGTCGTGACGTCGATTGTCCTTCTGGTGACCGTGCGCTATCCGCGCCGGCCCGAGTATTTTGCCAGGCTGGCTGCGAAACTGCCGCATGACGAGGTGCTCAAACCCAGAGTGGATTGAAGGTGAAACGCATAACCGACTTCTGCCAGCGCCGGTCGTTCTAAAGGCATGAGTTCGCGCAGTCTTGCGATCATGATGTTCTGCAACATCGTGTGGGCGCTCAATGTCGTGATCAGCAAGATCGCGGTCGGCGATCTTGGCGCGCCGCCGCTTTTCTATGCTCTGCTGAGGTCCGCGATCGTTGCCATCGCGCTGTTGCCGTTGCTGCGTCCGGTGCCGCCGCAACTCGGCCGGGTCATGCTGGTCGGCCTTGCGATCAGCGGCGGATCGTTTTCCCTGCTGTTCATGGGTTTGCAAACGGCAAGCCCATCGGCTGCGGGGGTGATCAGCCTTTCAGGCGCGCCGATGACCGTGCTGTTCGCCATCCTGTTTCTGGGTGAGAAGGTCAGATGGCGCAGGGGGCTGGGAATCGCACTTGCGTTCGGGGGCGTGCTGTTCGCGATGATGGGTGAAAACCAGATGGAGGCAAGCGCGGGCCTTCTGCTGGTGTTCGTATCGGCAGTCATCGGCGCGCTCGGGTCGGTGTTCGTCAAGCGGCTGGAGATATCGTCCATCCAGCTTCAGGCGTGGGCCGCCGTGTCTTCGATGATCGTTCTGTTGCCGCTGAGCCTCGGCCTGGAAAGTGGCCAGGTTTCGGCGTTTGCGGCGGCGCCGCTGGAACTGGCTGCCTGCCTGTTCTTCGCTTCGATCATCGTATCGGTCGGCGCGCATACGGCGTATTTCAAATTGTTGCAGGCGCACGATGCCAACCTTCTGGTCCCACTCACGCTCATGACGCCTATCCTGACGATCGCCTTCGGGGCATGGCTGACCGGGGACGAGATCGGCCCGCGCCTTCTGATCGGTGGGGCCATCGCGCTGTGCGGGGTGGGGATCATCGTAGTCCGGCCAAGCGCCACGTTCACGCGGTGGTTCCTGGTGAAGGCGCGGTTCTGATCGGAAGGCGCAGGCGTCCTGCGCCTGTTTCTGCAGCGATCAGACCAGCCGTGTCACCCAGCCGTGCGTGTCGGCGCTGGTGCCGCGCTGAATACCGGTGAGCCGTTCGCGGATCTTGCTGGTGAGCTGGCCGGGGCCGCCGCTGCCGATAGTGAATTCCCCATCGTCGCCCGCGACCTTGCCGACCGGGGTAACCACGGCAGCTGTCCCGCAGGCCATGGTTTCGAGCAGGCGACCGCTCTGGGCATCGTCGCGCCACTGATCGATACTGTAAGGCTCCTCGCGCACATCGAGGCCTTCTTCGCGCATAATCTGGATCAGGCTGTTGCGGGTGATGCCCGGCAGGATGGTGCCCGTCAGCGGCGGCGTGATCACGCTGCCATCGTCGAAAACGAAGAACAGGTTCATTCCGCCCAGTTCTTCCACCCACTTGTGCTCAACCGCGTCGAGGAACAGCACTTGGTCGTGCCCGCGGGCAAACGCCTCGCGCGTGGGGACCAGGCTGGCGGCGTAGTTGCCGCCGCATTTCGCCGCGCCCGTTCCGCCGGGGGCAGCGCGGCTGTAGTCCGAAATCCAGATGCTGACCGCCGGTGCGCCGGATTTGAAATAACTGCCCGCAGGCCCTGCGATCACGAGGAACTTGTAATTCTTTGCCGGGCGCACGCCCAGGAAAGCCTCGGTCGCGATCATGAAGGGGCGCAGGTAAAGCGATCCCCCTTCAAGGCTGGGCACCCACGCCTTGTCGACCGCGATCAATTCGCGAATCGCCTGCAGGAAAAGGTCTTCGGGAAGGTTCGGCATGGCCAGCCGGTCCGCCGATGCGTTCAACCGGCGCGCGTTCTGTTCAGGACGAAACAGGGCGATGGCGCCGTCTTCGTGGCGATAGGCCTTGAGCCCTTCGAAAATTTCCTGCGCGTAGTGGAGCACCGCCGCAGCCGGATTGAGCGCAATCGCCTCGTGGGGGCCAACCTTGGCATCGTGCCAGCCCTTTTCCTCGGACCATTCGATCGTGACCATGTGGTCGGTGAAGTGCGTGCCGAATCCCGGATCGGCCAGAATCGCTTCGCGGGCGTCGTCGGCCATGGGCGAGGGGTGCGTGATATGCTCGAATTCCATGTTCCGGCGGGTAATGCGCGGCGCGCGCTTTCGCAAGGCAGGCAATCTTCACTGACACAAATCGGGAAGCGCAGACCGGGTGAACTGTGGCGCAAATGAGAAGGGCAGCTCCGACCTCGGTCGAAACTGCCCTTCGCATGGTCAGCGGCCGGAAGCGCCGCTCACGTAGCCTTACTCGGCTGGAAAGTTACCGAATATGCTCCGTAGGGATCTTCACCGACCTCGCTACTGAACCATGAGACATCGGATCACCTCCTTTCAAGCTTGTGAGCTAGAACCCGTTTCACCGGGCCCAAGACCGCGTGCGCCGCTGATCTTGACTGACAATTTGTTGCGCTAAACGCTCAAAAACAAGGCTTGTAAAAAAGTTTTCCCACGTCAGAATTGATGTTTCTGGTCCGGCGAAACCGCGCGGGCCTTTTTTGTTGTCAGCGACAATCCTCGATGACCCGCGTCACTTCGGCCCAATTGGGAATGTACAGCGGCGTGGTCCCTTGCGCTTCTACGGCGAAGCGCCCGCGGGTCAGCGCCATGGCGTCGAGTATCGGGTCACGCGCGGCGATGTCGAACATGACATGGCGGCTGGTGCCGGATGCCACAGGTTGCGCGGTAAAGCTGCGTGCCGCGGTTTCGGTGCGGATCGTGACGGGCACGGCGACGCGCGAATCGCTGTAAACCATGACCCGGATCGAACCGGGCCGACATTCCAGCAGCAGCTTGGCAACTCCGGAGGGGATCGGGCCGCCGGACGAACTGGCATCGGCAAAGATGGCCTGCGAGCCGGAGATCCGCCAATCGCCCGCGGTTTGCGGAGCGTCGATCCAGGCATCGTAGACCGGCGCTGGCGCCGGGGCGGGGGCCGCGCTCGTCGCCACAGGTCTCGGGGCAGGGGCCGGTGCGGGCGTCGAATCGGGTGCAGGCACGCAGGCGGCGATGGCGAAGGTGAGTGCAAGAGCGCCTGTGGCATGGGCATAGATCGGTTTCATGATGTACCAATGATCGCTAAGCGCCCTGGTTTCAAACGGAGTTTGCATTGCCGAAAAAACGCCTCGACCAGATGCTTGTCGACCGCGGGCTCGTGGAGAGCCGAACGCGGGCGCAGGCGCTGGTGATGGCGGGGCTGGTGTTCTCGAACGAGAAGAAACTGCCGAAGCCCGGTCAGCAACTGGCCGAAGACGCGCCGCTCGAAGTGCGCGGCCGCGACCACCCGTGGGTAAGTCGGGGCGGCATCAAGCTGGCCCATGCAATCGAACATTTCGGCCTCGACCCTTCGGGCGTGACCGCGATGGATATCGGCAGTTCCACCGGCGGATTTACCGATGTGCTTTTGCAGGGCGGTGCCGATCACGTTTTCGCGGTCGACAGCGGGACAAACCAGCTGGCGTGGAAGCTGCGGCAGGACGAACGCGTTACCGTGCTCGAACAGACCAGCGCCCGCATCCTGACGCCGCAGATGATCGACCGGCCGTGCAGTTGGGTCGTCTGCGATGCCAGCTTCATCGGGCTGGCAAAGGTGCTGGAACGCCCGCTCGAACTGGCTGCGCGGCAATGCCGTCTCGTGGCGCTGATCAAGCCGCAATTCGAAGTCGGTCGCGAAGAAGTGGGCAAGGGCGGTGTGGTGCGCGACCCGCATTTGCACCAGCGTGTGTGCGATGAAGTGCGCGCCTGGGTCGAAGGGCTGGGCTTCGTTGTCCAGGGCATAGTCGAAAGCCCGATCACCGGTCCGGAAGGCAATGTGGAATTCCTGATATCTGCCCACCGCGATTGACGCTGCCGCGCTCCGCGCTCTAGGCGGTTTGCCGAGAGTTCAAACGGAGAGAGCATGTCCGCCAATATCGCCGAAATGGAACGCCGCCGCGAAGCTGCCCGCATGGGTGGGGGCCAGAAGCGGATCGACGCACAGCACGCCAAGGGTAAACTGACCGCGCGCGAACGGCTCGACGTACTGCTGGACGAAGGCAGTTTCGAAGAACTCGACACCTATGTCGAACACGATTGCACCGATTTCGGAATGGAAACCCAGAAAATTCCCGGTGACGGCGTGGTCACCGGTTCGGGCACGATCAACGGACGCCTCGTGTTCGTGTTCAGCCAGGATTTCACGGTTTTCGGCGGCAGCCTGTCAAAACGCCATGCGGAAAAAATCTGCAAGGTCATGGAAGGCGCCATGAAATACGGCGCGCCGGTGATCGGGCTTAACGACAGCGGCGGTGCGCGCATCCAGGAAGGTGTCGCCAGTCTTGGTGGCTATGCCGATGTGTTCCAGCGCAACGTTCTTGCCAGCGGCGTGGTCCCGCAGATCAGCCTGATCATGGGGCCGTGTGCGGGCGGTGCGGTCTATTCGCCCGCGATGACCGACTTCATTTTCATGGTGAAGGACAGCTCGTACATGTTCGTCACCGGCCCGGACGTGGTGAAAACGGTGACCAACGAAGTCGTCACGCAGGAAGAACTGGGTGGGGCAATTACCCACACGACCAAGACATCGGTGGCCGATGTCGCGTTCGAAAACGACATCGAAACCCTGCTCGCGACCCGCAATTTCTTTGACTTCCTGCCGCTGTCGAATCGCGAAGAGGTGCCCGAACGGCCCACATCGGACCCGTGGGACCGCGAAGAGGCGAGCCTGGACACGCTGATCCCCGACAACGCCAACCAGCCATACGACATGCACGAAGTGATCGCCAAGGTCCTGGACGAAGGCGATTTCTTCGAAATTCAGCCGGCGCACGCGGGCAATATCCTGTGCGGCTTCGGGCGTGTCGAAGGGCGCACGGTTGGCGTCGTGGCCAACCAGCCGATGGTGCTGGCGGGCGTGCTCGACATCAATTCGTCCAAGAAAGCCGCGCGCTTCGTGCGGTTCTGCGATGCCTTCGAAATCCCGATCCTGACTTTCGTCGACGTGCCGGGCTTCCTGCCCGGCACGGCGCAGGAGCATAATGGCATCATCAAGCACGGCGCGAAGCTGCTCTTCGCCTATGCCGAGGCGACCGTGCCCAAGATCACCGTGATCACCCGCAAGGCCTATGGCGGCGCGTATGACGTGATGGCCTCCAAGCATTTGCGCGGCGACCTCAACTACGCATGGCCCACCGCCGAAATCGCCGTGATGGGCGCCAAGGGCGCGGTCGAGATCATCTTCCGCCAGGACCGCGACGATCCGGACAAGATCGCCGAGAAGACGAAGGAATACGAAGACCGCTTCGCCAACCCCTTCGTGGCGGCGAGCCGCGGCTATATCGACGAGGTGATCTACCCGCACTCCACGCGGCGGCGGATTGCGCTGGGGCTACGGAAGCTTCGCGGGAAGGTGCTCGAAAACCCGTGGAAGAAGCATGACAATATTCCATTGTAGCACAGGCCTTGCCCTCCTCTTGCTGCCCATGGCTGCGTTCGCGCAGGCGCCCGATTTGACACCGCGTAGCCCGCTTGAGGCCATCGTCCTTGGCGATGCACAAGCCGCCCAAATTCATTTAGAAGGGCTAGCGCGGACTGATTGGTCCTTGCGGGGCGAAGTCGTTGCAGATTTGTTGTCAGCAGGGTTCACTCCTGACCACGGAACCCCCGATTGCGCATTTTACGGCTACCATCGCCGCACGACCGAAGCCGGAGTTGCGCGAAGCGTTCAGGTTGCAATGTGCAAGTCGGGAAAATCAATGGTTCTGGTTCAGGATGTGCTGCCGCCCGGAAAGCGTGGTGGGGGAATGAGCCAGTCGCGACAGAGGAACGATCAATGAAACTCGGCCGTCTCAATCACATCGGCGTCGCTACGCCCTCGATCGAGGAATCGATCCGCTATTACCGCGATGTCATGGGCGCGACCTCGTTCCACAAGCCGTTCGATCTCGAGGCGCAGGGGGTGAAGGTCTGCTTCGTCGATACGCCCGGCGAAAACGGCACCCACGGCACGCAGATCGAGCTGATCGAACCGCTTGGTCCCGACAGCCCCATCGCCAAATTCCTCGAAAAGAACCCCGCCGGCGCGCAGCATCACCTGTGCTACGAAGTCGAGGATATCGAGGACGCGCGCAAATGGTTCGAGGACATGGGTAAGCGCATCCTTGGCCCCACGCGCATCGGCGCGCACGGCACGCCGATCTTCTTCCTCCACCCCAAGGACATGATGGGCCAGCTGACCGAAATCATGGAAACGCCCAGGGAAGGCGCGCACTGGTCCAACTGACCGGCCCGACGACAGCGAGGAACGCAGAGCGATGATCTTTTACGACAGCCCAAATCCCGCACCGAATCCGCGCCGCGTGCGTATTTTCGCCGCAGAAAAGGGCATCGACCTGCCTTCGCAGGAAGTTTCCATTCCCCGGCGCGAACAGAAGGCGCCGGAATTCGTCGCCAAGAATCCGCGGGGACAGACGCCGATCCTCGAACTGGACGATGGTACGGTGATTGCGGAAAGCGTTGCGATCATGCGGTATCTCGAAGCGCTGCATCCCGAACCCTGCCTGTTCGGGACGGGACCGGTGGAAATCGCGGAGATCGAGATGTGGAGCCGCCGGGTCGAGATGATCCTCATGCCCGCCGTGGGCGCGGTGTGGGTCCACACCCATGCGTTCACCGCCGCCCTTCCGGGCCGCAATGTCGAATGGGGCGAAGCAAACCGTCCGCGCGCGCTGGATGCGATGCGCTTTTTCGACACGTCGCTGAAGGGGCGGGAATTTCTTGCCGGGGAGGCTTTTAGCGCGGCCGATATCCTGTTGCTGACAACCATCGATTTCGCCGGTTTTGTCGGCATGGACATGCCCGAGGAATGCGCGAACCTGCGCGCATGGCACGAACGGGTTTCCGCACGGCCAAGCGCCTCTGCCTGATTGGCAAGCGCGCCCGGCCCCGCTAGGGCTTGGGCATGACCGAAAAGCGCACCTATGACGACTGGAAGCCCCTCGCCGACAAGGAAGTGAAGGGCCGCGACCTGACCTGGCATACGCCGGAAGGTATCGCCGTGAAGCCGCTCTACACGAGCGAGGATACACAGGGCATCGACCCTGGCGTTCCCGGCATCGCGCCGTTCACGCGCGGGCCGTATGCGTCGATGTACACCGGCCGCCCGTGGACCATCCGCCAGTACGCAGGCTTTTCCACCGCCGAGGAATCGAACGCCTTTTATCGCCGCAATCTTGCCGCCGGGCAAAAAGGCCTGTCGGTCGCCTTCGATCTGGCCACCCACCGGGGTTACGATTCCGACCATCCCCGCGTTGTCGGCGATGTCGGCAAGGCGGGCGTTGCGATCGACACCGTGCGCGACATGGAAATCCTGTTCGACCAGATCCCGCTCGACACGATGAGCGTTTCCATGACGATGAACGGCGCGGTCATTCCCGTGCTGGCGTTCTACATCGTCGCGGCGGAACGCCAGGGCGTATCACAGGACAAGCTTTCGGGGACCATCCAGAACGATATCCTCAAGGAGTTCATGGTCCGCAACACCTATATCTATCCGCCCGAACCGAGCATGCGGATCGTGTCCGACATCATCGCGTACACATCGGCCAACATGCCGAAATTCAACAGTATTTCGATCAGCGGCTATCACATGCACGAAGCCGGCGCGACGGCGGTGCAGGAACTGGCCTTCACGATTGCGGACGGCAAGGAATACGCCAAGCGCGCGATGGAAGCGGGGCTCGATATCGATGCCTTTGCGCCGCGCCTGTCCTTCTTCTGGGGCATCGGCATGAATTTCTTCATGGAGATCGCCAAGATGCGGGCGGCCCGCGCGCTGTGGCATGACGTGATGGACGGGCTGGGCGCGCAGAACGAAAAATCGAAGATGCTGCGGACCCATTGCCAGACAAGCGGCGTGAGCTTGCAGGAGCAGGACCCCTACAACAACGTCATCCGCACCACGGTTGAGGCGATGGCGGCGGTGCTGGGCGGAACGCAGTCGCTTCACACCAACGCGCTCGATGAAGCGATCGCCTTGCCGACCGATTTTTCCGCCCGCATCGCGCGCAACACGCAGCTGGTGATCCAGGAAGAAACAGGCATCACCCACGTCGCCGATCCGCTGGGCGGCAGCTATTATATCGAAAGCCTCACCGCTGCGCTGGTCGACGAGGCCCGGTTGTTGCTCGCCGAAGTGGAAGCGGCAGGCGGGATGACGGCCTATGTCGCCAGCGGCAAGCCCAAGGCGGCCATCGAAAGCGCCGCCGCGGCCAAGCAGGCCAGCGTCGACAAGGGCGAAACGGTGATCGTTGGCGTCAACAAGTATCGCCTCGAAAAAGAGGCCGACATCGACACGCTCGACATCGACAACCACGCCGTGCGCGAAAGCCAGATTGCACGCCTCGAGAAGGTGCGGGCAGGGCGCGACGACATGGCCTGCAAGGCAGCGCTCGACGCGCTTGCACGCGGGGCGGCGCAGAAGGATGGCAATCTTCTCGCGCTCGCCGTGGAGGCGGCGCGCCACGATGCGACGTTGGGCGAAATCAGCCAGGCGATGGAAGACGCCTATGGCCGCTACAACACGCTGCCCAAGCCGGTTCGCGGCATCTACTCGCAGGCGTATGAGGGCGACGACCGGTACGAACAGGTGATCGAAGGCGTGAAGGCGGTGGAACGCCGGCTCGGCCACAAACCCAGGATCATGGTCGCGAAGATGGGCCAGGACGGGCACGATCGCGGTGCCAATGTCATAGCCTCCGCGTTTGCCGACATGGGTTTCGACGTGCTTTCCGGCCCGTTGTTCCAGACACCTGCGGAAACCCGCGACATGGCTCTGGAAAATGAAGTCGACGCCATCGGTGCGAGCAGCCTTGCGGCGGGGCACAAGACGCTGATACCCGAACTGATCGGCCTGCTGAAGGACGCCGGTCGCCCCGATATCAAGGTGATTGCCGGCGGCGTGATCCCGCAGAAGGATTACGACTTCCTGCGCGATGCCGGGGTCCAGGGCATCTACGGTCCGGGCAGCAATGTGGTCGAATGCGCGGCGGACGTGCTGCGGTTGCTGGGGCACAACATGCCACCTGCGGGCGAGGATATGGAGGACGCAGCGGAGTGAGCGCTGCACCGCAGTCCGCGTTCTTGCCCATCGCGGGAATGATGTTCGCCGCGGGCATTGGCATACCCGTTTTTGCTGCGCTCAATTCCGCGCTTGGTAAGCAGCTTGGTGGTCCGGTCGCGGCTACAGCAGTAACCTTCGCCGTTGGACTTGTAATAGCGATGATCATGCTGGTCATTACCGGCTTGCCACAAGCGTCAGCATTCCATTTCGAGACGCCGTGGATATGGTTTGGCGCCATCTTCATGCTGTTTTATGCCACATCTGTTGCCTATGCCGCGCCGCGCATCGGGCTGGGTAATGCGATATTTTTCGTCCTGCTGGGGCAGATCGTTGCGGCAGCGGCAATTGACCATTTCGGATGGCTTGGCGCTATCCAGTCCAGCCTCACACCCAAGCGCCTGATCGGCATCGCGGTGATGACGCTGGGTATCTATCTTGCAAGGAAACCCGCGTGATCCAAATCCGCACCGATTGGACCCGCGAGGAAATCGCGGGCCTCTTCAATTTGCCGTTCACCGAATTGCTCTTCCAGGCCGCCACGGTCCACCGCGAATTTCATCCGCCAAGCCAGGTCCAGCTGTGCACGCTGCTGTCGATCAAGACCGGCGGGTGTCCGGAGGATTGCGGCTATTGCTCGCAATCGGTGAAGGCCGACAGCGGGGTCGAGGCGACGAAGCTGATGGAGGTCCAGTCCGTCCTCCAGCGCGCGGCGCAGGCAAAGGACGCAGGCAGCCAGCGCTTCTGTATGGGTGCCGCCTGGCGCAACCCCAAGGACCGCGACATGCCTGGACTCGTCGAGATCGTGAAGGGCGTGCGCGCCATGGGGCTGGAGACCTGCATGACGCTGGGCATGCTGACGCCGAAACAGGCGGACATGCTGAAAGAAGCGGGCCTCGATTACTACAACCACAACGTCGATACCGGCCCCGAATATTACGAGCGCGTGATCTCGACCCGCAACTATCAGGACCGGCTCGACACGCTCCAGAATGTGCGCGACGCTGGCATCAACGTGTGCAGCGGCGGGATCGTCGGGATGGGCGAAACGCGCGAGGATCGGGTCGGCTTCGTCAACACGCTCGCCACGCTCGAACGCCATCCCGAAAGCGTACCGGTCAACGCGCTTGTCCCGGTCAAGGGCACGGTTCTGGGGGATATGCTCGCCGACACCCCGCTCGCCAAGATCGACGATATCGAGTTCGTTCGCACCGTGGCGGTGGCGCGCATCTGCATGCCGATGAGCATGGTGCGCCTTAGTGCAGGGCGCGAAAGCATGTCCGAGGCCACGCAGGCTCTTTGTTTCATGGCCGGCGCGAATTCGATCTTCACCGGCGACACGTTGCTCACGGCTCCCAATGCGGGCGACGACAGCGACGTGGCGCTGTTTGCAAAACTGGGACTCACGCCTCTTGCCCAACAAGAGCCGATGCGCGCTTGCGAGCGCAAACTGGAACCAGCGGAATAGGGAATCGACTGGAATTTCAACCGTGTGCATGGCCTGCTTGACTCGCCTTCAAAAGAGGCGTTGCCTGTGCGCGCTGGGGGGACATCAGCATCAACAAAACCGGGACGCTTCTTAGGGTCGTAACCTTTACTGGGGGAGAACTTTATGAAGAAGCTGACTCTGACTGCCGCTGCGCTGGGCCTTGTGTTCGGTGCAACGCCGGCTCTTGCCGAACATCATGAAACACCCGAACTGCGCGAAGTCGATTGGTATCGGGTCCAGTTCATCAAGTGGAAATCGGGCAAGGCAGCCCGTGCCCATGAAATCATCTCGATGTTCGAAAAAGTCGACAAGGCGCTCGGCTGGAACGACGTGATCGATTTCCACATGGGCACCGGCGGATGGGATTCCATCGTCGGCATGAAGATGCGCAAAGGCATCGCGTCGATGGGCTGGAAATCCAACCCTGACGGCGAGAAATGGGATGCCGAATTCGCCCGGCAGGTTGGCGGCGAAGACAAGGCCAAGGCCCTTTTCGCCGAATTCGATGATTGCATTCAGGAACAACGCACCGAAATCGGTCACATCGACACCAACGAGTGACCGGCGAACGCATGGCGTGCTGAGCGCGCCTTGATACCGGGCCTCCGCTGCGGCATGGGCATGTAACGCTTATTTTTCCGCGCCGGAGGCCCGATGTTTTCAAAGATCCTGATTGCCAACCGTGGTGAGATTGCCTGCCGTGTGATCAAGACCGCCAGACGGATGGGAATCGCCACGGTTGCCGTCTATTCCGATGCCGATGCGCGCGCGCCTTTCGTGCGGATGGCGGACGAAGCGGTGCATATTGGGCCCGCCGCTGCTGCCGAAAGCTACCTGATCGCGGACAAGATCATCGCCGCGTGCAAGCAGACGGGGGCGCAGGCCGTTCATCCCGGCTATGGCTTCCTGTCCGAACGGACCAGCTTCGCAGAGGCGCTGGCGGCAGAGGGGATCGAATTTATCGGCCCTCCCGTCAACGCCATCGCAGCGATGGGCGACAAGATCGAATCGAAGAAGCTGGCGCGCGAGGCGGGCGTGAACGTCGTTCCGGGTTACGTCGGCGAAATCGACGATACCGAACACGCGGTCCGGATTTCCGCCGAAATCGGGTATCCGGTCATGATGAAGGCCAGCGCGGGCGGCGGGGGCAAGGGCATGCGCCTTGCCTATGACGAGAAGGATGTGCGCGAGGGGTTCGAAGCCACCAAGCGCGAAGGGCTGAACAGCTTTGGCGACGACCGCGTGTTCATCGAGAAATTCATCGAGAACCCCCGTCATATCGAAATCCAGGTGCTGGGCGACAAGCACGGCAACATCATCTACCTCAACGAACGCGAATGCAGCATCCAGCGTCGCCACCAGAAGGTCGTGGAGGAAGCGCCATCGCCCTTCGTCACACCGAAAATGCGCAAGGCGATGGGCGAACAATGCGTCGCCCTGTCCGCTGCGGTGGGTTATTACAGCGCCGGCACGGTCGAACTGATCGTCAGCGGGGCGGACCCGTCCGGCGAAAGTTTCTACTTCCTCGAAATGAACACGCGGCTTCAGGTAGAGCACCCCGTTACGGAAGCGATCACCGGTGTCGATCTGGTGGAGCAGATGATCCGCGTGGCTGCGGGCGAAAAGCTCGCCATGTCGCAGGATGACGTGACCATCGACGGATGGGCGATCGAGAATCGCGTTTATGCCGAAGACCCCTATCGCGGCTTCCTGCCGTCGACCGGCCGTCTCGTGCATTACCAGCCACCGGTTGAGCCCTGGGCCGACGACGGTGCGGCGAACGGGCGCCGCGGGATCGGCGGCGTTCGCGTCGACGATGGGGTGTTCGAAGGCGGCGAAGTCTCGATGTTCTACGACCCCATGATCGCCAAGCTGGTGACATGGGGCGAAACGCGGGACGAGGCGGCAGATCTGCAGGTGCAGGCTCTCGATGCTTTCCGGATCGACGGGCTGGGCCACAACATCGATTTCCTCAGCGCGATCATGCAGCACGACCGGTTCCGCTCGGGCGAACTGACCACGGGCTTCATCGCGGAAGAATATCCCGACGGGTTCGAAGGGGCACCGGCGTCCGAAGACCTGCTACGCGGCCTTGCGGCGGTCGGCGGTGTAATCGCCACAGCCGATGCGGACCGGGCGCGCCGTATCGACCAACAACTGGACGGCACCATGCTTGCCCCGGGTGACTGGACGGTGCGCATCGGTGCAACCGATTATGCCGTGGTTCTGGAAGAAGATGCGATCACGGTCGATGGCGAACCGGTTGCCTTGTCGATGGAATATACACCCGGCGACGCGATCCTCGAAGTCGATCTGGGCGGTGATGAAGACACGCCGGGCGAAGCGCTGACCGTGCAGCTTTCCCCGACCCGTACCGGTTACGCGCTCACGACGCGCGGGGCGACGCACGATGTGCGTATTCTGCCGACGCGGATTGCCCATCTCGCCAAGCTGATGATCGAAAAGGTCCCGCCGGACCTTTCCAGATTGTTGATCTGCCCCATGCCGGGTTTGCTGGTGAAGCTGCACGTGGGCGAGGGCGAAGAGGTCCAGCCTGGCCAACCGCTCGCAACTGTCGAAGCCATGAAGATGGAAAACATCCTGCGCGCCGAAAAGCAGGCGGTGGTGGCAAAGATCAACGCTGCCGAAGGCGATAGCCTGGCGGTCGACGCGATCATTCTCGAACTGGAATAGATCCGGACGGAACAGGATATTACCGAGCTGCGAAACGAACGCGTTTCGGAGCATATCCAAACTTGCACAAATGCCGCGAATTTCGGTCGATCATGGTAAACGCACTGGTAACCAGCCGGCTGGTGGATGATCCTGTGGTTCTTCGAGTCGCTTCTGAAGCTTTCGCACAGGAGTATTTGGCATGGCACACAGGGGTACAGGCTTCTTCGACAACAAGGGGCATTTCTTCAAGACGCCGGAGGAAGCGACGGTCAGCGACCTGGCCGGCATCCTCGGCAAGATCGGCGATGGCGAAAGCCTCGCGCCGGGCATCGCTTACACGCTCCTCGATCGCAGGAACGAGATCGAACGGTTGTTTGCCGATCACGATGCGATGCTGGCCGAAGCAATCGATGCCAGCCAGGCTGGCTCGGTAACCAAGCTTACGCCGCGCGCCGGCTAATCGTCGATCATCGCGACGGCGCGGATCCATCCCGCGCTGGCGCGTTCGATCTTCACGGGAAAACAGCTCAGGGTGAACCCGTGAGCGGGAAGCGATGAAAGGTTCGTCAGCTTCTCGATCTGATAGTACGGGCGGATGCGGCCTGCCTTGTGGCCTTCCCAAATGATCTTCGGGTCCCGCGTTTCGGCCCATCGTTTTGCCGTATGGCTGAACGGCGCGTCCCAGCTCCAAGCGTCGGTGCCGACGACTTCCACGCCCCGTTCGGTCAGCCACAGCGTGGCGTCTTCGCCCAATCCCACGCCCTGGTCGGTAAAGTTGTCGGTGCCGTAAATTGCCCCCGATTGGACCAGCACGATATCCAGCGGCTGCAACGCGTATTCGATCTTGTCCAGCGCCTCTGCAACTTCGGCCGCGGACACCACATGCCCATCGGGAAGGTGACTGAAATCCAGCTTTACCGCAGGACGAAAAAATCGGTCGAGGGGAGCTTCGTCGATGCTGGGCGCGCGCCTTGCGCCGCAATCGGTGGTGGAGTGGAAATGCCACGGGGCATCCATGTGGGTTCCGTTATGCGTCGACAGCTGGAGCGTTTCCACGGCCCAGCCTTCGCCGTCGGGCAGGTCGTCCTTTTCCAGACCGGGAAAGAACATGGCGATCTGTTGCCATGTGCTTTCGTGGGTCATGTACTGGATCCTGGGCCGCATCACCTCCGGGTCGGAAACGACATCGTTCGTGATCGGGATCGACAGGTCGATGAAGCGCGTCATGCGCTGCAGCATGCGCGCAGCAATTCCACCGGTCAATCGGTCAGGAGCTGTTCGTCCAGGAAGGCAGCCACATCGTCCAGGTTCACGTCCTTCGCAAGGTACGCGTCGCCAATTGCGCGAAGCAGGATGAAGGGCAGGGTGCCTGCAGCCATCTTCTTGTCGTGCAGCATATGGCCGACAAGTGCCGCCCCGTTGCAATCCAGCGCCAGCGCGGAAATGTTGGCCGGCAAGCCTGCCGCTTCGATCGTGCGCGTTACGCGATCCGCATCGGCGTGCGACATGGTCCCGCGTCGCGCGGAATACCGAGCGGCGAGCGCCATGCCCAGGGCGACCCCTTCGCCATGGAGCAGCCGGTCCGAAAACCCTGTTTCCGCTTCAAGCGCGTGTCCGAAAGTGTGGCCGAGGTTGAGCAGGGCGCGGGTGCCAGTCGTCTCGCGCTCGTCCTCGGCGACGATGCGGGCTTTTGCAGCAACGCTGTTGGCAACCGCGCGTTCGAGCGGGTCATCTTCCAGCGCGAGCACCGCGTCGCCGTTTGCCTCCAGCCAGTCGAAAAAGCCAGCATCGCCCAGGGCGCCATATTTCAGCACTTCGGCATAACCGGCACGCAATTCGCGCAAGGGCAGGGTGGCAAGCGCGTCGAGATCGGCCAGCACCAGCGACGGTTGGTGAAACGCGCCGACAAGGTTCTTGCCGGTCGATGTGTTGATTGCGGTTTTCCCGCCCACCGAACTGTCCACCTGCGCCAGCAGGGTGGTCGGCAACTGGATGAACCCGCAACCGCGCTTCAGGATGGCACAGGCAAAGCCTGTCAGGTCGCCGACGACGCCGCCACCAAGGGCAAAGACATGATCGCCGCGCGTGATGCCAAGTTCGAGCAGCCAGTCGACCAGGTCCTGCAGCCCGGCCCAGCTTTTCGCCGCCTCTCCCGGCTCGACCAGGAACCAGTCGATTTCGAACCCGTCGGAGGCCAGCGAATGGGCCAGACGCTCGCCGTGAAATTTCAGCGCGTTGCGATCGGCCACGACCGGCACCTTGCGCCGGCCAGCGGCATGATACGGTTCAATGAACGGCCGCGCGTGGACCATCGCCTGATCCAGAACGCCCCGTCCGACCAGCACGTCATAGCTTCGGCCCGCGAGTTCGACAGGGATTACAGCCATGCGTCGATTGCCTCCAGTATGCGTAACGCCGTTTCGGTATGCGGCCCGTTGTCGGTGACGATGTGCAGTTGGGCCTGCGAATAGGCCGCTGAGCGCCGGTCTTTCAATTCGGTGAGGATCTGGCGCGGATCGCCGTTTCGCAAAAGGGGGCGGGTGTTGCGCCGGCCGGTGCGTTCGACCAGCGTATCGATGTCGCAGTCGAGCCAGATTGCCAGACCGTTTTCAAGAATCGTGGTGCGGGTTTCCTCGTCGACGAACGCACCGCCGCCTGTGGCGATCACGCCGATGCGTTCCTCCATCAGACGGGCGATAACACGTCGTTCGCCATCACGGAAATAGGCTTCGCCGTATTCCTCGAAGATTTCGGCAACACTGCGATCGGCCGCACGTTCGATTTCTTCGTCCGCATCGGCGAATTTGGTCGATAGAAGATTGGCCAGCCGCCGCCCGACCGTGGATTTGCCGACCCCCATCAGCCCCACAAGGACAACCGGCCGGTCAAGCCTGCGGGCGATACCGGCAATTTCCGCATCGGACAGGGCAAGCGCTTCGGTCATTGCCGCCGTGCCTAGAGATGGGCTAGGGCGCGGGCAAGGTATGAGCACTTGAGACGGGACGCGAAAATCTTGGCCATGAGCGGTAAGCGTGTTGGAGTAATTGCGGCGTTGGCGATCGTGGCCGTGCTCGCGTGGGCCTGGTTCGACGGCGGGCGTGAGCCCTTGCATCCGATCGAGCAGACCATCGAATTGCCGGAGAATGCCCGATGAAGGCGACTTGGCTGATCGGTGGGGCGGCGCTTGCGCTGACCTCGACGCTGGTTCTGGCACAGGATGCGCCCGAAGATCTCCTGCCGCCCGGTTTCAACGATCCGGCCCCGGCCCCCGCGCCGCGGCCGTCTCAGGCACCCGCACCGTCCGGCACTTCGGCTCCGCGCCCTGCTGCCACGGTTGCCGGCGAAATCGTGCAGCCGCTGCCGAGCGGACAGCAGCAAGCGGAAACCGCCGGAGCTGCGTTCGAATTCGAACGTCTGCCGACGGCCAGCGAACTCGAGAAAATGTCGACCGACGAACTCGACGAGTTGCTCGGCCTCAAGGCCAAGTTCGATATTCCCCCCGCTGCCCGGCGTTCGATGGATGCGGCAGGTGTGATTTCGAATGCCGAGGGTGGGCTTCCCCGCGGGTCGCTGGCAAACCAGCCGGCTGCACTGGTCAGGGCGGTTCTGCGCGGCACGAAGGCACCGATGGTTTCGCGCTGGGGGCACATTCTCATGCGGCGCGCCCTTGCCAGCCGTCTCGAGGCGCCATCGGGCATGGACCCGGTTGAATTTGCCGCCCTCAGGGTTCGCGCCCTCAACGCGCTGGGCGAACACGCTGTCGCCCGCGCGCTGGTCCAGGATATCGACACTGCGAACTATTCGCCCGGCCTCGCGAATGCGGCGGTCGATGCGTATATCGGGACAGCCGATATCGTAGGTGCGTGTCCGGCCGTCCGGTTGGTCAAGACCGACCGGGACGATGCCGAATGGAAGATGCTGGCTGGTATCTGCAATGCTTTCGCAGGCGAGGAAACGCGCGCGCAGAACGATCTGCGCCGCCTCCAGTCGCGCGGCGAAGGCGCGGTGATCGACGTGCTGCTCGCGCAGCGTTTTTCGGGTGCGGCGGGCACTGGGCGCAAAGCGGTCACCATCGAGTGGGACGATGTCGAGGACATGACCGCGTGGCGGTTCGCGCTGGCGAATGCGCTGGGCGAAGAAGTGCCGGAATCGCTGGCAAGGGATTTGCCCGAATCCCTGCTCCGAAGCGCCGCACTTACTCCGGCGCTGTCACCCCTCCAGCGTGTGGCTGCAGCCGATGTCGCGGCGCAGAGCGGCCTTTATTCATCGGCAGCAATGGTCGACCTCTATTCGCAGATATTTGCGCTGGGTTCGGCCCAGGGCGATGCGGCCGTGCGCGCCTCGCGGCTGCGCGAAGCCTATGTCGGCACCGATCCGGCTGCCCGGCTCGCCGCCATCCGCGACGTGTGGAACGGCGCTGATGGATATGGCTACGGCCGAATGGTGCTGACCGCCTATGCAGCGGCGCGGTTGCCCGCGCAGGACGATTTTGCCGATGATGCCGGCGAATTGATCGCGTCCATGCTGGCGGCCGGCCTCGACCGCGACGCCTTGCGCTGGGCCGATACCGTTGACGATGGCAGCCTGGGATGGGCCTTGCTGGCGTTGGCCGCACCCGACCGCCAGGCGAAGGTTACGGACGGGGAACTCGACACCTTTACCGATGCGGACGAATCGTCCCGCCAGCGCAAATCCCGATTCCTGCTGGCTGGGCTGGCCGGCCTGGACCGCGTCGATCAGGGTGAAGTCACCGAATACAGCAACCGCCTGTCGTTCAGTCTGGGCGGTGAAACGCGTTGGACCCGGGCAATCGACCGCGCGGCAGAGGTGAACAATCCTGCCCTCGTCGCGTTTCTTGCCGGGCTCGGGATGCAGGGGGACAGCTGGGATCGCATGACCGCCCGCCACCTTTTCCACATCGTTTCGGCCTTGCGCCGGGTCGGGATGGAAGCCGAAGCCCGCATGATCGCTGCAGAGGCGGTGGCGCGCGCCTGACGTGGGGGCGCAATGAGCCAGATCGACGATTTCCTTGCAATGCTGGCGGCGGAACGCGGTGCCGCTCGCAACACGATCCTGGCCTATGGGCGCGATCTCGAACAAGCCGATGACATGGTCGGCGGCGCGCTGGAAAGCGCATCGCCGGCTCAGTTGGCGAGGCTGGGGCAGGGCTGGGCTTCGCTGGCACCGGCCACACTGGCGCGCAAGGTTTCGTCCCTTCGCCAGTTTTTCGGATTTCTTGTGGACGAGGGCGTGCGCGAGGACGATCCGACGCACGCCTTGCCGCGTCCAGCGACACGCCGCCCGTTGCCGAAAATTCTGTCGCATGAGGACATTGCGGCATTATTCGAACGGGCCGAGACGGAAGCTTCGAGCGGCGAGAAATTGGCTGTGCGAATGCTCGCATTGCTGGAATTGCTTTACGGATCGGGTTTGCGCGCGACCGAACTCGTGTCCCTGCCCGTTTCGGCCGTGCCGCGCGACGCCCCGTTCCTGACCGTCACAGGCAAGGGCGGGCAGACCCGCATGGTCCCCGTCAGTCAGCGTGCAAAGGCGGCCATGTCCGCATGGTTGCCTCTGCGCGATGCGGATTCGGCGTGGTTGTTTCCGTCGCGAACCGGCCACCTTACGCGCGTGCGCCTTTTTCAGCTGCTCAAGGCGCTCGCCGCCCGAGCCGACCTGCCTCCTGAAAAACTCAGCCCCCACGTCCTTCGTCACGCTTTTGCGACCCATCTTCTGGAAGGCGGAGCGGATCTTCGTGCGCTCCAGACGCTGCTCGGACATGCGGATATCTCGACGACCCAGATATACACGCACGTGGATGCCGCGCGGCTCGTCAAGCTGGTCAACGAACGCCATCCTCTTGCCCGCCACCGCGCGAGCGACTAGCGGGGTGGCGATGATCTCTTATCTTGAATTCGAAAAGCCGGTTGCCGAGCTTGAACAGCGCATCGCCGAATTGCGTACTGCCGCCGAAGGCGACGACGTCGACATTTCTAACGAATTGCAGCGGCTGGAAATCAAGAGCGCAAACCTGCTTTCCAGCACGTATGCATCGCTGAGTCCGTGGCAGAAGACACAGGTAGCCAGACACCCGCAGCGCCCGCATTTTCGCGACTATGTGGACTATGCGTTCGATGAATTCGTGCCGCTTGGCGGTGATCGCGCCTATGGCGAGGACGAAGCGATCCTTGGCGGTTTTGCCAAGCTGAATGGCCGCAAGATTGTCTTGATCGGGCATGAAAAAGGCAACGATACCGCCAGCCGCATCCAGCACAATTTCGGCATGGGCAAGCCCGAAGGCTATCGCAAGGCGATCCGCCTGATGGGCCTGGCCGGTCGTTTCGGCCTGCCGGTCGTCACGCTGGTCGATACCTCGGGCGCCTTTCCCGGTGTGGAGGCGGAAGAGCGAGGGCAAGCCGAAGCGATCGCCCGGTCGACCGAAGCGTGCCTTGCCTTGCCCGTACCGATGGTCGCTGCGATCGTTGGCGAAGGCGGTTCGGGCGGTGCGGTTGCGTTGGCCAGTGCGGAGCGCGTCCTGATGCTCGAACATGCGGTCTATTCGGTGATTTCGCCCGAAGGTTGCGCGTCGATCCTGTGGCGCACCGCCGAAAAGGCCCCTGATGCGGCGGAAGCGATGAAGATAACCGCGCAGGATCTTGCCCAATTGGGCGTGATCGACCGGATCGTTTCGGAGCCCGTGGGCGGTGCCCACCGCGACCCGCGTGCGGCAGCCACCGCGCTCGGCTCCGCTATTTCGGAAGAGCTCGACAAGTTGGAGCGATTCGAAGCGCCCGAACTGAAGCGGATTCGCGAGGAACGTTTCCTGAAGATCGCAGGCTGAAAAAGGCACGCGGGAACAAAGCCCCGCTTCGCCAAGTTTCCTTTGTCGTAAACGAACACGCGGGTGGATGCCTTGACGCACACCTGCACAAGGGGAGCCTTTAAATGTCGCGCATCAAATTCACCGCCGTTACGTCCACTGCAATGCTTTCGCTCGCGCTGGGCGGCTGTGCCGCAGTTGGCGGACCAATTCCCGACGCGTCTGCGCCTATCACGCAGAGCGAAGCCCAGATGGGTTCGGAAGCACACCCGCAGCTGCTGGCCGAATTCGGCGGTGCGATGTCCGGGACCCAGGCGCAGTATGTCGAACAGGTCGGCAAGAACATCGCGGTTCAGTCGGGCCTCGGCAACGCACGCGAATCGTTCACGGTGTCTTTGCTGAACAGCCCGGTGAACAACGCCTTCGCCATTCCCGGCGGCTATATCTATACCACCCGCCAGCTCGTCAGCCTGATGAACAACGAAGCCGAACTCGCGGGCGTTCTCGGCCACGAAGTTGGCCACGTCGCGGCGCGCCACTCGCAGCGCAGGCAGGCAAAGGCGCAGCAGAATTCGCTGCTTGGCCTGCTGGGTGCGGTCGTCGGATCGGTGGTCGGCGGCGGCTTCGGCCAGCAGCTGGGTCAGCTTGCGATGCAGGGTTCGCAGCTGCTGACCCTGAAGTTTTCCCGCACCCAGGAACTGGAGGCCGACGATCTTGGCATCCGGTATCTGAACCAGGCGGGTTATGACCCGCGCGCAATGGGCACCGTTCTCCAGAGTCTGGCGATGCAGAACGCGCTCGATGCACGTATCCAGGGCCGCGACAACGCGAGCATTCCGGAATGGGCATCGACCCACCCCGATCCAGCCAGCCGTGTCCAAAGCGCATTGGCCAAGGCGCAAGGCATGACCGGTGTAACGAATCGCGACACCTTCCTGTCGCGTATCGACGGGCTGCTCTATGGTGATGATCCCCAGCAGGGCGTCATCGAAGGACGTCAGTTCATTCATCCTGAGCTGCGTCTGGCGTTCACCGCGCCGCAGGGCTTTTATATGATCAACGGCACCCGCGCCGTTTCGATCAGCGGCCAGAGCGGCAAGGCGCAGCTGACGCTCGCCCCGTATAACGGCAATCTGAACGCCTATGTCACCAGCGTGTTCGCGGGTCTGAGCAAGGAACAGCAGATCACTCCCCAGGCGATCCAGCGCACGACCGTGAACGGCCTTCCCGCAGCGTACAGCACGGCGCGTGTGACGTCGGGCAGCGACCAGATCGATGTGACCGTGTTCGCCTATGAATTCGCCAACGACAGGGCTTACCACTTCCTCGCCATTACCCCGGCCGGTCAGGCCAGCGCGTTCAACCCCATGTTCTCGTCGATGCGGCGCATCGATGCGCAACAGGCAGGCAGCATCGTGCCCCGTGTTCTGGATGTCGTGACTGTCGGCAGCGGAGATACGGTTGCCTCGCTCGCCCGGCGCATGGCCTATACGGATAACCAGGTTGAACGCTTCCGCGTGCTCAACGGCCTTGGTGCGAACGAAGGCGTGAGCGCTGGTCAGAAGGTCAAGGTGGTCATTCGCGGACGTTGATCCGCGACACCGCTTCTGCCGATACGATTACGGCAGAAAAAGAAAAAGGCGGCGGGATTGCTCCCGCCGCCTTCTTCGTTTTGGCGTTATGCCGATTAAGCAGCCGTGTTGGCAGTGCTCATCGAGGTGCCGACCTTGTTGAAGGTCGTGCTCAGCTCGTTACCGAGGCTCTGCATCGCGGTGATGGCAGCAACGGCGATGAGTGCGGCGATCAGGCCGTATTCAATTGCAGTGGCGCCCTGTTCGTCGCGGATCAGCTTGGTGAAGAATTTCATGTGTAGTCTCCTGGTTCAGTCTTCGTTCCCGGCTCTTCCCGGCTAACCGGTTCGAGCAATTTCCGTTTTGCTCATCAGGTGTTGAGAAATTCCTAACACCGACGCGCTTTCTTTCCGTCAGGCCGCGGTAACGGCCGCGACATTGTCCCTGACATTGGTCCACATCGTGATGACTTCGGTACCAAAGGTCTGGATGCCCCCGATCATCGCCAGAAAGACGAGTGCGAGGATCAGCCCGTATTCGACAGCAGTCGCTCCGCTTGTGTCGCGTCCCAGTTCTCTCAGGAATTTGACCATTTCAGCATTGCCCCATTGTCACTGTGTCGAAGCTGACATTGGGTGGTTACGGCTGCCAGCGTTAAGAAAAGGTTGAAGGGTGTGAGAGAAATGGAAAAAATTCCGACATGGACATGCGTGGTCGCGCTGGCCCTGCACGACGATACGGGCCGTTGGCTCATGCATCGCCGCCCCGCCAACAAGCATCACGGCGGCTTGTGGGAATTCCCCGGCGGCAAGGTGGAAGCGGGCGAAACCCCCGCAAACGCGTTGGTTCGCGAGATCGAGGAAGAGCTGTCGCTCGTCGTCAACGGAGCCGACCTGGTGCCGGCCGGCTTTGCTCAGGAACCAGCGGGTGGGCCGCGTTCGCCGATTGTCATTCTTCTTTACACTCTGGCCTGGGATGGCGAACCGCCGTGTGTGCGGGAAGGGGGATCGGTGGACTGGTTCACACCCGACCAGATCGCCGCGCTCGTCAAGCCGCCGCTCGATATCGAACTGGCTGCACGACTGTTTGAAAAAGGGTGGGATTAGGGATTGCCAAGCCGATGGTGCCCCCGTATGTGGCCCGCTCCAGCGCGCCCGTAGCTCAGCTGGATAGAGTACCTGACTACGAATCAGGTGGTCGGAGGTTCGAATCCTTCCGGGCGCGCCATACAAGGCCATCCTTCGCAAGAAGGGTGGCCTTTTGTGGTTTCGGGCTCGATTTTGATCCTGTCGGTGCCTAGTCGGCTTCGTCCTCGAGCCAGTGCATGTCTTCGTCGCTGAACCCGAAATGATGCCCGGCTTCATGGACGACCACGTGGCGCACCAGATCGTCCATCTGCACGCCCGTGCTGCGCCATTCGGCGATCAGCGGTTCGCGAAACAGCCAGATGCATGGCGGCATCGTCCCGCTTTCCCAGATCGAGCGATCGGGCAGGGCCTGGCCTTCATAGAGGCCGGTCAGGTCCCACCTGTCGTCCAGCCCCACGGCTTGCAGCTGCTCCAGCGTCGCGAAATCTTCGACCTTGAGGATTACATCGCCAAGTTGATCGCGAAAATGCACCGGCAAGGAGGCGACGACGGCCTGCGCCATGACCTGCATCTGCACCCGTGTCGGCCCGTCTTGGTGGTTTCTCATGCACCCGATATGAGAAGTTCGTATCCGCCGCGCAAGGAAGCGGAACACGACGGCGTTTCACCTGTTGGATACCCAAAGGAGATTCGATCATGTCCGACACCCAGAAAATTTTCGAACGTCTTAAGCAGGACCACGACAAGCACCGCGATCTGCTGGATCGGCTGCTGGAAACCAGCGGCGACACCAGCGAGCGTGAAAATCTCTTCACCGAACTGACGAAGGAACTGAAGGGGCACGCCGCGGCAGAGGAGCAGGCGCTGTATTCGACCATGCTGCGCAAGCCGCCGACCACAGACGATACGCGCCATTCGGTTGCCGAACATCACGAACTGGACGAAGCGCTCAACGACCTCGCTGCCACCGATATGTCGTCAGGGGCGTGGCTGACGAAGTTCAAGACCTTCGACCACGATTATCGCCATCACATCGAGGAAGAGGAAGAAGACCACTTTCCCGAATTCGCCAAATATCTGGACGACGACGACATGAAGCATATGCGGAGCGTGTTCGAGCGGCGTAAGAAGGACGAGAAGGCCGACGCGGAAGTGACTCCGGAAAAGAAGGAAGAAGCCAAGGAATAACGGCTGCCAAGGGGGGCACGAAATTTGTCGGAAGAAAAGCCGGACCCGAAGAACGTCTCCCGGCTCGACGATAGCGTCGAGCCGGGCGTCTGGCGTTATGCGCATGCGGATCGCGTGCATGTGGCGATCGATGCCGCGAACTATTTCTCGCTGATGCAGGCAGCGATGCTGAATGCACGCTTCCGGATCTTCCTGGTCGGGTGGGATTTCGACACGCGCATCCACCTGGCGGACGGGCGTCACTGGTGGCAGCGCGGCTGGAAGAGCAAATACCCCGCCAGGCTCGGCGGGTTCATCGCCTGGCTTGTCCGGCACCGGCCCACGTTGGAAATCGATATCCTGAAATGGAGCTTCGGCGTGTTCAAGTTCACGTTCCGCGGGTCGATGTGGTGGGACCTGCTTCGCTGGGCGCGACACAAGAGGATCGATTTCAAGTTCGACAACGCGCATCCGGTGGGATGCAGCCATCACCAGAAGATTGCCGTACTCGATTCCACGTTCGCGGTGTGCGGCGGCATCGACATGACCGTGCAGCGCTGGGACACGCGCGACCATGTCGAACACGATCCGATGCGCAAGACACCATCGGGTTTCGAATATGGACCGTGGCACGATGCGTCCATGATGATGGAAGGCGACGTGGCCGAAGCGTTGGGCGATCTTGGCAGGGATCGCTGGATAAGGGCTGGCGGCACCCCGCTGGTGCCGATGAAACGTACCGACCGGAGCCTGTGGCCCGACGGTCTGGAACCTGATTTCGAGAATGTCGAAATCGGCATTGCGCGGACCCGCGCTGCCTATCGCGATTGGGACGCGGTCAACGAAATCCAGGATCTGTTCGTCCTCCATATCGCCCGCGCCAAGAAATTCATCTACGCCGAAAGCCAGTATTTCGCTGCCCGCAAGGTTTGCGAAGCGATCATTTCGCGCATGGAAGAAGACGATCCGCCCGAAGTCGTCGTGGTGCATCCCGCCAATGCCGACGGGTGGCTGGAACAGCAGGCGATGGACCATGCCCGCGCCGAACTGGTGCGGTGCATCGAGGAAGCCGATCACAAGGGCCGGTTTTCGATCTGGACGCCGTTGACGGGTGAAACGCCAATTTACGTCCACGCCAAGATCATGATTGTCGATGACGAAATCCTGCGGATCGGTTCGGCCAATCTGAACAACCGTTCCATGGGTCTGGACAGCGAATGCGATGTTTTCGTGGATGCGGCGCGGCCGGGTAACGATCACGCCCGCGATGGTGTCGCCGCGATCCGCCGTTCGCTCATGGCGGAGCACATCGGGCTCGACGCGGACGAAATTGATGAACTGATCGAACGCCACGGTTCGATTGCCGCCATGATCGATCATTCGCAATCCGATGGCGGCCGCAATCTGCGCCGGTATCACCCGCCAGACCTGAACGAAGCCGAGAAAAAGCTCGCGCAGTCGAGCTTGCTGGATCCCGAAAATCCCGACGATATGTTCGAGCCGTTTGCAAAAGGCGGCCTGTTCCGCGATGGCAGCCGCTTGGGACGGGTACGCGACAAGATCAGGAGGATCAGGGGTTCGTGAGCAGTTTAGTTGGACCGGACGAGGACGATCCGCGCGGCAAGCCGCCTGTGCCGGAAAATGTGCAGGCTGCCATCCGCACATTGATCGAATGGACGGGCGATGACCCGTCGCGCGAAGGGTTGATCGATACACCCCAACGCGTCGCGCGCGCGTGGAAGGAATATTGCCTCGGGTATGGCGAAGACCCTTCCTATCACCTCAGCCGCGTGTTCGAGGAGGTTGGCGGTTACAACGAAATCGTCCTGCTCAAGGACATTCCGTTCCAGAGCCATTGCGAACATCACATGGCCCCGATCATCGGCAAGGCGGCGATCGCCTACCTTCCGAACGACCGTGTGGTGGGTATTTCCAAACTTGCGCGCGTTCTGCACGGATTTGCACGGCGCCTGCAGGTACAGGAACGCCTAACCGCCGAAGTGGCGGACTGCATCTGGGAAAACCTGCAACCCCAGGGTGTGGCGGTGGTCATCGAAGCGGCGCACAGCTGCATGACGGCGCGCGGCGTACGCACGCCCGGTGTTGGAATGATCACCAGCCGGATGATGGGTACCTTCCTCGAAGACCAGCGCAGCCGCAAGGAAGTGCTCAGCTTGATGGGCTACTGAGCTGAACGCTCGAACCTAGCCCCGCAGCCAACGCCCGAACAGGCCCTGAGGCTTGGGGCTGGGCGGTGTTTCCCCGGCAAGACCGTAAAGGTAATTGCCGAGCTGCACCGCCTGCTGCTTGGTGAGGAAGTAACGGTATTCGCGCACATCCCCGGAATGTTCGACCACCTTGCTCGCGCTCTGCAAGAGCAGGGCAATCTTGTCGCCAGCCGGATTTGCCCTCCATCCGAGAAGCATTCCGAAATCGTCCTGGGTGTGGTCTTCCTTAGCCATGCATAAAAGACTGCGCCCCGCCTTGCGAAGGAGCAAGACGGGGCGCAGGTTTGTCCGCAATCGGGACGGTATCGGTTAAAGCTGGCCGAGCATGTGCTCTGCGCTCGAAACCGAGAAATCACCCGGCGCTTCCACGTTGAGTTCGGTAACCACGCCGTCTTCCACGATCATGGAATAGCGTTGTCCACGGGTGCCGAGGCCAAAGCCCGAACCGTCCATGGTCAGGCCTACGGCCTGCGCGAATTCGCCGTTGCCGTCTGCCAGCATGGTGACCGCATCGGCACCGTTGGCCGCTTTCCACGCGCCCATCACGAAAGCGTCGTTGACCGCCGTGGCGACGATTTCGTCGACGCCCTTGGCCTTGAATTCGTCAGCCTTCTCTACATAGCCGGGAAGGTGCCGCGCCGAGCACGTCGGAGTGAAGGCACCGGGCACCGAGAACAGCGCCACTTTCTTGCCCTTGAAATAATCCCCCGACTGGACCTTCTCAGGCCCGCTCTCGGTTGCCTTGACCAGCGTCACATCGGGTAGCTTGTCACCCACCGAAATCGTCATTGCTAAATTCCTTGTCTGTCCCATCCTCGCCAAGAGGTAGGCCGCCGGGTTGCCAAGTGCAACCGAGGCGCTTGGTTAATTTCGCTTTACCGCAGCCGTTTAAAGTCAGGTAAATTTTCAGGCGCACCTTTCTCTCAGGCGGGCATTCGGGACGCTCCGCGGGGGAGTACAGGGACATGAATTTCACGAAGCAAATCGCGGCTATGGCCAGCGCAACGGCAATCCTGCTGACGCCGGTATCGGCCGCAGCGGTGACCGGCAGCGAGGCGGAGCAGATCCGCAAGCTCGATATCATGCTAATGGTCACGTCGCTGCGGTGCCGCATGGGCCAGGACGATTTCCAGCCGGATTACCGCGCGTTCACCACCAACCACATCACAACGCTGAACGGTGCCGCGCGCACCCTGGAAAGCGGGTTGGTGAAACGGCACGGAAGCAAGGGTGCCAAGCGCGCTCTCGATCGGATCAGCGTCGGCATGGCCAACCAGTACGGACGGGGACATCCGTGGCTGGGTTGCGGGGAACTGAAGCAGATCACCCACGACCTTGCCCGTTCCCGCAACCCTGCCGACCTCGGTCAGGCTGCAGGCGAGCTGCTGAATCAGCGGCCCCAGGCGGGGGGACGTTTCGCCGCGCGTTAAACCCCCCTGTGCCGAGCGTCATGGGGGCGGTTGCCCTTGATCACTCGAAGGGCTAGGTGCGGCGCCATTCGTGCGCCGCCCCATTTTTATTGCGCGGCGCGCCTTCCCGCAAGTTCGAGGACCGCAGCGTGACCGCATTCACCGACTACGTCATCAAGGATATCGCGCTGGCCAATTATGGCCGCGCCGAAATCGCCATTGCCGAAACCGAAATGCCGGGCCTGATGGCCTTGCGCGAGGAATACGGCGCGAGCCAGCCGCTGAAAGGCGCGCGGATCACCGGTTCGCTGCATATGACCATCCAGACGGCCGTTCTGATCGAGACGCTGGTCGCGCTGGGCGCCGACGTGCGCTGGGCAACCTGCAACATCTATTCGACGCAGGATCACGCCGCAGCCGCCATAGCAGCCAAGGACATTCCCGTTTTCGCGGTGAAGGGCGAAAGCCTGGCGGATTACTGGGATTATGTCGGCAGGATCTTCGACTGGTCGAGCGACGAAGATCCCGATTGCACCGCGAACCTCATTCTGGACGATGGCGGCGATGCGACCATGTTCGCGCTGTGGGGTGCACGGATGGAAGCGGGCGACGAAATGCCCGAGCCGCAGAACGCCGAAGAAATCGAGATGCAGCGCGCGCTCAAGGCTTTCGTGAATGCAAAGCCCGGCTACCTCACCAAGTCGGTGAAGGCGATCAAGGGCGTTTCGGAAGAAACCACCACCGGCGTCCACCGCCTTTATCACATCGCCAAGGGCGGCAAGCTGCCGTTTCCTGCGATCAACGTGAATGATAGCGTCACGAAGTCGAAGTTCGACAACCTGTACGGCTGTCGCGAATCGCTGGTCGACGCGATCCGCCGCGCCACCGACGTGATGCTTTCGGGCAAGGTCGCCTGCGTCGCCGGCTTCGGCGATGTGGGCAAGGGCAGTGCCCAGTCGCTCCGCAATGGCGGCGCGCGCGTTCTGGTGACCGAAGTCGATCCGATTTGCGCCCTTCAGGCGGCAATGGACGGCTTCGAAGTCGTCACCATGGACGAAGCGGTGAAGGTCGCGGACATTTTCGTGACGGCCACCGGCAACGAACACGTGATCTCCGCCGAACACATGAAGGCGATGAAGAACATGGCCATCGTGTGCAACATCGGCCACTTCGACAGCGAGATCCAGATTTCCGCTCTCGACAATTACGAGTGGAACGAGCTGAAACCGGGGACCGACCTGGTGAAGTTCCCGGACGGCAAGGAAATCATCGTTCTGGGCAAGGGCCGCCTCGTGAACCTTGCCTGCGCCACGGGTCACCCAAGCTTCGTGATGAGCTTTTCCTTCACCAACCAGACGCTCGCCCAGATCGAACTGTGGAAGAACGCAGGCGGATACAAGAACGACGTCTATGTCCTGCCCAAGCACCTCGATGAAAAGGTCGCTGCGCTGCATCTCGACAAACTGGGCGTGAAGCTCACGAAATTGAGCCAGAAGCAGGCGGATTACATCGGCGTGCCGGTCGAAGGGCCGTTCAAGCCCGAACATTATCGCTATTGATCGGTAATCCTTTGCGGGGAACGGCAATGGCTTGCCATTGCATCGCCGTGCCATGCGGCATAGCTGGCAGGTAATGGATTCATCGCCCGCATTGCTGGCCATCGTTGGCCTGCTGCTTGCCCTGTGGACGGCCACAGCGGTGTGGGTGATGCTGCGCGCCAGCGGCAAGGAGCAGAAATCGGTCGCCAGCCGCAAGGCGGCGCTGCGCCTGGCGCGGATGATCGAAGAATCGCCGGCCATTCCCTTGCTCGTGCGGACTGACGGGCGGATCGAAGCCCCGGACCGTTTCGCGCGCTGGCTTGGCCTGCACCAGGTTCCCGAATTCCTGAGCGAACTGTCCGATCTCGACGGCAGCGGTCTTAGCGAAGAACAGATGGAAGAACTGACCCGGAACGTGCGGCGGACGCAGAAAACCGCCAAGCCGTTTCGCATGTCGGTCACGGTGCCCGGTTCCAACCGGGCGTTGGCCATGCACGGAACGCTGGCCGATCCGGCGGTATCCCCCAGTGGTGCCGCGCTGGTGTGGGTGTTCGACTATAGCGAAAGCCAGATCGAACTGGCGCAATTGCGCGAAGACGCGGCACGCGCCCGCGACGATTTCGGCGCGCTGGTGGGCCTGATCGAAGCGGCCCCGATGCCGATGTGGTTCCGCGGTGCGGATATGAAGCTGCGGCTCGTCAACAGGGCCTATGTCGAAGCGGTTGGCGCAGAAAGCGCGGACACCGTCGTCACCAACCAGATCGAACTTGTGGAAACCGTGGGCGGGCGCAACGCAGCGCAGGTGGCGCAGCAGGCCGCGGATCGCCGCCAACCCATCGAACGCATCGTGTCTGCCACGATCGACAACGCGCGCCGTACCATCCGCGTCACCGACCTTCCACTCGTGGGCGAAGGGATCGCCGGTTACGCCGTCGATATCGAGGAAATGGAAGAACAGGCACGCGAATTTCGCGCCTTTCGCGAAGCGCAGCGGTCCATGCTCGACCAGCTTTCCATCGGTGTGGCGCAGTTTGACGCCCAGCATCGCATGACCTTCGCCAACCAGCCGTTTCATCGCGTGTTTTCGTTGCCGCCCGGCGTGGTCAACGATCGGACCACGTTTGAACAGATGCTGCTGATTGCGCGTGAAAACGGCCGTATTCCGGAAGTGCGCGATTTCCCCGCGTGGCGCGGCGAAATCGGCAAGTGGTTCCTTTCCGATGAACCCCACGAAGAAGCGTGGCCGCTGTCTGATGGCACCCACTTGCGGATCGTGGCCCAGCCGCTGCCCGATGGCGGCCTTGTGGTCATTGCCGAAGACCGCACCGAACAGCTCGCGCTGTCCGCCATGCGCGACACGCTGTTGCGCACCCGCACGGCCACGTTCGACAGTCTTTTCGAAGCGCTGGCGGTGTTCGCTCCCGACGGCCATCTGGAGCTGTGGAATCGCGGGTTCTCGGGTGCCTGGGGCGTCGATCCGGAGGTGCTGGACGGGCATCCGCAGGCCGAAGACCTGCTCGAGGCGATTGCCGCCAACCTTGCCGACCCCAAGACCATTTCGGTTGTCGGCAACACGATCCGCTCGGCAACGCTCGACCGCAAGAAACGCGAAGGCCGTATCGAGCTTGCCGACGGGCGTTCGCTGGATTTCGCGGGTGTGCCGCTGCCCGATGGCAACGGCCTGCTGACGGTGCTCGACGTGACCGCATCGCGCCGGGCGGAAGAGGCGCTGCGCGAACGCAACCGTGCGCTCGAGGAAGCCGACGCCGTGATGACCCGCTTCCTGGCGAACATGAGTTACGAGTTCCGTACGCCGCTCACATCGATCGGGGGATTTGCCGAACTCCTTTCGGGCGGTGTCGCCGGCGAACTGTCGCCCCAGGCCATGGAGTATGTGCAGGCGATTTCGCTATCGGTCGGCAAGCTGACCGAACAGGTCGAAAACGTGCTCGACCTGTCTCAAAGCGAAGCGGGCCTCATGCCGCTGCACAAGTCCAAGACGGAATTGTTGCCGCTTGTGACCGAAGTCGTTCGCGCGCGTGAGGATGCGATCGTCGAAGCTGGGCTCACGCTCGACCTCAAGGGGGGCGCAGGCAAATCGTTGTCGGTCGATCCGCAACAGTTGCGCCGCGCCATCGCGCAATTGCTCGACAACGCAATCAAGAGCACGCCGCGCGGCGGGCGTATTCTGGTGGAAATTGCCAGGAACCGCGGCGCGAACACCATTGTCATTTCGGATAATGGCGAAGGCATGACGCAGCACGAACTTGCCCGCGCGCTCGAGGGGATTCGCATGGCCGCAGACGGCAAGGGGATCGAACGGCGGCACGGCCTCGGCATCCCGCTGGCGCGCCAGTTGATCGAAGCGCATGGCGGCAAGCTGGATATCCAGAGCCGCAAGAACGCCGGAACCACCGCAACCATCAGTCTGCCGTGACGATAGATCTGCCCGATCTTTCGGCGATGGAAGCTCTTGGCGTACGGATCGCGGCGCGCCTGGAACCGGGCGATGTCATCGCGCTGTCCGGTGATCTGGGAACGGGAAAGACAACCCTGGCCCGCGCAATCCTGTCGGCGCTTGGCCACGAAGGCGAGGTGCCATCGCCGACCTACACGATCATCGAAGCCTACGACGGCCTCAGCGTGCCTGTGGTCCATGCCGATTTCTACCGTTTGGAACACCCTTCGGAGGTGGAGGAGCTGGGCCTCGACGATTATCGCGAAGGTGCGGCTTTGATCGCGGAGTGGCCGGATCACGCCGGTGGCTTCGAGCATGAGGCAGGCTGCCTTTCAATCGCGCTCAAAAAGGTGGGCGAGGGGCGTGAAGCCGTTGTAACCGCGGGCGACAATTGGCAAAGCCGTTGGCCATGAGCGATGCGCTGCCTGAAGGCATTCACCAGTTCCTTGGCGACACAGACTGGAAAGGGGCGGAAATCGCCCCGCTGGTTGGTGATGCCTCTTTCCGCCGCTATTTCCGCCTCCGCATGGGCGGGAAAAGCGCGCTGCTGATGCACGCGCCACCGCCGCATGAAGATCCCGCGCCGTTCATCCATGTCGCCCGTTGGCTGGACGAAAACGGTATGCGCGCGCCGCATATCCTCGCCCACAATTCGGCCGAAGGCTGGGTCCTGATCGAAGACTTCGGCGATCAGCGGATGCGCGAATGGATCGATGAACACCCCGGTGACGAACACCATGTCTATGCACAGGCGATCGATGCGCTGGTTCGGCTCCACCGGCTGCCGCCCGGACCTTTCGATCCTTACGATATGGAAGTGTACCGCCGCGAGGTCGACCTTTTCACCGAATGGTATTGCCCCGCCATGCGGCTGAACATCGATACCGCCGGATGGCGCGCGGCGTGGGACGAGGCCCTGGCACCGCTACTGGGGCGGCAGGCCCCCGGCGTTACCGTTCTGCGCGACTATCATGCCGAGAACATCATGCTGCTGGAGCCGGGCAGGCTGGCGGGCGCACAGGGGTTGATTGATTTCCAGGACGCGCTGGTCGGCCATCCGGCCTATGACCTCGTAAGCCTGTTGCAGGATGCCCGCCGCGACGTGTCCGAGGCGTTGGAGCACGACATGCTGTGCCGGTATCGCGCGGCGGCCGATCCGGACGATCATTTCGAAGCCGACTACGCCCGCCTCGGCGCGCAGCGCAACGTCAAGATCGTCGGCATATTCACCCGCCTGTGGAAGCGTGACGGCAAGGATCGGTATCTGTCGATGATCCCGCGTGTCTGGACGGCGATGGAGCGCGACCTTTCCCACGAAGCCATGGCCCCCGTGGCACGGTGGTTTGCCGACAATATCCCGCAGCAAATCCGCGACGCCGCAGGCGGCAAGGTCCAGTGACCGGTCTTGTTTCCGATACGGCGATGCTGATGGCCGCAGGCCTGGGCAAGCGCATGCGTCCGCTGACCGCTTCGACGCCGAAGCCGCTGGTGCGAGTTGCCGGGCAACCGCTTATCGACCGCGCGCTCGACCGGCTTGAAGAAGCAGGCGTGGCCAAGGCCGTCGTCAACGTTCACTATCTGGCCGATGCCATAGAGGCGCACGTCGGCCCGCGAAACGCGCCGAAGATCACCTTTTCCGACGAGCGTGACGTCTTGCTGGAAACGGGCGGCGGCATGGTCAAGGCGCATTCCGCTGGCCTGCTTCCCGATCCGTTCTTCGCGTGCAACGCCGACAGCATCTGGCTGGATGGGCCGCGCAACGCCTTTGCCGATCTGTCGTCGCGCTGGAATCCCGAAAGGATGGACGCGCTCTTGCTGGTCGTCGGCCATGCGCGGGCGTTCAATTTCGACGGGACGGGGGACTTCTACATGGACGGCCACGGCTGCCTGAAGCGCAAGGTTGCAGGCCGCATCGCGCCGTTCATCTACACCGGCATCCAGCTTGTATCCCACCGCTTGTTGCGCGATCCGCCCGAAGGCAAGTTTTCGACCAATATCCTGTGGGACCGCGCGATCGCCGAAGGCCGGCTTTTCGGCATCGCCTTCACCGGCAACTGGTACGAAGTCGGCACGCCTGAACACATTCGCCCGACGGAAGAGGCGCTGCGGGGTGGCTGAGCGGTCGGGGCCGCTCGTCTATTCCATCGCTGCCCACCGGGGGTTTTCCGATGCGCTGGTGGCGGGCCTGGTCCCGCGGTATGCCGATGGCGATCTCGGCCTCGCCAGGCTGACGCTTCTCCTGCCCAGTAGCCGTGCCCGCCGAACCGTGGCCGAGGCCTTCGTTCGCCACGCTGGCGAAACGGGTGTGCAAGGTCTCCTGATGCCCCGCATGGCGGTGATCGGGGACCTCGATCTCGACGAAACGCTTGGCCCTCTGCTCGATCCACTGGGCGCCAGCGATATTCCGCCGGCCATCGACCCGCGCAGGCGCCTGTTTGCGCTGGCGCAGATTATCGCACAGGTCATGGGCGACGATGCACCCGGCGGCGCGACATTGCTGCGCCTGGCGCGTGAAACCGGCGCCACGATGGACCGCCTGCTGATCGAAGGGGTCAATCCCGAAGACCTGATGGACGAAAAGGTCATCGGGCTTTTTCCCGATCTTTCTGCCCACTGGCAGCGCAGCCTGCACCTTTTCGCCACGGTGCAGCGCGTCTGGCTGGCGCAGCTCGACCAATGGGGCGCACTGGATGCCGCAACGCGCCGCAACCGGTTGTTCGATCACGCTGCACGGCAGTGGAAGGACGCGCCGCCGCTGACACCCGTGGTGGCCGCTGGCGTGACCAGCACGGCACCGTCGCTCGCCCGGCTGCTTCGCGTGGTCGCCGACCTTCCCCAAGGTGCGGTCGTCCTGCCCGATTTCGATCTCACCATCCCGCGCGAAGTTTGGGATGAACTGGGACGGGCGGGCGCGGCCCCGCAACCGGGCGATACGCCGTTCGCGCGCGACGATGCGGTGACGCACCCGCAATACCACCTCAAATTGCTGCTGAACCGAATGGGGGTAGCGCGCGAGGAGGTCCAGCAATGGCACCGCAAGGGCCTGGCCGCCTCTGCGCCGGAGCGCAGTCACGCCATAGGATCGTTGTTCCTGCCACCTGAGGCGAGCAAGGGCTGGGTAGACCTGCCTGCCGAAAAACGGCGCCTGTCCGGCGTGCGGATCATGCAAAGCGCGCACCCGGAAGAAGAGGCGCAGGCAATCGCGTTGCTGGTCCGGCGTGCGGTCGAGGAACCGGAAAAACGGGTGGCGGTCGTGACGCCGGATCGGGGACTGGCGCGGCGCGTGGTTCATCACCTGGCGCGGTGGAACATCGTGGCGGACGATTCGGCGGGACGCCCGCTTTCGCAGACGGCGGCGGGCCGATTGCTGCTGCTTCTGGCCGAAATCATGGCGGACGATGCTGCACCGGTGCCGCTCATGGCGTTGCTCGGCCATCCGTTCGTTCATGGCGGCATGGATCGCGGCGTCTGGTTGCGCCAGCTCCGCCGCATCGAACGCGAAATGCGCGGCCCCCGCAAGGCCGGGGGGCTGGAGCCGGTTTCGCGCCTTGCGGCACGATTGGTCAAACGCCATCCACGTATGACGGAATGGTATGAGGCGGTCGACGCGGCGCTTTCCCCGCTGCTCGACATGGGAACGCAGGTCGCGCTCGCCGACTTGCTCGATGCGTTCGTGACCGCAGGCGAAGCGCTGTGCGGGGAAGGTCTGTGGGCCCGTGAAGATGGCCGCGCGCTGGCCGCCTTCGTCGAGGAACTGCGGCAGAACGCGCGCGAGGCGGATTTCCGGCTCGATCCACGCGAAGCTTCCGTGGCGTTGCGCGATGCGATGGAACTGGTCGCGGTAAGGCCGCCGTATGGCGGGCATGCAAGGGTTCAGGTGCTCGGTCTGCTCGAAAGCCGCATGAACCGTGCCGACATGGTCATTTGCGCAGGGCTGAACGAAGGCACCTGGCCTGCAAGGGGCGGTGTGGACGCCCTGCTTGCACCGCCGGTTCTCAGGACACTTGGCGTGCCTGGCGCAGAATTCCGCATCGGCCTTTCCGCGCACGATCTTGCCGGTGCGCTCGGCGCGCCCGAGGTTGTGTTGAGCCGCGCGTCACGCGACGAAGGCGGGCCGGCAATTCCATCCCGGTTCCTGCTTCGGGTCGAAGCCCTGTTGGGGGATCTGCTGGACCGGCACAGGGAAACGGCCGCCGTGGATATGGCGCGGGCCATGGCCCGTGCCGAAAAGGCGGAGCCCTATTCCCGTCCGAAACCCGAACCATCCGTCGAACAGCGCGATGTCGATATTTCGGCCACTGCGCTCGATCGGTTGCTGGGCGATCCATACCAGTTTTACGCAGGCAAGATCATGGGCCTTTCCGATCTCGAACCGCTGGATGCGGAACCATCGCCCATGTGGCAGGGCAATGTCGCGCACGAGATTCTCCAGCGCTGGCACGAGCAACGCGTAGCCGATCCTGCCGCGCGCCTGGCTCCGATTATGGAGAAAGTGCTGGATGAAGAACACGCCGATGCACTGACCCGCGGGCTTTGGCAGCCGCGGCTTCAGGCGGCGCTCCAATGGGTCGAGGAAACCGTCAGCGCCTATCAGGACCGCGCGGTGGTCGCGGTTGAGAAAAGCGGTGCGATGGATTTTCACGGCGTTCATGTGCACGGCCGGGCGGATCGGATCGACCGGCTCGAAGACGGGTCGCTGGCGATCATCGACTACAAGACCGGCAAGCCTCCGAGCGCGGCAATGGTGGAGCAGGGCTTTGCCTTGCAGCTCGGCATACTCGGCCTGATTGCGGAACGCGGTGGCTTTGCCGGAATATCGGGTGAACCGGGCGATTACGAGTACTGGTCGCTGGGCCGCGCAAAGGCGGATAATCCGCACGGGTTCGGTTATGTCGAGGTGCCTCTGAAGATCGGGCGCAAGACATCGGGTGTGGTGCCGGAAGAATTTCTGCCTCTCACAGCCGACAAGCTGACCGAAGCGATCGCCCGGTTCATCAAGGGCAAAGACCCGTTCACGGCGCGTGAGAACCCGGATTACCCGGCCTACGATACGTTCGACCAGTTGATGCGTCTGGATGAATGGATCGCGTTGCAGGATGGCGGACAATCGGCATGAGCGGCAAGGTTCACGAACTGCGCGGTAAACAGCGCCCGGCGGTCGACCCGCGGGACAGCGTGTGGCTTTCGGCCAGCGCCGGTACAGGCAAGACGCAGGTGCTTTCGGCCCGCGTTCTGCGCCTGCTGCTGGAACCGGGTGCGGACCCTTCGCAAATACTGTGCCTCACCTTCACCAAGGCGGGCGCGGCGGAAATGGCCGTTCGCGTCAATTCGGTGCTGGCGCGCTGGGTGCGGATGGCTTCCGCCGATCTCGCGCGGGAGCTTGCCTATCTCGGCGCGCCCATCGACCCCGACACCCAGGCCCGCGCCCGTGCGTTGTTTGCGCGCGTGCTCGATTGCCCCGGGGGCGGGATGCGGATCGATACGATCCATGCTTTTGCCCAATACCTCCTCGCCGCGTTCCCGAGCGAGGCCGACGTTCTGCCCGGCTCGAGGCCGATCGAGGATCGCGAGCGTGATCTGCTAAGCCGCCAGGTGCTTTCCGACCTGTTGGCCGAAGGCAATCCCGCGAACCGCGAAGCCATCGCCGAAATGAGCCGTCGCAAGGGCCCTGACGCGGTTCGCGGATGGTTGATGCGATGCACAAGGCACATGGACCTGTGGAAGGGGCCCGCAAGCTGGCAGCCGCCGATGTTGGGGCGGGTCCGCCAGCTTTTGGGAATTCCCGCCGACGCGGATGAAAGCTGGGTGGCCGAAGGATGCCTCGACGGGACTTTCCCGGTCGCCACCCTGAAGAGTTGCCGCGATGCGGCGCGGGGTTGGTCCGCCGCAACGGGCCAGAATGCGGCCAATTTTGCCGAACATTGGTTGGCGCTGGACGGCGCCGGGCGGTTGAGCGCGCTCGACGGGTTTCTCGACTCCTTTCTCAAGAAGGACGGCGCACCGCGAAAGATGGCGGGGGCGGAGAAGGTCGATCCCTCTCTCCCCGCACATCAGGCGACCTTGTCCGAAGCGGTCGCAGCCGTCCGTGAGCGCGCCGCGCTGGTGGAACTTTCCGGCTATCTCGCCCCGCAGCTTGAGGTGGGCCGTGCCTTTGCCCTGCGATGGGAAGCCGCGAAGCAACGCGAAGGCCTGGTCGATTTCGACGATCTGATTGCGCGCGCGGCGGACCTGTTGTCCAGCAACGCGATGTCTGACTGGATCCGTTACAAGCTGGATCGCAGTTTCGATCACATCCTGGTGGACGAAGCGCAGGATACGAACGCGGCGCAGTGGGCGATAATCAAGGCGCTGACGGACGATTATTTTTCGGGCATCGGTGCGCGCGAAGGCGCGGTGCGAACCATTTTTACGGTCGGGGATTACAAGCAGGCGATCTTCGGGTTCCAGGGAACAAGTCCGGAAAATTTTCGCGAGGCGCGCGATTATTTCAGGGACAGGATGGCCGCCACCGCCGATGCCGCCGAAAATCTTCGCGATGCCCCCGCCATCCGGCGTCTGGAAGAGTTTGGCCTGGGCCAAAGTTACCGCACCAACGCCACAGTGCTGGGTTTCGTCGATTCAGCCATCGATGCGATCGGGCACGAAGGTCTGGGCCTCGACATGCGCGACGATCCGCACGTCGGCAGCACCGATCCGGGCATCGTGACGCTGTGGAAGGATGTTCGCGGGCCTGACGGTTACGATGAAGACCCAGATACCGACGATGAAGGCGGAGGCTGGCTTGATCGGCATGATCGGCTGATGGCGGACAAAATCGCCCGGCAGGTCAGGGATTGGCTCGACCAAGAAGGGCCCGGCTTCACGCTCGTGAAGAACGGCAAGCGCCGCGCCCAGGCGGGCGATATCATGGTGCTGGTCCAGAAACGCCGTGACCTCGCCGCACTGATCGTTGCGCGCCTGTATGGCCACGGCGTGCCGGTTGCCGGGGTCGATCGGCTGCGGCTAGGCAATCCGCTGGCGGTCAAGGACCTGATGGCGGCCGTTCGTTTCGCTGCACAACCGCTCGACGACCTCAATCTTGCGAACCTTCTGGTTTCCCCCCTTGTCGGATGGAATCAGGACGACCTGCTGGAACACGGGTATCGCCCCAAGGGCACGCGGTTGTGGGAACACTTGCGCGCAGGCGAGGCGGCGTTGGCGACTGGGACGGTTGCGAATCTTCGCGAGATATTGCGGCGCGCCGATTTCGATACGCCGCAGCAATTGCTGCACTGGATACTTGTCGGGCCGATGGATGGGCGGCGCAGATTGGTCGCGCGGTTGGGGCGCGAAGCCAACGATCCGATCGACGAATTGCTCAACGCAGCCAACGCCTATGCCAGCGCGCATGTGCCGAGCCTGCAGGGGTTCATTCGCTGGTTCGATGCCGGCGATGGTGAACTGAAACGCGAAGCGGGCGAGGGCGGCGACCAGGTTCGGGTCATGACCGTGCACGGATCGAAAGGTCTGCAGGCGCCCATCGTGATCCTGGCGGACGCCGCGATCCGGCCTGATCCTTCGGGCGATCTCGAATTGGCGGATACGCCGCCTGGCGGCCATGAAACGCGGGTGGTGCCCTTGCCGGGGTTGACCAAGGACGAGAAAATCGGACCGATCCTGAAGGCTGCGGACGATTACGCTGCCCGCTCGATGCAGGAACACTGGCGTCTGCTGTACGTCGCGATGACGCGAGCCGAGGAGGCGCTGTTCATCGGTGGGTCGCTTGGCCCGCGTGACGCACGAAATGGCCCGCACGAAGACAGTTGGTACGCACGGCTGCGGACCCTGTTCGATGACGGCGAAGGCCTGGCCGATGACATTTGGGGCGCACGGTGGGAAATCGGCGCGCGCGCACCGTCTCTGCCTGCCGAAGCGAAAGCGGGCCTGCCGCAACCTGCGCCTGCGCTGCCCGATTGGGCGCAGCGACCGGTCGGTCCGGAACCGCGTCCGCCGCGCCCGCTCGCGCCGTCTGGCCTCGGCGAGGTCGAGGGAAGCGATCCGCCCCTTCCGCCTGCGCACGCAGCGGAAGCCGCGCGGCGCGGCACGTTGATCCACGCGCTTCTGGAACGCGTGCCGCAAGTCCCCGTGGACGAGCGCGCGGCGCGCGCGCGCGACTGGCTCGAACAGCAGGCGCCCGAACTCGCTCCGTCTGCCCGCGAAGAAATGCTCGCACGCGCACTTGCCGTGATCGATGAACCCGGTTTTGCCGCGATCTTCGGACCCGACGCGCTGGCGGAAATTCCCCTGGCCGCTACGGTTGAAGGCCAGGTGGTTATGGGCACGGCCGACCGGCTTCTCGTCACCGCGACAAAGGTCACCGTTGTCGATTTCAAGACAGCGCGCCGCCCACCGGCCAGCTTCGATGATGTGCCGGAAAGCACGATGCGGCAGATGGCCGCCTATGTCGCGGCGCTTGAGGTCGTCTATCCCGGCCGCACCGTGGAGGCCGCCGTGCTCTATACGCAGACCCCGTTACTGATCGCCTTGCCGCCTGCCCGTCTCGAAGCTTACAAGAGCGCATTTGCAGGCCGGCAGGAAAGCTTTGCGCTGCCGGTTGTTGAGTAATCGATACCCGCACCCCAGATAACTGCAGACCAAGAATTTCAGGAGAATCCCATGGCCACCATCAATGTCACCGACGAAGGCTTCAAGGCCGACGTGCTCGATAGCGACAAGCCCGTTCTGGTCGATTTCTGGGCCGAATGGTGCGGCCCGTGCAAGATGATCGCTCCGGCACTCGAAGAATTGTCCGATGAAATGTCCGACAAGGTGACCATCGCCAAGATGGACATCATGGAAAACACCGGCATTCCGGGCGAAATGGGTGTGCAGTCGATTCCGTACCTGGTCCTTTTCAAGAACGGTCAGCCCGCTGCGCAGATGCGCGGCGCAGCACCCAAGGGCCAGCTCAAGCAATGGCTTGAGAGCGTACTCTAACCCAGTTTCGAATAGTGATTGGCGAGCTCGTCCCACAAGGCCGGGCTCGCCGCACCCAGCAGGCCCGTGCGTTCCCAATCGTCGACCCGATAGGGCGATCCGTCGGGCCGCGCGGCTTTGCCGCCGGCCTCTTCCAGCCAGAGCGTGCCGGCGGCGTGATCCCATGCCAGCGTTCGTTCGAAAAACGACACGTCGTTTTCGCCCAGCCCGAGCCGCGGATACTGTTCCGCCGCACAGCGCGGCGTTTCCACAGTGCGGTAATGCGGTGCCATGTGCCGACCAACCGCCTCGCGCCGCTGCTCGTCAAGGAAGATGACCGAGATGGCGGCTACCTGAGGGGTTCTTCCGGTGCCGCGCGCCTTGATCGCGGAATCGCCCACGAATGCGCCCTTGCTGCGGTGGGCGTGGCAGAACCGGCCGGTCAGGCAGTCATAGATCCACCCCGATTGCACCAGACCGCCCGATGCGCGGGCGAGCAGGATGCCGAACGGAGCCTTGCCGTGGGCAAAGTTATGGGTGCCGTCGATCGGATCGATGATCCAGCAATCGTTGGCCAGATGGTCGAGCACGGATTTGTCGGCATGGGCCGCTTCCTCGCCGACTATAGCAATGGAAGGGTCGAGCGATGCCAGCCCTTCCGAGAGCATGGCTTCCGCTTCGCGATCGGCGATCGTGACGAGGTCGTCGTCCGACTTCTCGATGATTTCACCGCTGGCCAGATTGCGATAGCGCGGCAAAATGACCTGCTGGGTAACCCGCTGCACCAACGCGTGGATCGCGCGGTCGAGCGTGGTCACGACCGGTAATCGGCGTTGATGTCGATGTACCCATGCGTGAGATCGCACGTCCAGACTGTGGCGCGGCCTTCACCGATGCCGAGATCGACCGCGATCGCGATATCCCGTCCTTCGAGGTGTTTTGCCACCGGCGTCTCGTCGTAATCTGCCAGCGGCTGCCCGTCCCTTGCGGCCCAGGTTCCGCCAAACCCGATCGACAACTTGTCCCTATCCGCAGGTTCCCCCGCCTTGCCGACAGCCATGACCACGCGGCCCCAATTGGCGTCACCACCGGCGATTGCCGTCTTCACGAGGGGGGAATTGGCAATGGCCAGACCGACACGGCGTGCGCTGGTATCACTGTGCGCCCCGGTCACTTCGATGGAAATGAACTTTTGTGCACCTTCGCCGTCGCGCACGACGAGGTGGGACAGCTGGCGGCAGACATCGAGAAGCGCGCAATAGAACGCGTCGGCACCGCTGTCGTCCCATGAGGAAAACAGGGAATTTTCAGCCTTGCCGGTTGCAAAGGCCAGAACTGTGTCGCTCGTGGATGTGTCGCCGTCGACAGTAATGCAGGAAAATGTCGCGTCGTTGGCGCGGGTCAGCATCTCCTGCAGGAAGGCTGGATCGACCCTGGCGTCGGTGAACACATAACCCAGCATGGTGGCCATGTCGGGTGCGATCATTCCGCTGCCCTTGATGATGCCCGCGATTTCCACACGGGTCGAACCGATCATCGCCGATGCAGCCGCGCCCTTGGTGAAGGTGTCGGTGGTTCCGATGGCGCTGGCCGCATCTTCCCAGCTGCATGGCACTGCGGACAAGGCGGCCGCTATTCCCGCTCGGGCCTTGTCCTGCGGCAGCGGCACACCGATCACGCCGGTGGAGGATACGAACACCTCGCTGGGCTGACAGTCGAGCGCCTCGGCGACCTGCGCCATGATCAGTTCCACCGCCTCGCGCCCGCGGTAACCGGTAAATGCGTTGGAATTGCCTGCGTTGACCACAAGCGCCCGCGCGCTTCCGAGCCTGACCTGTTCGCGCCCCAATTCGACTTCGCTCGATGCGCAGGCGCTCTTGGTGAAAACACCCGCGACGACCGTGCCTGCGGCCAGTTCGGCAAAGGTCAGATCGCACCGATCCCAGTCCTTGTAGCGCGCCCGTGCAACGCGCAGCGTGACCCCCGCGATGGGCGGCAGGTCGGGAAAGGGAAGGGCGAGGGGCGAGCGTTCGAGATCCATAGGCAAGCCGATACGAACTCTACGGCCTTGGGTAAACGGTCAACCGGGGGTGGACGCAATGAATTGGAAGGCTTATCTGGGCATGGCAATGCTTCGTCGTCTGTTCGCCTGCCTCGCGCTAATCACCGGTCTTGCGGCCGTCGGCACGCCTGTGCACGCCAATATGGTCGAAGTGCTGGGCGCCACACTTGAGGTCAGCCAGAAGGCCGATCCATCGGGCAAGACCGAAGTCGTCACCTGTGCCGAACGTCAGCGCCAGCAAAAGCTGAGGGGCGAAAAAACCACCCCTTGCCGTCCGACCGAAGCGGTTACGGTGGTCATCCCCACCGTCATGTTCGGTCCCGACCGCGCTCACGAATAGCGCGCGTTCCCGGATTTTGATCGATTTGCCCGGCACAATCTGTGTGCACGGGCATTTTCCCATAGAATTCACCTCAAGGTGCCATCCCCATGCTCAATTCCGTGATGAAGGCCATGTTCGGCTCTTCCAACGACCGCTACGTCAAATCGCTCGGCAAGATCGTGAACCAGATCAATGCCTTGGAGCCGCAAATTCAGGCTCTAACCGACGAAGAACTGGCGGCCCAGACCGACAAGTTCCGCAGCCAGCTGGCTGACGGCAAGTCGCTCGACGATATCCTGCCCGAAGCCTTCGCAACCGTACGCGAAGCCTCGGTCCGCGTCCTTGGCATGCGGCATTTCGATGTGCAGATGGTTGGCGGTATCGTCCTCCATCGCGGCGAAATCGCGGAAATGAAGACGGGCGAGGGCAAGACGCTGGTCTCCACTCTTGCGACCTACCTCAACGCGATCGAGGGCAAGGGCGTTCACGTGGTCACGGTCAACGATTACCTGGCCAAGCGCGACGCCGCCTGGATGGGCCGCCTGCACCAGTTCCTGGGACTGACCATCGGCGTGATCGTGCCCAACCTGAACGAATTCGAGCGGCGGGAAGCGTACAACGCCGACATCACCTATTCGACGAACAACGAACTCGGCTTCGATTACCTTCGCGACAACATGAAGCACGAGCGCACGCAAATGGTGCAGCGCCCCTTCAATTTCGCGGTCATCGATGAAGTCGATTCGATCCTGATCGACGAAGCGCGTACCCCGCTGATCATCTCCGGCCCGACCGAAGACAAGTCCGATCTCTACATCTCGATCGATGAAGTGGTGAAGGAATTCCCCGCCCTGTGGTTCGAGAAGGACGAAAAGCAGCGCACCATCCAGTTGACCGAGGAAGGTACCGAGGAAGCGGAGAAGATCCTGATCGAAAAGGGCCTGCTGGAAACGGAAAACCTTTACGACGTGGAAAACACGCAGGTTGTCCACCATCTCGACCAGGCCTTGCGCGCGGTGCACATGTTCAAGCTCGATACCGATTACATCGTGAAGGACGACAAGGTCGTCATCATCGACGAGTTTACCGGACGGATGATGGACGGTCGCCGCTGGTCCAACGGCCTGCACCAGGCCGTGGAAGCCAAGGAAGGCGTCAAGATCGAACCCGAGAACCAGACCCTCGCGTCGATTACCTTCCAGAACTATTTCCGCATGTACCCCAAGCTTTCTGGGATGACCGGTACGGCAGCCACGGAAGCCGCGGAATTCTGGGATATCTACAAGATGAACGTGGTCGAGATTCCGACCAACGTGACCATCCAGCGCATCGATGAGGACGACGAGTTCTACAAGAACACGCAGGACAAGTTCAAAGCCATCGCCAAGGCGATCGCCGAGAAATACGAAACCGGCCAACCGGTTCTGGTCGGCACGGTGTCGATCGAGAAATCGGAGCTGCTGTCCCAGTTCCTGCACGACGAAGGGGTCGAGCATGAAGTGCTCAACGCCCGCTTCCACGAACGCGAGGCGCACATCGTGGCGCAGGCGGGCCGTCTCGGTGCCGTGACCATCGCCACGAACATGGCTGGCCGCGGGACGGACATCCAGCTCGGCGGCAACGTCGATTTCCGCATCGACGACGAACTCTCCGAAATGCCGGACGGTCCGGAGAAGGACGAGGCGATCGCGCGCATCAAGGCCGAAGTCGAGGAAGAAAAGCGCAAGGTTCTCGAGGCGGGGGGCCTGTTCGTTCTCGGCACGGAACGGCACGAAAGCCGCCGTATCGACAACCAGCTTCGCGGGCGCTCCGGTCGCCAGGGCGATCCGGGCCTCAGCCGGTTCTACCTCTGTCTCGAAGACGACCTTCTGCGAATTTTCGGCCCAGACACGCTGTTCAGCCGCATGATGAATTCGAACCTCGAAGATGGCGAAGCCATCGGGTCGAAGTGGCTGTCGAAAGCCATCGAAACCGCGCAGAAGAAGGTCGAAGCGCGCAACTACGAAATTCGCAAACAGGTCGTCCAGTACGACGATGTCATGAACGACCAGCGCAAGGTCATCTACGAACAGCGCGCCGAGATCATGGACAGCGAAGCGGTGGACGATGTCGTGGTCGACATGCGCCACGACGCGATCAATTCGATCGTATCGGCCGCGTGCCCGCCGGGAAGCTATCCCGAGCAATGGGATATCGCCGGCCTGAAGGAGCGCACCGAAGAAGTCCTGGGCCTGACCTTCCCCATGGAAGAGTGGCTGGAGGAAGAGCAGGTCGAACCCGAGTTGATCGAGGAACGGATTCGCACCGAAGCCGACCGCGTCATGGACAACAAGCAGGCGGCCGGTGATCCTGCCTTGTGGAGGCGGATCGAAAAGAGCGTTCTTCTTCAGGAACTTGACGGCGAATGGAAAGATCACCTCGCAACGCTCGATGCCCTGCGACAGGTGGTCGGCCTTCGCGCCCATGCGCAGAAGCAGCCGCTCAACGAATACAAGCAGGAAGCCTTCACCCTGTTCGAAAGCATGCTCGACAAGCTGCGCGAAACGGTGACGAACAAGCTCATCCGCATCGAATTGCGCGAACCGGAACCGCTTCCCCCGATCGACCTGCCTGAATTGCCCGATTTCCTTACTGGCCATATCGATCCGCTCACCGGTCTCGAAAATTCCGGCGACGGCGATGGATCGGCGCAGCGGGCGGCCTTGTTCGGCGCCCTTGCGGGCAGCGCACGCGCGGCCGTGGGGCCGGGTGGCTCCGTGTCGGAAAATCCCTATGCGGGCATGGAAGTCAGCCGCAACGCGCCGTGCCCGTGTGGTTCGGGCAACAAGTACAAGCATTGCCACGGGGCGATCGGCGGCGGCGCCTGATCGACCGTTGGCGGGATGACGGTTAGGGCGGCACGGGCATGATCTGGCTCGTTGCCGCCTTTTTCGTGACCGCCGTCCTTTACGCCAGTGTCGGTTTTGGCGGTGGGTCGACCTACAGCGCGCTGCTCGCGCTCTCGGATGTCGATTACCGCATACTCCCGCTTCTGGCGCTGACCTGTAATATCGTGGTGGTCGCCGGCAGCACTGTTCGTTTCGCTCGAGCCGGTGTGACGCCCTGGAAAGGGGCGCTGACGTTGACGGCAATCGCGGCACCTGCCGCGTTTGTCGGGGGGATCACCCCGATCGAGGAGAGCGCCTTCATGGCGCTGCTGGGGGGCAGCCTCGTCGTGGCTGGCCTGGCTCTCTTGTTGCCGATCACCGAGAGCACCGAACGACCCGCCAAGCTGGCGCCGCTCATGCCGTTCGCGGCTGCACCGCTGGGCTTTCTGGCCGGACTTGTCGGCATCGGCGGCGGAATTTTCCTTGCTCCGCTCTTGCATCTCGCCCGCTGGAACACGGCGCGGGGGATCGCTGCAACCGCCAGCGTGTTCATCCTGGTGAATTCCCTCTTCGGGATTGCCGGACAGGTGCTGAAGGGCGGGGAAGGGCGCCTGGCGGCCGCTGTCGACCTCGGATTACCGCTTCTGATTGCCGTGGCCATCGGGGGCCAGTTGGGTAGCCTGCTGGCCGTGAAATATCTGCCTCAGCGCTGGATAAGGCTTGCCACCGCCGCCCTCACCATCTGGGTGGGCGGACGCCTCTTGCTGGCGCTTTGGTAGAAAGTGGCTCCCCGAGTTGGATTCGAACCAACGACCAAGTGATTAACAGTCACCTACTCTACCGCTGAGCTATCGGGGAGCAGCCTATACGGCAGGGGTGCGCCTATATGGGCGCTGATTTGGTTTGGCAAGCAGGCAATTGGCAAAAATTGTGCGGCGCGGCAGGCAGGGTGCAAATCACACCATGAACTGCTCGGCAACGATGCGTTCGTCGAGCGAATGACCAGGGTCGAACAGCAGCGTCAGCTCTTTCTCCCGCGCGATGGCGAGGCGCACTTCGGCAACGTCGCGCAATTCGCGCTGGTCGGCCACCGCGCTGACGGGGCGCTTCTCTTCTTCGAGGACACGCAGACGTATTTCGCTGCGGTCGGGCAGGATCGCGCCATGCCAGCGGCGTGGCCGGAAGGGGCTGATAGGGGTGAGCGCGAGAAGGTTCGAATCGAGCGGGAGGATCGGGCCATCCGCGGAAAGATTGTAGGCGGTCGAACCCGCGGGTGTGGATACGAGCACCCCGTCGCAAACCAGTTCTGCAATGCGGACCTTGTTGTCGACCGAGACTTCGATCTTGGCGGTCTGTCGCGTTTCGCGCAGCAGCGACACTTCGTTGATGGCGCAGAAACTGTGCATTTCGCCATCCTGCGTCACGGCTTGCATGAAGAGCGGCGCAATGCGGTGTGGTTTCGCCCGCCCGATACGGCCCAGAAGGGTGTCGAACTTGCGGTTGCGGTTCATCAGAAACCCCACCGTGCCCAGATTGACGCCGTAGGCCGGGATGATGCGCCCGCTGTCCAGCATCGAATGCAGGCTTTGCAACATGTATCCGTCGCCGCCCAGCACCACCACCGCGTCCGCATCTTCCAATGGAACCCAATCGGTCAGGTTGGCGAGTTCGATCGCGGCTTCCTTGGCGCGGTCGGTGTCGGAGACAAGCAGGGCGAGGCGTTTGTATTCTGCCATGATTTTCCCCATCCCCCCGATCCCGGCCGGCATGGGCGGGTGTTCCGGTGCGTACCTATGGTTACACGTCCCATTTGGCAACAGAACGGAATTACTGGTCAAACATGAGGGTCGGCGCGATAAGAGCGCTCACATGGCAACTATGGCCCACGTAACGACAGACGAATCGCGAGACAGCCTCACCGGATTGGCCGACGGCGCAACCGCGCGCGCGCTGATCGACCGCTGGCAGCAAGACTGGCCCCGCGATACCATCGCGTGCCCCATCCATGCCATGCTGATTTCGCTAGGACGGATCGACACCGTGAACGTGGCGTTCGGCGAAAGCGCCGGCGACGGCGCGCTTGTCGAAGTGGCACAGCGGATCAGGCATTTCGCCGTCGACGAACTGGAAAGCACCGCTTGGCTTGCCGCCCGGATCAGCGGCAGCACCTTCCTGCTCGTTTCGCGCCAGCAATGCAGCCGCGAGCGGTGGCAATGGCTCGCCGAAGCGCTTGCCGATGCCATCGCCATGCCGATTGCCAATCCGGAAGGCGGTGCAAGCTTGCGAATGTGGCCGCGGATTTCGCTGATGCGGGTGACGCAGAACGACGGGCTGGACCGCATCCTGGACCGCCTGTCGGAAGTGTCCGCGCGCATGCGTGTCAGCCAGGGTCAGAGGATCGACTGGTCGACCGGCGAAGTTGCACGATCGGGTCGTTCCTTCCGCCAGTTGGAAGCGGACCTGCTGGCCGCCATCGACAACGATGAGATCGAGATCGTTTTTCAACCGCAATACGCGCTGGAGGATGATGCGATGATCGGGGCCGAGGCGTTGGCGCGCTGGCATCACCCTGAAATCGGCCGGATCGGTGCAAGCACCTTGTTCCAGATCGCCGAACGGGCCGACCATACGGCACAGCTTTCCCGGCATATCGCGCAGCGCGCGCTGGAGCAGGCGGTGCATTGGCCGCCGGAATTGCGGCTTTCGCTGAATATAACCCCTGCCGATCTGGCGGCCGAAAGTTTCGCAATGGAATTTGCGCGGTTGGCCGAACGGATCGGGTTCCCACTGTCGCGGATCACGCTTGAAATCATCGAACAAGTCCTGCTGGGCGACCTCGACCGCGTCGGCCATGTTCTCGACCAGCTGAAGGTCTTCGACATCCGCATCGCGCTCGACGACTTCGGTGCGGGTTTCTGTAATTTTCGCTACCTCAAGATCTTGCCGATCGATTGTATCAAGCTGGATCGCTCGATGATCGATGGCGTCCTCGAAGACGAACGCGACCTTGCGGTGTTCCGCGCAATTCTGGCCATGGCGCGAGCGCTTGATCTCGCCGTTGTCGTCGAGGGGGTCGAACAGGAAGCGCAGCGTGCGCTTATCGCCGCCGAAGGGTGCGCGTATTATCAGGGCTTCTTGCGGTCCGAACCCATGGCTGCGGACGATTTCCTGGCGCTTGCCAAGGCCTGACCGCGCTATTGCTTCCGGCTGCGCGCTTTCTTCACGATTGCCGAAAGGCCCTTGGTCAGCTGGTACAGCCCGTTGAGGCGGCTTTCGGGTGAATTCCATGCACGGCTGATCACCAGCTTCATGTCGGGGCGAAGCTTGGCTGTACCCTGCAGGCGATCCACGTAGGCCAGCAGGCCCGGACCGTCGGGGAAATCGTCCTTGTGGAAGGTGACGAGCGTGCCCTGCGCGCCGACGTCGATCTTGGCGATATTCGCCTCTATCGCCTGATGCTTGATCTCGATCAGCCGCACCAGATTGGCCGTGGCTGCCGGCAGGTCGCCGAAGCGGTCGATCATTTCGGCGGCCAGCGCCTCGATTTCCGCCTTGTCCGCGGCATCGTTAAGGCGGCGATACAGCGCCATGCGAACCGCAAGGTCGGGAACGTATTCTTCCGGGATCATGATGGGCGCGTCGACGGTGATCTGCGGGCTGACCGTCTCGCGCTTGGCTTCGAGGCCAAGCTCCCCGGCCTTGGCAGCGAGGATCGCGTCTTCCAGCATCGACTGGTAAAGTTCGAAGCCGACCTCGCGGATGTGCCCGGACTGTTCATCGCCCAGCAGATTGCCCGCGCCGCGGATGTCGAGATCGTGGCTGGCAAGCTGGAAGCCCGCACCGAGACTGTCGAGGTCGCCCAGCACCTTGAGCCGCTTTTCGGCCACTTCGGTAAGCTGCGTATCGGCGGCGTAGGTCAGGTAGGCATAGGCCCGCAGTTTCGCACGGCCCACCCGGCCGCGAAGCTGGTAAAGCTGGGCCAGACCGAAAATATCGGCGCGGTGGATGATGATCGTGTTGGCACTGGGAAGATCGAGCCCGCTCTCGACGATGGTCGTCGCCAGCAGCACATCGTATTTGCCCTCGTAGAAGGCGCTCATGCGTTCTTCGATTTCGCCTGCTCCCATCTGTCCGTGGGCAGCAACGAATTTCACTTCCGGAACATGTTCGTGCAGCCAGTCGGAAATCCCCTCCATGTCCGAGATGCGCGGGACGACGATGAAGCTCTGTCCGCCGCGATGGTGTTCGCGCAGCAAGGCTTCGCGCATCACCATGTCGTCCCATTCCATCACGTAGGTCCGCACGGCGAGGCGGTCGACGGGCGGGGTCTGAATGGTCGAAAGTTCGCGTAGGCCGGTCATCGCCATCTGCAGTGTTCGCGGGATCGGTGTCGCGGTCAGCGTGAGCATGTGCACGTCGGCGCGCAGCTGCTTCAGCTTTTCCTTGTGCGTCACGCCGAACCGCTGTTCCTCGTCCACGATCACGAGGCCAAGGTTCTTGAACTGCGTCTGCTTGGACAGCAGGGCGTGGGTGCCGACCACGATGTCGATATCGCCCTTTTCCAGCCCTTCGCGGGTTTCCTTCATTTCCTTGGCCGGAACGAGCCGTGAAAGCCGGCCTATCTTGAGCGGGAATCCTGAAAAGCGGTTGGCGAAGTTTTCAAAATGCTGGCGGGCAAGAAGGGTGGTGGGCGCAACCACGGCGACCTGCTGGCCGTTCATGGCCGCTACGAATGCGGCACGCAGGGCGACTTCGGTCTTGCCGAAGCCCACGTCGCCGCACACCAGGCGGTCCATCGGCTTGCCGCTTTCCAGATCGCCCAGAACGTCTGAAATGGCGCGGTCCTGATCGTCGGTTTCTTCCCATGGGAAACGATCGAGAAACTGGTTGTAGGGGCCGGGTTCGACCTCCAGCACGGGCGCCTTTCTCAACGCGCGAGCGGCTGCGACCTTCAGCAGTTCGCCCGCGATTTCGCGGATGCGTTCCTTCAGACGGGCACGGCGTTTCTGCCATGCTTCGCCGCCCAGCCGGTCGAGCTGCACCGCATCTTCGCTGCTGCCATAGCGGCTGAGGACGTCGATATTCTCGACCGGGATGAACAGCTTGTCGCCCCCGCGGTATTCCAGCTGGACGCAGTCGTGCTTGGACTTGCCGACGGGTATCGGCACCAGGCCGAGATATTTGCCGATGCCGTGTTCGGTGTGGACGATGAGATCGCCGACGCCCAGCGCCTGGAGTTCGGCGAGGAAGGCATCGGCGTCCTTGCGCTTTTTCTTGCGACGCACGAGCCGGTCACCGAGAATGTCCTGCTCGGTCAGCAGTTCCATCTCGTCATTGGCAAAGCTTGCCTCGATGGGCAGGATCAGCGCGGCAGGTTTGCCCTTGGCGGAAAGTCCCAGCGCCTCCTGCCAAGTATCGGCCAGTTGCACTGGCGTGCCGGCTTCTTCCAGGATCGAGGCTATGCGAGCCCTGCTGCCCTTGGAATAGGTCGCAAGAAGGGGACGTTTTCCCGCTTTCGCTAGGCCTTTCAGATGGTCGGCCAGGATGGGGTAGACATTGTCGCCGCGCGCCCGTTCAGGCGTGAAGTCGCGCCCCGAACGGAAACCGAAATTGATCACGGTGTCGCTTTCGGGTTCGTCGAAAGCGGTCGCACGGTGAGCGGGTGCCGCGGCCAGCGCAGCCTTGAATTCGGCATCGCCCAGATACAGCGTCGCCGGTTCGAGCGGGCGATAACTTCCCTTGGCCTGTCCGCTGGCGGCCGTGCGCTGTTCGAAATAGTCGGCCACGTCCTTGATGCGTTCATCGGCGGAAGCGAGCGCGGCGTTGTCGATCACCACAAGGTCGTTCTCGCCTAGGTGATCGAACAGCGTCGACAGCCGATCCTCAAAGAGCGGCAGCCAGTTTTCCATCCCCGCCAGACGGCGCCCCTCGCTGACCGCTTCGTATAGCGGGTCCTGCGTTGCGTGCGCTCCGAACATTTCGCGATATCGGCTGCGGAACCGCTTGATGCTGTCTTCGTCAAGCAGGGCTTCGCTTGCGGGCAACAGCAGATGCGAGGGCAGCCGGCCGGTGCTCATCTGCGTGTTCGGGTCGAATGTCCGCAGGCTTTCCAGTTCGTCCCCGAAGAAATCTAGCCGCAGGGCTTCTTCCATACCGCTGGGAAAGACATCGACGATCGAGCCGCGAATGGCGTATTCGCCCTTGTCGATCACCGTGTCGGTGCGACTGTAGCCCTGCCGCTGGAGAAGTGCAGACAGGCTGTCGCGGCCGATCTCCGTTCCGACCTTGAATTCCCGGACGCTTTCACGAACGCGGAACGGGGTCAGCACCCGCTGGAGAACGGCATTCGCCGTCGTGACGACCAACTGCGCCTTCGCCTTGCCTGTCTGCAGGCGATGCAGCGCGGAAAGCCTGCGGGCGCTGATGGAGAGTGCCGGGCTTGCGCGATCGTAGGGTAGCGAATCCCAAGCGGGGAATTCGATCACTTCCAGTTCGGGGGCGAAGAAGTGCGCTGCATCGACCACGCCGCGCATCGCCGCATCGTCGGGGACGATGAACACGGCGCGGCCCGTGCTTGCCCGCGCGAGGTCGGCCATGACGAGCGGCTGTGCGCCGCGCGCGACCTGCGCCAGCGTCAGGGCGCGGTCGGATTTGAGGATGCGGGAAAGGTCGGCCATGCAAGGGACAGCGCGATAACGTTCCGCGCGTTCCCGTCAACGTGGGATTGGTGGACCGGGCCGGGTTTGCCCCGTCAACGCGGAATGTCGACGTAGTCCAGTTTCTGCATGGCTTGGAGCATCGGGCCTTCGAACTGCGGCGGCGCTGGCTGGGTCTTGAGCGCCCAGGCCATCACGTCCACGTCGTCTTCTTCGAGCAGGGATTCAAACCATGCCAGCTGCGTTTCGCCCCAGCTTTCGTGGTACCGATCGAAGAAGCCGCCGATCATGTAATCGGCTTCGCGGGTGCCGCGGTGCCATGCGCGAAACTTTGCACGCTGTTTGCGACCTTCGAAAGTGAGTGCTTCAGGCATTGAAAAGGGGCGCCATCCTTATGGAACGGCGCCCCCTGTGTCCGATACTGCCCTGTCGATCAAGGGCAGGATAAGGTTTACGGATGGGTGTGGCTGTAGACGCTCTTCGTGCGAACTACGATTTCGCCCATTTCATCGTAAAGCTTGGTTGCCGCTTCCTCGCTTCCGACAATCTTCACCAAAGCCTGGTGAAACGCCCTGCGTTCCGGGCCTCCATGTTCATCGAAGGCTGCCATGCCGCGCGGCATGACCATGGGCATGAGAATGTCGTAATCGCCGGTCACAAGCCAATGGATCGTGACGTCGGGAAGTCCGGCAGCCTTGCGGGCGGGCATGAAATACGTCTCGATGATTTCGTTCCAGCGATCGTCCTTGCCCGGAGCGAGGTCCAGGAACCGCAGTTCATACGTCGTGCGCGGCTGCTGTGGTTGATCTTGGGCCGCTGCCGGAACCGCCGAAAATGCGATCGTTGCCGCTGCGGCCGATATCAGGATTTTACGGATCATTGCTTATTCCCCCTAGTGGACAGGCGCGACCCATGTGGTCGGGCTATACACCAAGGCAAGACTGCGACCTGCCCCCCAAAGCTAAGCTCGATTAACCATGTAGAACAGGAAAGCGGGACGTTGGCAACCCGCGCTCCGAGCTTCGCAGGATGGAAGAAAGCGGTTAGGGCATCGTGTCATGCGACCCGACGTATTGAATCCCCTGTTCACCGAGACTGACGCCCTCGATGGCGTGGGGCCGAAATTGAAGAAGCCGCTGGAGAAACTCGGCCTCACGCGGGTCCGCGATCTCGATTACCATTTGCCCGAACGTTTCGTGACCCGCCGGGCCATCGCGGACCTCGATGAAGCGGGCGAGGGCGAGCAGATCGTGGTGCGCCTGACCGTGACGGAGCATCGCGGTGGGCGCAACGCCCGGGCACCCTATCGCGTGCTCGCCCAGGACGACGCGGGCAATATCCTGGCGCTTACGTATTTCGGCCGTGCCTCGTATTCGGCCAGGAAGCAGCTTCCGGTTGGGGAAACCCGATGGGTTGCCGGCAAGCTGGAACGCTATGGCGACATGTTGCAGATCGTTCATCCCGACCACGTTCTGGAGGAAGGCGGCGATACGCTTAACCGGCTGTGCGAGCCTGTGTACCGCCTTTCCGAAGGGCTGACCCAGCCCAAGGTTGCGGGTTTGGTGGGCCAGGCTCTTCAACGCACGCCGGAACTGCCGGAGTGGATCGAACGCAGCCAGATCGAAAAGGAAGACTGGCCGGCATGGCGTGACGCGCTGGTGCTGGCCCACAAGGGCGAGGACAAGGGCGCACGCGACCGATTGGCCTATGACGAACTGCTGGCCAACAGCCTCGCGCTGATGCTGGTGCGTGCCGATAATCGCAAGCGCAAGGGGCAGCCGTTGCAGGGCGATCGATCCTATCGCGACAGGTTGCAGCTCCCGTTTCCGCTGACCGGCGCGCAAATCCGTTCGATCGCCGAAATCGAAGGCGATCTGGCCCAGGAAGCGCCGATGCTGCGCTTGCTGCAAGGTGACGTCGGGGCGGGCAAGACGGTGGTCGCGCTGGAAGCGATGCTCATCGCGGTGGAGGCAGGAACGCAAGCCGCCATGCTCGCGCCGACCGAAATTCTTGCACGCCAGCATTACGAAAGCCTGCGCCGCATGGCAGAGCCGACGGGTGCCCGCGTGGCGCTGCTCACCGGTCGTGACAAGGGCAAGGCCCGCGAGGCGACACTGATGGGCCTGCTGGACGGCAGCATCGATATCGTCGTAGGCACGCACGCCATTTTCCAGGACAAGGTTGCCTATCGCAATCTCGCCATGGTCGTGATCGACGAACAGCACCGCTTCGGGGTTGGGCAGCGGTTGATGCTGGCCAGCAAGGGCAGGCGCGCACCGCATGTCCTGGCAATGACGGCAACGCCTATTCCGCGCACGCTCACACTGGCGCAGTATGGCGAACTCGATGTGAGCAAGCTCGACGAGCTGCCCCCCGGGCGCCAGGCGATCGAAACCGTTGTCATGGGGCAGGACAAGCTGGGTGCGCTCGTCGACCGACTTGCCGCGCAAATCGCCGAAGGCCGGCAGGCCTATTGGGTGTGCCCCATGGTGCGCGAGATGGACGGGCCAGAGGAAATAGCCGCCGCCGAAGCGCGCTACGCCGCGCTGGCGGAGCGGTTCGGAACGGATGTCGTCCTGGTTCACGGCCAACTTGCGCCGGAAATGAAGGATGCCGCGATGGAACGGTTCGCCAGCGGCGATGCAAAGCTGCTGGTTGCAACCACGGTGATTGAAGTCGGCGTGGACGTTCCGAACGCCACGCTGATGGTAATCGAACAGGCCGAACGGTTCGGCCTTGCCCAGTTACACCAGCTGCGCGGACGGGTGGGGCGCGGGAGCGAAAAGTCGATCTGCGTGCTTGTTCGCGGCGATACCCTGTCCGAAACCGCGCGCGAACGGCTGGCCCTGATGCGCGAAACCCAGGACGGGTTCCGGCTTGCCGAAGAGGATCTGCGGCTGCGCGGGGGTGGGGAACTGCTCGGCACGCGGCAGTCAGGCGATACGCCGTTCACCGTGGCGAGCCTCGAGCAGATCACGCAGCTCTTGCCCAAGGCCTATGACGATGCCCGCTTGATGATCGAACGGGACGGCGGCCTTGAAGGGCCGAGGGGCGAGGCAGCGCGGATTCTTCTTTATCTTTTCGAACGGGATTACGGCGTGAAGACCCTTCGCGGGGGGTAAAGCCCGCGAGTGCGGAGCCTAATCACGGTCTTCGTTAAATAGCGCGAGCAAGGCTTTCGCCCCGGCCTCGACCTCCATCCAGGTTCTGCGGAAACCTTCCGGCCCGCCGTAATAGGGGTCGCCGACCTCGCGCCCTTCCTGACCCGCCACCAGGTCAAGCAGCATTGCCACACGCGCCTTGCCGCCGGGAGGTTCGCAGCGCGCGATATTCGCCATGTTCGACCGATCCATGCCGATGATGAAATCGAAGCGATGGAAATCGGCTTCGACAAGCTGCCGGCCCCGATAGTGCCGAATGTCGACCCCCTGGCGCGCAGCCTCTTCGATACTGCGGCGATCGGGCGCCGCTCCGACATGATAATCTGCCGTGCCCGCGCTATCGATCTCGGCATCCAGACCCGCTTCCTCGGCAACGCGGCGGAAAGCCGCCTCGGCGAGTGGCGAACGGCAGATATTGCCCAGGCACACGAAGAGGACCGATGGCGTGGTCATGCTGGTGGTTTAGGTTGGCCGATAACCCAGGCGCAAGGGCGAACGACGAATGCTATTCGACGCCACCGCGCTGGGGTTTCCCCAATACGAAAAGGAATGTGGTCGGGGAGAGAGGATTCGAACCTCCGGCCCCTGCCTCCCGAAAAACATGCGTATTAACAAACACGCGCATTTCCGCGCTTCTTCGTTGCTATAGGACGTCGAAAGCGCACTGTTTCAGCACATTTTTAGTGTCAGTTTAGGTCAAGTTTAGGTCAAAACTGAATCGACACGCACTGCTCTTGAAGCTCGCTGCATGTGTGCCACTTTGCTCATTGAGGGACGCTAGGATATGAAGAGGTTTGGTGATTTTGGCTGAGCGTCACGCAACCGCAGATTGCCCGTTCTCAAAATTTTCACTCTCGGCCTCTTCCTGTTCAGAGTCCGTTCCCATGCGACTTAACTTCAGTGCACGACCAAGCGACCGCCGGGCATCTTGCAATGAGACGTAGAAGTTGTCTGCTGGAAGGCTCAGGCTCTCAGGCTCTAAGGCCTTATCCATTGCGACATCGTCCCACTCCTTATTGAGTCTCTTCGCGAGCGCGAAAACAACAGCCAATCCAACCCTTTGGATCATGGTATTCCGGGCATGGCCGCGCGCCATTTCCTGCATCAATTCAGGATCTGGTGCGTGAGCGTATTCTTTCCTCAACATCTCACACATCTCATCCACTGCTGGATATCGCATGTTGATGAAAAGCTCGCCTGACTTGAGATAATAGCGGCCTGCACGACCTACAATTTGCTTAGCTTCTATCTCTTCGAGATCATCGAGAGGGATGAGCTTCGGCGCTCGCTCTAAATTCTGCGCGAGCCGAGCCATTTGCGATCCGGTCGCAACAATAGCTAGGTCATCTGGTTTCGATCTCTTGGTGCCGGACCCACTGCCTCCAAGTGTCCCCGCGCTCGCCCCCCGTCCAGAGCCCACATCGACGTCAAGATCACCTTCGTCATCAGTTTTTGGGGAAGCGACTCGAACTCGCAAACGGTTCAAGAACTCTTGAAGCTTATTGCGGATCTCGTCACTCGAATCTCCGGTATTTGGTGCCATCGAGTGGACAAGTTCGACAAGCCACTCAGGCCTATTTTCAACGACGATTGCGGTGAAGTCGCTAGCCTCCACTTGGGATTGCTCCCCATCAATGTATCGAAGAAACTGGCGGTATCCGTCAGCTCGAACTTCGTAGTCGTCCGGTAGCTCAATGTGGATTGAAATGTGCTTCGCTCCAAAAGGTATACCAAACGTCGGTGCTTCGAGGGTCCACGAGCGCCCTTTAAGGACGTCATACATCTCGCCCTGAAAGACTACAGAGCAGGTGCTGAGATTAGATGCAATTGAGCCGCTTACAGATCGATTGTGTGATGTTCCGTCGAGAGGCTCGTCATAAATGTAGTGGATGCGAATCCCATTTGATAGTTCGATGGTTTCGTGGTCTGCGAAAAAGCCAGCCTCCCGTCTCTCAGGAATGGCCTTAAACATTCTGGTGCCGTCACCCCTTGTGTGGGTGCCACTAAGCAATTTGATTTCGACATTATCGGGAGTTCGGTAGAAGCGGTGGTATAGGTAGTTAGCCAGCCAAAACTTCTTCTGCTTTGGATCACCGTCATACGGGTCTTCAGCTGTGTTCTGATTTCGACGGTTGCCGAGCAAGCATACTTCCGTCCAATCGTGATCAATGGATCTCAAGCCTTCATTCTCGACGACCTGAGTGACGTCTATGACATCACCCAAATCGTTGCCCTCTTGGTCTTCTCTGCGGAGGCGACCATAGACGCCCTCTCTTTCGCAAAGAATGGTCTCGTGGACCCTGCCATCTTTGCATGAGCGATAACGCAGGCCCTGGCGGTTCGATGGGAGGGATGCGACCTTCGCTCCCATTCCGAAGTTCTTATCCAAGCCTTTCTCTTTCCCGATTGAAGCGGCAAGATTTGTCATCCTTGCCAGTTCTTCATCATCCATGCCTGGACCGCTATTCCAAATAGTCAGCTTCGGGGTTTCCCAAACATCAGTGACCGAGAACTCAACTAATCCACCTCCATCTTCAAGGGTGGCGGCCTCGATTGCATTCTTCAGAAGCTCTCGGATCATCATCACCTTAGGGCAACGATCGATGGTGCTAGTGACCAGAAAATCCTGATCATCAACACGCAGAGCAGAAACAGACATCGAATTTGTCATAGCAACCACAATCCCTTCAGAGCTTAAATCCACGGCGAGACTTTGCATTGGGCGCATCGAACCGCGCCTCAACCTTGCTCACCTCGTCGCGCAATGCCTTGAGGATTTTGCGTAACTCCGCGTCCTCCCATTGATAGAGCTGGGTGTTGGATAAATTGCCAATACGCGAGATCGCCTCAAGCGCCTTGTTGGTCCGCTTTTCGGCAAGATCCCGAAATTTCTCGTGTTTGTCTGGCTTGGCCATGCTCTTTATCCAAATATTTTCCCGTTGCGATTCGTGAACACAGTATTCTCGTTCACCAGAGAGTCAATTTGGCGAAGATTATTTAACAAATATTATTGGGGATAAGCCGCGCTGTATGACGTCTGAAATATCATATTTGCGCAAGTATTTTGCGAATAATGTGAGTGGGGGCGCATTTCGGACATATAGGCCGACGCTCTGCACATGGTCTGACCCTTGCCTCAATAGGCAAGAAAAGCGCTCAGGACGGGCGGGTTGGATCTGTAACCTCTGTCTCAAGCGCGAATTACAGCGGTGAATGAGTTTGAGGAAAAACTAGTTCATTCAGACACGTATGCGTGCGATCTAGCTTGCAGAATTTGGCTGCGAGGTCCGAAGCTAGGTCAAAACTAGGTCAAGAAAAGTCGCCCAAGATGGACGCTGAATACGAAAAAACCCACTGTTTCCAGTGGGTTATCGTGGTCGGGGAGAGAGGATTCGAACCTCCGGCCCCTGCCTCCCGAAGACAGTGCTCTACCAGGCTGAGCTACTCCCCGACCGGATCGGCCCGCAAGACAAGCTCACGGGTGCGAAGCAGGCGCGGCCTATAGGTGTGGATTGGCAGACGTGCAAGCAGGCAATTTCGACAAAACCACACTAGAGGAGATGGAAGGCCGCACAGAAGGCAGACCGTGTCCCAAACGCATTACGAACAGCAATATCTCGACCTCATGAGGCGCATCTGGAGCGAGGGCGACGAGCGGCGCGATCGCACGGGGGTAGGTACGCGTTCGATCTTCGGCGCGACGCTGAGGTTCGATCTTGCCGGTGGGGCCATGCCATTGATCACCACCAAGCGTGTCTACTGGAAAACGGCGACCCGCGAATTGTTGTGGTTCCTGACGGGCGACACCAACATTCGGCCCCTGGTGCTGCAGGGCGTGAAGATATGGAATGATTGGCCGCACGCGCGGTACGTCAGGGAAACGGGCGAAGATATCGCGCTCGACGAATTCGTCCGGCGAATCGCCGAAGACGAAGCCTTTGCCGTGCGGTGGGGAGATCTGGGGCCGGTATATGGCAAGCAGTGGGTGGACTGGCCAACCTACCGCTATCGCAAGGACGGCCTGTATGAGCCCGGCGAGGGCATCAACCAGGTCGCCGAACTGGTCGAATCGCTCAGGACCAATCCGGGCAGCCGCCGCCACATCATCGAAGGGTGGAATGTAGCGGAAATCGACCGGATGGCGTTGCCGCCGTGCCACAAGACGTATCAGTTTCATGTTGCGGACGGGTGCCTCAACGCACTGTTGTACCAGCGCAGCTGTGACGTCGCCCTCGGCCTGCCGTTCAATCTTTGGTCGGCCGCCTTGCTTCAGCGAATGCTGGCCCAGCAGACGGGGCTGGAGCCGGGCGAATTCGTGTGGATGGGCGGTGATACTCACCTGTATCTGAACCACGAAGCGTTGATCGAGGAGCAGCTTTCGCGGGAACCGCAAGGGTATCCGCGGCTTGATCTCGTGCGGCAGCCCGACACCATTTTCGACTACCGCATTGAGGATTTCGAGGTTCGGGACTACACGCCGCACGGGCCGATAAAGGCGCCCGTTGCCGTGTGATCCGGCCATCTCTTGACCGTTTCGCGCGTGTGAAATAATATAACGCCAACGCGTAAGAATGCGTCTGGGAGAGTTTCTTATGGCCGATAGGCCCACACCCGAAGACGATCGGGACGCGGCAGGGCAGGGCGGCAACCGTCCCAAGCTTTCGCTGCACGTTCCTGAACCGAAGTTCCGGCCGGGCGACACGGTCGATTATTCGCATATCGAAATTCCGGAAGCCGGCTCGCAGCCGCGCCCCGATGAAACATGCGATCCCAAGGACATGCGCGACCTCGCTTACGGTCTGGTGCGTGTGCTGGGCGATGACGATCAGGCGCATGGGCCGTGGGACCCCAAGCTGGATGCCGACACCTTGCGTAGGATGCTCGGCCACATGGCGATGACCCGCGCTTTCGACGAACGCATGTTCCGCGGTCAGCGCCAGGGCAAGACCAGCTTCTATATGAAATGTACCGGCGAAGAGGCGACGAGCGTTGCCGCTTCGATGGCGCTGGCGGGCGATGACATGGTTTTCCCCAGCTACCGCCAGCAGGGTATCCTCATCCAGCGCGGTTATCCCATGATCGAAATGATCAACCAGATCTATTCGAACAAGGGTGACAAGCTGAAGGGCCGCCAGCTGCCGATCATGTATTCGAGCCGCGAGCACAGCTTCTTCACGATCAGCGGAAACCTGGCCACGCAAACGCCGCAAGCAGTCGGCTGGGCAATGGCCAGCGCGATCAAGGGCGACAGCCGCATTGCCGCGACCTGGGTGGGCGAGGGCAGCACCGCGGAAGGCGATTTCCATTCCGCCTGCACTTTCGCGACCGTCTACAACGCGCCTGTGATCCTCAACATAATCAACAACCAGTGGGCGATCTCCAGCTTTTCGGGTTTTGCCGGTTCGGAACGCACGACCTTCGCCGCCCGCGCGCTGGGTTATGGTCTTGCCGGACTGCGTGTCGACGGCAACGATGCGCTGGCGTGTTTCGCGGCCGAACAATGGGCCGCCAACCGTGCGCGCGCGAACGCCGGGCCGACGCTGATCGAATTCTTCACCTACCGGGCCGAAGGGCATTCCACGTCTGACGATCCATCCGGATACCGAAGCGCGCAGGAACGCGAGGAATGGCCGCTGGGCGACCCCGTGAACCGGCTCAAGAAGCATCTCATCGCGATCGGTGAATGGGATGAAGAGCGCCAGGTGAAGATGGACGTCGATGCTGCCGAGTACGTCAAGAAGGTGACCAAGGAAGCGGAAGCCAACGGCATTCTGGGCCATGGTCTGCATCACCCGTTCCGCACCATGTTCGAAGATGTTTTCGAAGAGCTGCCCTGGCACCTCAAGGAACAGAGCGAACAGGCGATCCGCGAGCGCGAGACGAAGTTCCCCGGAGGGCTCGACCTATGAGCGGCGAAGCACAGGACGCCGAGGTGATCGGCACGGACAGCGCCGGCGAAGGCACCGAACGGCGCCTCAACATGATCGAGGCGATCAACGAAGCGCTCGATGTCATGATGACGCGCGATCCGGACGTGGTCATCATGGGCGAAGACGTCGGCTATTTCGGCGGCGTGTTCCGCTGCACGGCGGGCTTGCAGGAAAAGCATGGCAAGACGCGCGTTTTCGACACGCCGATTTCGGAATGCGGCATCATTGCCGTGGCCGTGGGGATGGGGGCGTATGGCCTTCGTCCGGTCCCCGAAATCCAGTTTGCCGACTATATCTATCCCGGTCTCGACCAGTTGATCTCCGAAGCGGCACGGCTGCGTTACCGCTCGGCAGGCGAATATATCGCCCCGATGACCGTCCGCAGCCCGTTCGGTGGCGGTATTTTCGGCGGCCAGACGCACAGCCAGAGCCCCGAAGCAATCTTTGCCCACGTTTCGGGATTGAAGACCGTCATCCCGGCGACCCCGTATGACGCGAAGGGCCTGTTGATCTCGTGCATAGAGGACAACGACCCGGTCATCTTCTTCGAACCCAAGCGCATCTATAACGGACCGTTTTCGGGGTATTACGACAAGCCCGTCCAGCCGTGGAAGCGGTTCAATGCGAGCGTGGTGCCGGAAGGCTATTACAAGATCCCGCTGGGCAAGGCGCGTATCGCGACCGAAGGCGACGATCTCACGATCCTGGCGTACGGCACGATGGTGCATGTCGTCGAAGCCGTCTGCGCCGAAAAGGGCGTGAAGGCGGATATCCTCGACCTGCGCACGATCGTCCCGCTCGATATCGAAGCGATCGAGGCATCGGTACAGAAAACCGGCCGTTGCCTGATTGTCCACGAAGCCACCCGCACAGCAGGGTTCGGGGCGGAACTCTCCGCGCTCGTGACCGAGCGGTGTTTCTACCATCTAGAAGCACCGGTCGAACGTGTGACCGGTTTCGACACCCCTTATCCGCACAGCCTCGAATGGGCCTATTTCCCTGGCCCTGTCCGCATCGGCGAGGCCCTCGACAAGATTCTCAAGGACTGAGTCCCATGGCGAAATTCACCTTCCGCATGCCCGATATTGGCGAAGGCATCGCCGAGGCCGAGATTGTGCAGTGGCACAAGAAGGTCGGCGACACGGTCAACGAAGACGAAGAATTCGTCGACATGATGACCGACAAGGCCACCGTCCCGATGGAAAGCCCCGTGACCGGCAAAATCCTCGAGATTGCAGGGGCCGAAGGCGAAATGGTTTCGATCGGCTCGATGCTGGTCGTGATCGATGTCGAAGGCGAAGCGCCGGAAGACGCTCCGGAAGATATGCATCCTGCGCCTGCACCGAAGGCCGATGTGGTGGAGGAGCGTATCGAGGTGGAAACATCCGACGCCAGCGATGCCGATGATGCCCTGGCCGCCGATCCGCAGCCCGAACCGCTTCCGGCACCAACACCGGCGCCTAAGCCCTCCCACGCCGCCAAAGTCCTCGCCACCCCGGCGGTTCGCAAGCGCGCCAGGGATATTGGCATCGACCTGGCGCAGGTGAAGCCGGCTGAAGATGGCCGTATCCGGCATGGCGATCTCGACGCTTTCCTGTCCTACACGGGCGGATACGGTGCGGCTGCACCGAGCCGGAATGATGAAGTGGTGAAGGTCATCGGAATGCGGCGGCGCATTGCCGAGAATATGGCTGCGTCCAAGCGCAACATTCCCCACTTCTCCTATGTTGAGGAATGTGATGTCACCGCGCTCGAAGATCTTCGGGCGCAGCTCAACGCCAACCGTGGTGACAAGCCCAAGCTGACCATCCTGCCAATGCTGATCACGGCAATCTGCAAGACCTTGCCGGACTTCCCCATGATCAACGCCCGCTATGACGACGAAGCCGGCGTGGTGACACGGCACGGTTCAGTCAATCTGGGCATGGCCGCCCAGACCGATGCGGGGCTGATGGTGCCGGTGATCAAGGATGCGCAGGCAAAGAACCTGTGGCAGCTTGCGAACGAAATCGTCCGGCTGGCCGATGCCGCGCGAAACGGCACGGCGAAGAAGGAAGAAATGCAGGGCGGCACCCTGACGGTTACTTCGCTCGGCCCACTGGGCGGGGTTGCGACAACGCCGGTGATCAACCGCCCGGAAGTCGCCATTATTGGTCCCAATCGCATAATCGAACGCCCGATGTTCGTGAGCGACGGACAGGGCGGCGAACGGATCGAAAAACGCAAGCTGATGAATATCTCGATCAGCTGCGATCACCGGGTCGTGGACGGCTGGGATGCCGCCAGCTTTGTCCAGGCCTTGAAAAAGCTCATCGAAAGTCCGGCGCTCATCCTGGTTGGCTAATGCGTCGAAGCCCTCGTATCGGTTCCAAAAGCGCCGCGGGATCACACGATTTCGCGGCGCTTTTTTGTGCGCAATAAAGTTTGCATGAACGGCACCGAGCGGTCCGATCCGGCCACAATCGGGACGACATCGGGCAATGTCGCAAATTGCCTAAAAAAGGTCCCGAAATTCCATTGACAGGAATCGGACCCTGCCTTAGTGGCCCGGCTCCCAAGCGGTGCAACGCTTCAAGCGGGTGTAGCTCAGATGGTTAGAGTGCCGGCCTGTCACGCCGGAGGTCGCGGGTTCGAGCCCCGTCACTCGCGCCACTTGGGAAGTTTCTAGAGCAGATCGTCGAACTCAACAGCCTCGCCCCTTGTGGGCAGGCTGACGAGCATTCCGTCGTTGCCGAGGCGCAGGTCCCCTTCGAACTGATCCTCGGCCTTGCCCAGGAATGCCTTGCCGACCAGCGCTATCGGCGGTGCCGGAACCAGGTGATAGAGCACCAGCGCTTTGACCCCCGCGGCCTGAGCCACTTCTGCGGCCTCTTCCGGCGAAGCGTGATAGTCGGGAATGTCGGCCATGATTTTGGCCCCGTCGGCGTTGCCGTGCGCCGCAAGCGCGCTTCCGATCTGGCCGACCATCGCCGGGTTCAACGCTTCGTGGAACATAACGTCCGCGCCCTTTGCAAAGGCTGCCAGCTCATCTGATCTTTTCGTATCGCCGCTGATGACCAGTGCACGCCCGCCGTATTCGATGCGGTAAGCATAGGAATGGTCCACGGGGCGATGGTCCACCGCGATGACCCGTATGGTCACGCCGTTGGCTTGCCACGCAATATTTCCCTTGGATGGATCGAGGATGCGGGCAACCCCACCGAACCCGCCTGGCCGGGCGACCGCCGGCCCATGATGCGCGATGCGGTATTCCCGGTCGATCGCATACGCCTGCATGAATCCCGCCAGTACCTGCTCCGTCCCCGGGGGGCCATAAACAGGGAGCGGTGTATCCCGGCCACCCGCCATCCAGGCCTGAAGCATCAGTTCGCCAAGGCCATCGAGGTGGTCGGAATGAAGGTGGGTGAGGAAGCCCGCTGCAAGCTTCTCCATCGGGAACCCCATGCGGCCCAGCTTGCGGATTGCCCCGGATCCGGCATCGAACACGAAGGCGTCCTTCCCGGCAAGGACGGCTATGCACGGACCGGCGCGGTCGGCATCGGGCAAGGGGGAACCGCTACCGCACAGATAGGCATGAATCCCGTCGGGCAGTTCGGCGGAGGCATCACGCCCGACCGCTGATTTGACCGCACGGTCGAACACGAATTGTCCCGCGGCCTGCTGATTGAACCAGAAGACTGCGCCGAGCAGGATCACGCCGCCGATTACGAGCGCCCGTTTCATTCGGCAGGCACTTGTGCGGAAAGCTTGCGCAGGTTTTCTTCATGGCCAGCCTTGTCGATCTTGTAACGCGCCACAAAGAACAGCGCGCCCAACCACAGGACCAGCAATGAAGGGGCGTATAGTGCGCCAAGCCACCAGAGGGTTTCAGCATCGACCGTCCCCGGGTCTGCACCTTCCGGAAACTGGATGGCGGAAAGGATGACGCCCGCGGCAAGCACGCCCAGGCCTTGCGTGGTCTTTCGCGTGAACGTCATCGCGGCATAATAGACGCCCTCGCTTCGCCGGCCGGTCTTCACTTGATTGGCTTCCACCAGGTCGGCAATCATCGAGAAGGCGACCGCCTGCACCGCGATGATAAGCGCAAGGTCGATCACGTTGATGGACAGCACGAGCGGGAACAGCAGCGGATCGCCGTTTTCGGGCATCGCGCCGACCAGCCTTAGAAGGACAGGTGCCGGTTGGATCGTAAACGCGAGCAAGCCCAGCAGAATGGTGGCCGGCTTCTTGCCCATGCGTTTCGCCGTCCACGGTGCGATGAGAAAGCCGAGGAGCGCGGAGAAGAAGACGGTGCAGGTCCAGATGAAGATCTGGAATTCGCTGAAACCCCAGAAATAGTTGAGCATCAGGAACGAGAGCGCCGCGGCCAGTCCGGTCGCGATCGCGAACAGGATGGTAGCGGCGAACAGGGCAAGAAAACTGCGTTCGCTCAGGGTTTCGATCATCTCGCGAAAGATGCGCCTGACGCTGTATCGCTGGGATGGCACTGGCGGTTTATGAAGGTAGGGGATCCTGCTGTGCGTGCCGAGCGCCGAGATCATGATGGCCACGAAGATCACCACCGATCCAATGATGCCATAGGTCGCATACGCATCCGGATCGCGCATCCCGAGGGGACCGGTCAGCAGCACCCCGAACATCAGAATGCTCATCAAATTCCCGCCGGACCAGCCGAAAAACAGGCGATAGGATTGCAGGCTTGTGCGTTCGTCGTAATCGCTCGTCAGTTCGGGGATAAGGGCTGAACTCGGCGTTTCGTAGAACGTGATGAACGTCCGGATCAGCACCGCGAGACCGGTGAGGTAAAGGAACAAGCCGGTCTGGCCCCAGTCTGGCGGATTCCACAGAAGGAAATAGCTCAACGCCACCGGAACGGCCGCGGCATACATGAAGGGATGACGGCGTCCCCAGCGCGATCGCAGATTGTCCGACCAATAGCCGACGAGCGGATCGCTCAAGGCGTCGAAGACCAGCGCGATCAGGATGGCCAGCCCGACCAGTCCGGGTTCCAGGCCGATGACGGTACCGTAGAAAAGCAGCAGGAAATAATCGAACCCGTTGTTCTTCACACCGAAGGCTGCCGCACCAAAGCCATGCGCCAGCTTGATCCAGACGGTCGGCTTCCCATTCACCTCGATAGACGAGGCTATGCTACTTGATGCCATTCGGTACTCTCCCTCAACCGTGAGGCTAGGAGAGGACGAAGAAGTTGGCAATCACCCCCAGCGGCCGGTTTCCATCCAGATGAGGAACCGGCGAAGCGCCAGCAGCCACGCAAGCCCCAGCGCCACGTAAACCAGTGTTTGCAGCAAAGTCGGCCAGGTGCCGATTACCTCGGGCACGTAACGGGCGATGACCAGGCCGTAGACCGCCAGTGCAAACAACAGGCCGAGCAGCCCAACGGGAATGCGCCAGGTGGGCTCGTTTCTCATTCGAACGGTCCATAAATGCGTGTGGGTGTGACGATTGCGGTCAACGACTGGTCGTGCGCTTCGATCGGCAGGGCATCAAGAAGCTGGCAATCCCACGCCAGCCCGATCGCGGTAGTTTGGGGATGGGCTGCCAGCCATCGGTCGTAATGTCCGCCGCCCTGACCCAGGCGCCCGCCCTCTGCGGTGAATCCGACCAGCGGAACGAACAGAATTCCAGGGACAAGGCTTTCGGTTGCCGCATCTGGCTGGAGCAGGCCGAACGGGCCGATTTCCAGATCGCTTTCGTCGAACGGATCGGTGAAATGGGCAAAATCCATCGGTCCGTTAGGTTCGGCAAAGCGCGGCAAGGACAGCCGGTGGCCGCGTTCGAACAGGAATTGCGCGTAAGACGTGGTGGGCGCTTCGTGCGGCGTCGCGTTGTAAAGGCCAATGTCGACGCCTGCAGGGACGAGGTCTAGAAGAGGTGCCGGGGGACGATGGAAAACCAGCCCGCGCATACTTTGCGGAAGTTGTTCCACATGGACCTTGCGCGCCTTGCGAAGCGATTTGCGAAGGTCATCCTTGTTTGCAGTGGTCACCGGCTCGTCTCTCCGTCCGGATTGCTGGTGCCGGACAATGGGCGGGCGCGGGGGCGGGCCGGGGCCGTTCCCCGGCGCCTGCCGGAATATGGAGTGGCGGAACCACCATGGGTCGTTGCCGGTGAAATCCTCTGACGCCTAAAGTGTCAGGTGGGGGCCGTGTTTCCCGGTTCCCAGGACGAACCCGTGTTCCAGGAAAGGGACAGCTCCCTAGGATTGCTTATAGCCTCAGGGATATTCTGCAGCTCGTGCCGGGCAGTACCGCCGCAGCCTATCTAGGCGCTTGGCTGCCCGCTCTCAAGGACTTGCGCGGCATTTTCGAGCGCGGTGGCAACCCTGTCCAGCTGTGCGGCTAGGCGTTCGGCATCGAAATCCGGTGCCGCCGTTGGCGCAGGCGCGGTTTTCTGCGCTTCGTCAACCTCATCCGCGAGCAGCAGCGCGGCGAAGAGCAGGTTCTTGGCTTCATTACTGGACAGGTTTCCGCCCATTCCGCCAAGCTTGGAATCCACGATCCCTGCCAGATGTTCGACATGGGCTTCCTGTCCGTCAGCGCAGGCAACGGTGTAGGTGCGTCCGCCAACCTTGAGCTTCACATCGCTCACTTCCCGAGCCCTTCGATCAGAGCGTCGAGCTGGGCGACGGTAGCGATAACGCTGCTGCGCAAGGCTTCATGGCGTGCGGCAAGTGCGCTGCCCGAAGCGGTATCGCCCGCAGGAGAATGCCGTGTCAGCGCGGCTTGGGTCTCAATTCGCGCCAAAGCGCGATCGATACGGTCCATCGCCTGTGAGATACGTTGTGTGGCCATTGCGGTTTCAAATACCAAGATTGGCCCGTGCAGGCAAAGGTTTGCCACCCCCTGTTGATAACTGGCTTTAGCCGGATCGCCGCTGTGCATGGGGAAGTGTCCGGGTTGACCTGCCGCGTCGCAGCCGCGATGGCTGCGCGCGCGTCGAATCAGCCATTTTCCGGAGAGCAGCAGCATGAGCCTTCCCACCGCACGTATGGCCCGGATGGCCAATGCCATCAGGGCCCTTTCGATGGATGCGGTGCAGGCGGCAAATTCCGGACATCCGGGTATGCCGATGGGTATGGCGGACGTCGCGACAGTCCTCTGGAGCGAATATCTGAAGCACGATCCCAAGGCCCCCGATTGGGCCGATCGTGACCGCTTCGTATTGAGCGCCGGACACGGTTCGATGCTTATCTACAGCCTGCTGCATCTTTCCGGCTACGCGGCCCCGACGATGGATGACATCCGCAATTTCCGCCAGCTGGGAAGCCCGTGCGCGGGCCACCCTGAAAACTTCCTTCTGGACGGCGTTGAACTGACCACTGGCCCGCTGGGTCAGGGACTAGCGATGGCTGTGGGCATGGCCATTGCCGAGCGGCATCTCAACACGGCATTCGGCGACGATATCGTCGATCACCGCACCTGGGTGATCGCCGGTGACGGGTGCCTGATGGAAGGTATCAACCACGAAGCGATCGGCATCGCCGGACACCTCAAGCTGGGCCGGATGGTCGTGCTGTGGGACGATAACAAGATCACCATCGACGGACCGACGGACCTTTCGACGAGCGAGGACATCAAGGCGCGCTACGAAGCGACCGGCTGGCATGTCGTGGAATGCGACGGTCATGATTTCGACGATATCCGCCGCGCGATCGACGAAGCGGTTGCAGACGAGCGCCCATCGCTGGTTGCCTGCCGTACAGTGATCGGCAAGGGCGCGCCGAACAAGCAGGGCACCAGCGCCACCCATGGCGCGCCGTTGGGCGACGAAGAGATTGCCCAGGCGCGGGACGTGCTCGGGTGGGACGCAAAGCCGTTCGAAATTCCGCAGGAAGTACTCGGCGACTGGGCCGGCACGGCGGATCGTGGCTCAAAGGCACATGGCGATTGGTCGGTCAGATTGGCCGGTAATCCCCAGCGTGCCGAGTTCGAGCGCCGCATGGCGGGCGAATTGCCGAAAGGCTTCAGCCTCGACGGCTACATCGAATCCCTCATGAAAGACCCGGTGAAGGTCGCCACTCGCAAGGCGAGCGAAATGGCGCTGGGTCAGATCAACGTCAAAATGCCCGAAACGATTGGCGGCAGCGCCGACCTGACCGGATCGAACAACACCAAGGCAGGCGGTATCGGTCCGCTTACGGCAGACGATTATTCGGGCCGCTACATCTATTACGGCATTCGGGAATTCGGCATGGCCGCCGCCATGAACGGCATGGCGCTTCACGGCGGCGTGGTACCGTATGGCGGCACGTTCCTGGTGTTCACCGATTATTGTCGCGGGGCGATCCGCCTTTCCGCGTTGCAGAAGTGCCGTGTGGTCTATGTCATGACCCATGACAGCATCGGCCTTGGCGAAGATGGCCCGACCCACCAGCCGGTAGAGCACGTGCAAAGCCTGCGGATGATGCCGAACCTGCTCGTCATGCGACCGGCGGACGCGGTAGAGACCGCGGAATGCTGGGAAATCGCATTGCGTCAGGGCGACCGTCCGACCGTGTTGGCCCTCTCGCGGCAGAATCTGCCCCAGCTGCGCAATTCCCCCGAAGAGATCGGCCTGAGTGCGAAGGGTGCGTATCGTCTGAAAAAGGCCGGGGCAAAGAGGCAGGTCGTTCTGGTCGCGACCGGGTCGGAAGTCCACGTTGCACTGGAAGCGGCGGAAGCGCTTGAGAAGCAGGGCGTTGGCGCGGACGTCGTTTCGATGGTCTGCACGCAATTGTTCGATGAACAGGACGCCGCCTATCGTGCCGATATCCTTCCGCGCGATGCGCTGAAGGTGTCGGTAGAGGCGGGCACGACCTTTGGCTGGGAACGATACATCGGTTGTGACGGGATTGCCGTCGGGATCGACCGCTTCGGCGCATCGGCCCCGGCCGAGGAATTGTTCGAGAAATTCGGTCTCACCGCGGACAGTATCGTTCCGCGGATCATCAATAAACTGAACGGTTAAGCAGGAGTTTTTCTCATGGCGACGAAGGTTGCAATCAACGGTTTTGGACGCATCGGCCGCCTGGTCGCCCGCGCAATTCTTGAACGTGACGATCACGATCTCGAACTGGTCAGCATCAACGATCTGGCCGACACGAAATCGAACGCCCTGCTGTTCCAGTACGACAGCACGCATGGCCGTTTCCCCGGAACGGTCGAAGTCGGTGAAGGCTTCATGACCGTGAACGGCAAGAAGATCGCGGTCACCAGCGAGCGGGATCCGGGTAACCTTCCACATGCGGCACAGGGTGTCGACATCGCGCTCGAATGCACCGGTTTCTTCCAGAGCCACGAAGCTGCCGAACCGCACCTCAAGGCCGGCGCCAAGCGCGTCCTGATTTCGGCCCCCGCCAACAACGTGTCGGCCACCATCGTTTACGGGGTGAACCACGAAACGCTGTCTGCGGACGATCTGATCGTTTCGAACGCCAGCTGTACGACGAACTGCCTGTCGCCAATGGCCAAGGTTCTCCACGACACTGTCGGCATCGAGCGTGGTTTCATGACCACGATCCACAGCTACACGAACGACCAGCGGATGCTCGATCAGATGCATTCCGATATGCGCCGTGCGCGTGGCGGTGCCCAGAACATGATTCCAACCACCACGGGTGCTGCGCGCGCCGTCGGCCTCGTTCTTCCCGAATTGAAGGGCAAGCTGGACGGATCGTCGGTTCGTGTGCCGACACCCAATGTCAGCCTCGTCGACCTGGTGTTCACGCCGAGCCGCGACACGACGAAGGAAGAGCTCAACGCGGCGCTCAAGGCCGCTGCCGAAGGGCCGATGAAGGGCGTGCTCGATTACACCGATCAGCCGCTCGTCAGCAGCGATTTCAACCACTACCCGGCAAGTTCGACGATCGACAGCCTCGAAACCTCGGTCATGGAAGGCAAGCTGTGCCGCGTTGTCAGCTGGTATGACAACGAATGGGGTTTCTCCAACCGCATGATCGACACCGCCGGAGTGATGGCGAAGTTCCTTTAAGGGCAGTATTATGAGCAAATTCAGAACCCTGGACGACCTTGGTGATATCGCCGGAAAGGTCGCTCTGGTGCGGGTCGACCTCAATCTGCCGATGCAGGAAGGCCGTGCAAGCGATGTAACGAGGGTCGAGGCAGCGATGCCTACGATCCTCGAACTCGCCGACAAGGGCGCCAAGGTTCTGTTGCTCGCCCATTTCGGGCGCCCTGCGGGCAAGCGTTATTCGACCATGAGCACCAGCATGGTTCAGGGCGATGTGGAGCGTGTGCTCAACCGTGAGATCATGTTCATCCCCGAGGTCAGCGGCCCCGTGGTTGAGCAATCCATCGGCATACTCGGCAATGGCGACATCGGGCTGATGGACAATGTGCGCTTCTGGCCGGGTGAAGAGGCAAACGATCCGGATTTTGCCAGGGCCATTGCCGCCCACGGCGACTTCTACGTGAACGACGCTTTTTCCGCCGCGCACCGCGCCCATGCAACGACCGAAGGGCTGGCGCATTTTCTGCCTGCCTACGCGGGCCGGGCGATGGAAGCGGAACTCAAGGCGCTCGACGCGGCGCTGGGAAATCCCGAGCAGCCGGTCGCCGCAGTCGTTGGCGGCGCGAAAGTGTCGAGCAAGCTCGATGTGCTCACCAATCTCGTGGGCAAGGTCCAGCACCTCATAATAGGTGGCGGCATGGCCAACACCTTCCTTGCCGCCAAGGGCATCGATGTAGGCAAATCGCTGTGCGAACATGACCTTGCCGACACGGCCCGCCGGATTCTGGACGAAGCGGGTCACGCCGGGTGCACCGTGCATCTGCCTTACGATGTTGTCGTGGCCAAGGAATTCGCCGCCAATCCCGCCAGCCTGCGGACGTGCAATGTCCACGAAGTCGAAGCGGATGAAATGATCCTCGATGTTGGTCCTCTGGCGGTCGAGGCGCTGGCCGATGTCCTCAAGACATGCCGAACGCTTGTCTGGAACGGACCGCTTGGCGCGTTCGAGACCGAGCCGTTCGATGCCGCAACGGTCGCCTTGGCCCGCACGGCGGCCGCGTTGACCCAGGACGGATCGCTCGTATCGGTTGCCGGTGGCGGTGATACGGTCGCCGCCCTTGCGCACGCCGGGGCGAAGGACGATTTCACCTTTGTTTCGACCGCAGGCGGCGCCTTCCTCGAGTGGATGGAAGGCAAGGAACTGCCCGGCGTCGCAGCGCTCGTCAAATGAGTGAAAACGAAGCGGTCGGCTCGACGGGCGGGCTTGTTCCGATCACGCAGGGCGAGTGGAGCGGTTGGTCGACCTGGAAGGGCGATGCCTTCGAGCAGCGTGCCGGCCCGTTCTTCGAACGCCGCGACCACGACGGCAGCTTCGTAACCGCATTCCGCGCTGAAGAACGCCATATGAATGGCGCTGGCTTCATGCACGGCGGGTGCCTGATGACATTTGCGGACAGCGCGCTGTTCACGATCGCGACCGAAGCGCTTGCAGGTTCGCACGGGGTGACGATGCACCTGGCGGGCGATTTCCTCGATCCCGCGCGCGTCGGCCAGCTTATCGAGGCGCGCGGCGAAGTTGTCCGCGCGGGCGGCAAGACACTGTATGTGGTCGGTATGGTCACAGCCGATGGCGCACCGGTGTTGAGCTTCAATGGGATCATCCGCAAGGTGCGCCGCAGCTGATCTTGCCGACCCCGCGAAAGCGGCTGTTCCCGAAGGCATGCACCACCCGAAATTCTGAGTAAGTTTCGCCCCACGCTGTTGCAGGTGCGAAATCGCCGCGTTATGTGGCCGCGCATACGAATGCACGCACATGGGGTTTTGCTATGACTTTCGATGAAATGAAGGCGCGGATTGCCGAAGGACAGGGCTTTATCGCCGCTCTCGACCAATCGGGCGGTTCGACCCCCAAGGCGCTGCAGGGTTACGGCGTTACCGATGATGCGTGGACGACCGAGGACGAAATGTTCGGCCTGATCCACGAAATGCGCCAGCGCATCATCGAAAGCCCGTGCTTCGGCAACGGCAAGGTCATTGGCGCAATCCTGTTCGAAAAGACGATGGAAGGCGACAGCGGCGGCAAGAGCGTTCCGGCGCGGCTGATGGAACGCGGGATTGTCCCTTTCCTGAAAGTCGATAAGGGGCTTGAGGACGAACGTGACGGCGCACAATTGATGAAGCCCAACCCGGGGCTTGAGAGCATGTGCGCCCGTGCTCGCGAACTCGGCGTGTTCGGAACGAAGATGCGTTCGGTCATCAAATCCGCCAATCCAGCAGGCATTAAGGCAGCCGTTCACCAGCAATTTGCCGAAGGCGCGCGGATCCTGGCCAGCGGCCTAATGCCGATGCTGGAGCCGGAATACGACATTACCGCGGCGGACCGTGCGGAAGGCGAAAAGATCATGCTCGCCGCCATTGAGGAAGGGCTGAACACCTTGCCCGAAGGTCAGCAAGTCATGCTGAAGCTTTCGATCCCGAAGGAAGCCGGGCTTTACGCCGGCCTGACGCGGCATCCCAAGGTTCTGCGCGTAGTGGCGCTTTCCGGAGGGTATTCGACCGACGAGGCCTGCGCCGAACTGGCCAGGAACCCTGGAATGATCGCCAGTTTCAGCCGCGGCCTGTTGCAGGACCTGCGGGCCACGCAAAACGATTCCGAATTCGACGGAACCCTGTCGGGCGCGATTGACCAGATCCACGCCGCCAGCGTCAGCTAGCGCACCCCGTTAGCCGGGGTCTTTGGCGTCCGCAAATGTGAAGCGGTATTGGCCCGACTGAAGTTCCGGGCTGGTCATCTTGTCGGGACCGGCATCGACAAGGGCTACGACCTGCCCGTGCGTTCCATAGGATTCGCCCAAGGTGATGTTGGCGGTATCGCGCCAGCCCGCACCATCGATGCGCGTTTCCACGATCAGGCGGCCCGCCCAGACGCACCGGGCGTTGATGGGGCAGCGGCTGTCTTCGACGATCCGTTTCGCGGTTACCGCGACATCGCCAACCAGCACGGGCTGGCCAAGTGGGACGGGAGTTCCCTGCGCCCAAGGCCTGCCTTCGACGTTGGGCGAATCGGGTACGACGACGCATCCGCCAAGGGGCAGGGCGAGAAATGCGATCGCGGCGAGCGTTTTTGCAGTCCGGTTCATCGCTCGCTGATAGCGCGCACCAGGCTTGCCGCAATCTGAATGCGTGACGAAACGCGCGCAGGTCGATACGGAGCGCAGCGATGACCGATTGCCAACTGTATCTTATCTCGCCGCTCGACGTGTCGGGCGAATTTCCCCAGCGGCTCGAACGCGCTCTCGATGCGGGTCCCGGCCTTGTCACGGCCTTCCAGTTCCGTGTGAAACGGCTGGACCAGCACGATGCCGCCCGTTTGGCCGAGCCGTTGCAGGCCATCTGCGCGGCCCGCGATGTCGCGTTCATCGTAAACGACGATATCGCGTTGGCGAAGCGCCTGCAGGCGGACGGCGTGCACCTGGGGCAGGACGACGGCGACCCGCGCCAGGCGCGCGAAGAACTCGGGCCCGACGCACAGATTGGCATCACCTGTCACGCGTCAAAGCACTTCGCGATGGAAGCAGGTGAAGCCAGTGCCGATTATGTCGCGTTCGGCGCGTTCTACCCCTCGTCAACCAAGGAAACCGAGCATCGCCCCGATGTCGAGATTCTCGAATGGTGGAGCGCGGTGTTCGAACTGCCGTGTGTTGCCATAGGCGGGATTACCCCGGCCAATTGTGGCCCGCTTATCAAGGCCGGTGCGGACTTCCTGGCAGTGTCGGGCGCAGTCTGGAACGGCGACGAAGTGGCGGCGGTAAAAGCATTTTCGGAGCAAATCGCCGCCGCGTGAGTTGTGTCACCTGAAGAGGGGCGGGTCGCGTCCCGTATTTCAGGGAGACCTTCATGCGCAATTTCATCGCCACCGTATCGCTTCTGGCCCTCGCCGCCTGCGGAATGTCCGGACAGGACAACGACGCCGCCGAGACCAATATCGCCGCCACCGCCGATAGTGGTTCCGAGTATGGGTACGAAACCTACGGCGATGACAATCTTGCCGATACGATGGCATCGAACGATGCCGCCTATGGCAAGGGCGACGCGATGCCAGGATCCGCCGACACGATCGCCGATCCGGAAGATCGACCGGTCATGCAGGCCCAGGTGGTTCTCGACAGGCGCGGGTTCGGTCCCGGTGTGATCGACGGCAAGATGGGCTTGAGCACCGAAAACGCGCTGCGCGGGTTTCAGGAAGCCAACAAGCTGGAAATCACCGGCAAGCTCGATACGAAGACAAGGTCCGCGCTGGAGCAATGGCGGGATATCCCCGCAACACGCGTCGTGACCATTCCGGCCAGTTGGTCGACCGAAACCTTTTACGAAATGCCCGATAGCCCGGCAGATCAGGCGAAGATGAAGCGTCTTGGTTACACCTCGCTTGACGAGAAGCTGGCAGAACGATTCCATACGACGGTCGATGTTCTCAAGCAGCTGAATCCCGGAGGAGTGCCTGCCGGTATGAAGGGTGGTGCATCGACAACCGGCCCTGCGAAGCGCGCGACCGCATCGGCCACGCCCACGCCTGCCAAGTCCGGTGCCGCGCAGAATGCCGAGGACGGGTTTACCCCGACCCCCAATAACGACAGCTTCTTCACCGCAGGGCGGCAAATCCGCGTTCCCAATATCGGTGCAGACCGGATTGCGCCGGGTAAGGTAGAAAAGGGCGACTGGCAGAAAACGCTCGCATCTCTGGGTGTCGGTACCGAACAGGCCGAAGTCACCAGGATCGTTGTGAGCGAGAAGGCCGGCACACTGAAAGCCTTCGATGCGGACGACAAGCTGGTGGCCATGTTCACCGTCACGACCGGAAGCAAGAACGATCCCCTGCCGATTGGCGAATGGAAAATTCTTGGCGTCGCGCGCAACACGCCGTTCGCCTACAATCCCGAATTGTTCTGGGACGTGTCCGACGATGAAGAAAAGCAGATGCTCCCTCCCGGTCCCAATGGTCCGGTCGGGGTAGTGTGGATCGACCTTTCGAAGGAACATTACGGCATCCATGGCACTCCCGAGCCTGAAACCATCGGCCGCACGCAGAGCCACGGCTGCGTTCGCCTGACCAATTGGGATGCGGCGCGCCTGTCCCAGATGGTGTCCACCGATACGCAGGTGATTTTCGAAGCCTGACGCGCTAGGCTGAAACCCATGACATTCATCGACCGGATACTCACTATCGTCGTCACCGCCACGGCCACCAGCGCAGTCTGGATCGTGGCGGGGGGGACGCTGATCGAAAATGCGAACAGCGCGAGTCAGCTGGAAACGACCCGTCCGGCTGACGCGGCGCCCAGTCCCTCACCATCGGCCAATGTCGGTGCGTCAGCGGGGCTGTCGGAAACGCAGGTTGCCGCTCCGCTCGATGAGATGGGTGCGATGGCGCCTGCGCCGGGCAGTCAGAACAGTCTGCTGGTTCCGGTGTTGAATGTCCGTCCAACCGATCTGACCGATACCTACAGCGATTCACGCGGCGGCGGGGAACGGCTTCACGAAGCGATCGATATCATGGCGCCCAAGGGAACCACGGTCGTCGCGGCGTCTCCGGGCGAGGTAGAGAAAATTTTCAAATCGGACGCTGGCGGTAACACGATCTATGTGCGGTCGACCGATGGCGAAACGATCTATTACTACGCCCACCTCGATCAGTACGCGGAAGGCCTGAAGGAGGGCCAGCGTGTGCGGCGTGGGCAGCGAATTGGCACGGTGGGGAGCACGGGCAACGCGTCCGATGAAGCCCCGCATCTGCATTTCGCGATCCTGCAGACGACACCGGATGCCGAATGGTGGGAACCCGCCCACGCGCTGAACCCCTATCCGATGCTGATCGGCGAATAGTTCAGTCGGGCAGCGGTCCAGCGCGGTGGCAACGCAAACGGCCGAGTTTGCCGTCACGCCCGACTTCCTGCAGCAGCCCGGAACTCAGCAGCATCAGCTTGACGCTTTTCAGGGGCCCGCGGGTGAAGATAACCTGCTTTCCCTCCATCAGATAGGTGCCGGTCCCCTTGCTGGTTTCATAGCTGGAGCCGCCGGTAATGGAGAAGCCACGGTTTTCCTGCTCGATCCAGGCGGCACCGGTAGCATCCCCGGGAAGGGCACACACATATTCGCCGCGTTCCAGCAACGCGAGCCGGCCCTGCGCAGCCACGGGTGCTGAAAGCGCCGCCAAGGCAGCAAAGGTCATCAGAAGTGGTTTCGTTTTTGTCATGTCTACCGTCCGGCATGCATATAACACCTGCGGCGCAGATTTTCCACTCGCCTTGCCCGATGCGGCGCACTGGGCTAAGGCGCGCGGCGCACAAAGCCACCCGCACGGGCTGGCACGCTCTTTTACAAGTCGAAGGTAGCTTCCCCATGAAGATCAGCGGCGTGGACATTCGTCCGGGCAACATCATCGAATACGAAGGCGGAATCTGGAAAGTAGCCAAGATTCAGCACACCCAGCCGGGCAAGGGCGGCGCCTACATGCAGGTTGAAATGAAGAACCTGCAGGACGGACGCAAAACCAACGTGCGCTTTCGCAGCGCCGACACGGTGGAGAAGGTCCGTCTCGACACGAAGGAATACCAGTTCCTTTACGAAGACAGCCCCCACCTGGTTTTCATGGATCAGGAAAGCTTCGAACAGATCAACCTCGATGCCGCCCTGCTGGGCGACGAGCGCCCCTTCCTGGAAGATGGCATGACCGTCACGCTCGAACTCTGGGAAGAAAAGCCGATCAGCGTTCAGTTGCCCGAACAGATCGAGGCCACCATCGTCGAAGCCGATGCAGTGGTGAAGGGGCAGACCGCCTCGTCCAGCTACAAGCCGGCCGTGCTTGAAAATGGCGTACGGGTCATGGTTCCGCCGCATATCGAAAGCGGCACGCGCATTGTCGTGAACGTCTACGATCGCGAATACGTGGGCAAGGCTGGCTAGGCCTCGTGGGGAAATCCATCGCCAGCCGGTTCGAGAACATCGACATCGAGAAGAGCGTTCTTCTCGGTGTGATCATCAACGATGACGAACTGACGCTGGACATGGATTTCTGCCTCGATCCGGCGCACGTGGACTATGAAGCCCCCGGCGTCGACGAAGAAGGCTGTTTCCACCCTGGTGCACTGAAGTTTGCGGGTATTACCAAGCTGACTTTGGAACGTGCCGAAGGCGAAGCGGGCGGAACCAACCGCCGCTTTGCAATCCATTCCTTCAATATTGAAGGCACCCGCTTCGACATGAGTTGCGAGTGGGGCGATATCCACCTTCAGGCGCGGTCGATCCGCGTCCTTACCGAATAAGAGAGTTACGATGGCCGTATTGTCGGGATTGATCCGCGTCATGGAAAAGGCCGCGCGCAAGGCCGGGGGCCGTCTGCGCCGCGACTTTGGCGAAGTGGAACACCTTCAGGTCAGCCGGAAAGGCCCTGCCGATTTCGTTTCCAAGGCGGACCGCATTTCCGAACGCACCCTTTACGACGAACTCCTTGCAGCGCGCCCTGACTGGGGTTTCGTGCTGGAAGAAGCCGGCACCATCGAAGGTGATCCGACCAAGCCGCGCTGGATTGTAGATCCACTCGACGGGACCAGCAATTTCCTTCACGGAATTCCGCATTTTGCGATCTCCATCGCCGCGCAGGAGCCCAAGCTCGACGGGTCGGGCTGGGGCGAAGTCACCGCTGGCGTCGTCTACAATCCCGTCACCGACGAAACCTTCTGGGCTGAAAAGGCCCGCGGTGCATGGCTGCACGATGGCCGCCTGCGCGTTTCGGCCCGTGGCCGGTTGTCGGATGCGCTGATTGCCACCGGCATCCCGTTCCAGGGCCATGGCGATTTTGGCGAATGGACGAAAATATTCTCGTCCATCGGGCCGCAGGTCGCCGGGATCCGGCGCAATGGTGCGGCTTCGCTCGACATGGCGTGGGTTGCAGCGGGCCGTTTCGATGGCTTCTGGGAAAGCGGCCTCAACGATTGGGATACGGCCGCAGGCTGTCTTATCGTGCGTGAGGCAGGCGGCTTCGTTTCCGATTTCCGCGGCCGTTCGCTGCCGATCCATTCGGGCCAGGTGCTTGCCGCCAACGACACGCTGCATTCCAAGCTGCACAAGCTGTTGGTCGGTGCATTGAAGGCTTGATGCCACGTCAAGGCGCGGCTAACCCGCGCTCCTTGTCCAGTGCCCCTGTGGTGGAATTGGTAGACGCGCTCGACTCAAAATCGAGTTTCTTCGGAAGTGCCGGTTCGAGTCCGGCCAGGGGCACCACACACATTCGATGAGCCGCAGACCGCCATGCGCGGTCGACCGCCAGCCGTCGCAAAACACACGGTTGCGGCAAGCGGCTTGATCGACCTGGCGGCGTTATGCGGCGCCCAAGCACTGCGAACGTGCAAAGCCTCGATTTAAAAACGCGAATTGCCTTGTTTTCCGCGCCAAGGGATGGAATCCCCGAAGGCGGATGATCGGGATGCCATCATATCACGCGATAGCGGCGATGATCGTCACCTTGTGGATGTTCGTCGCGTTTGCGCGCGGACGGATGTCGATCGAGATCATTTCGCTCCTGACGATCGCGGTTATCGCGGTGGGGCTGTATTTCTTCCCGCTTCCGGAAACCCAGCCGACGGACGGGCTGTCGCTCGCGTTCTCCGGCTTCGGCCACTACGCGCTCATTACCATCTGCGCCCTGATGATCATGGGGCGGGGGTTGGTCGTCACCGGTGCGCTCGATCCGGCGGCCCGGTTCCTCGAACGGTTGTTCAAGATAAACCTGCAGCTTGGCCTGCTGTTCTCGCTGGTTGTGACCTTCATCCTGTCGATGGGCGTGAACAACACGCCGGTGCTGGTCCTGCTGATGCCGATCTTCGTGCAACTGGCGCTCAGAGGCGCCTTGCCGGCTTCAAAGACGCTGATGCCACTCAACGCGGCCTCCCTGATGGGCGGGGTGGCGACTACGATCGGCACATCCACCAACATTCTGGTCGTATCGATCGCGGTTGATCTGGGTATGCCGGAAATGGACGTGTTCCATTTTACCCCGATCGTTCTCGTCGCGTCCCTGGTGGCGCTTCCCTATGTCTGGCTGGTGATGCCCCGGATGCTGGGCGACAACCGGGTGGAACGGGTTCACGCGCTGCGGCTGTTCGAGACCCGTCTGCGCGTGACCGAAAATTCGATCCTCAACGGGCGCGAATTGTCCGAAGTGTCTTCTCGGCTGCCCGCGGGAATCGAGTTTCACGACGTTCCGCCCGGCCTCCTTCGTCCGCATCACCGGCTGCGGATGACCGGCACGCACGATGCCATCGAAGAAGCCATGATCACGCTGCGCGGGGATGCCGCTCCAAGTTGGGTCATCGACCGGATCAAACGCCGTTCTGTCGAAATGGGAGTGGACATCGCGGTCGTGGAAATGATCGTGACGGCGGATTCCCGTCTGATTGGCCGCACATTGCCCAGTTCCGGAATCGCCGATCTCTACGGGGTGGCGGTAATCGGCGCGCATCGGCCCGAACGCCTGGTCGGCGAACGGGACAAGTTCTCGGAAGGCGGCGACCTGCGGTTTGCCGAAGGCGACGTTCTGCTCGTGATGGGCCTGCCCGACGACATGCAGCAATTCAGCCGCGCAGACAGTCTTCTGCAGCTGGAGGGCATCCGCGAGTTGCCGCGCCGGTCCAAGGCGACGCTTGCGGCCGCAATCATGGGCGGCTCTATCGTGTTTGCCTCCCTGGGGTTCGTACCGATCGCGATTGCGGCACTGGCTGGCGCCATTCTCATGTTCGTCACCGGCTGTGTCCGGTTCGACCGGGTGGGAAGGGCGCTTTCGGGAAGCGTTATCGTATTGGTGGCCGCCAGTATCGCGCTTGGCCGGATCATACTCGACAGCGGGGCGGCGGACTGGATCGCTGCGGTGATGGCGGCAGGTCTTGAATATCTGTCTCCGGCAGCGGCGCTCGCCGCAATCATGCTCACCATGACCTTGCTGACCAATTTTGCATCGAATGCGACCGCGGCGACCGTGGGCACGCCGATTGCCTTCTCGATTGCGACCAAGCTGGGGCTACCGCCCGAACCGCTGGTGCTGGCCGTGCTGTTCGGCTGCAACCTGTGTTACGCGACGCCCATTGCTTATCAGACCAACATGTTGATCATGGCCGAAGGGTCATACGTGTTCAAAGACTACATTCGCACCGGCTTGCCGCTGGTGCTGATCATGGTGACGGCGCTTTCGGTGGCGCTCGTCGTCACATACGGTCTGTAGCTTTTCGGGCCACAAGGGGAGATGATTTGATGCGGGTAATCGGGACAAGCGCGCTGGCCATGGCGGCGCTACTGGGCAGCATGCCGGCGCAGGCGAACGAATTGCGCGATGCCGTTGCGGCCGACCTGCCCGAGTTGATGGAGCTGTATCGCGATCTGCATGCAAATCCGGAACTGAGTTTTGCCGAAGTGCGAACGGCCGCCAAGCTGGCGGAACGGATGCGCAAGCTGGGCTTCGAAGTGACCGAAGGGGTCGGCAAGACCGGCGTGGTTTCGGTCATGAAGAACGGTGACGGGCCTACGGTCATGCTTCGTGCCGACATGGACGGGCTGCCCGTCGTCGAGCAGACGGGCTTGCCGTTCGCATCGAAGCAGGTTGCCACACCGGCAAGCGGCGTCACGACCGGCGTCATGCACGCCTGCGGACACGATACGCACATGACCGGTTTCATAGGTGCCGCGCAGCTTCTTTCCGAACGCAAGGACCAGTGGCAAGGAACGCTGGTCATGATCCTGCAACCGGCAGAAGAAGCAGGCGGCGGTGCGCGCGCGATGCTTGCGGATGGTCTCTACACCCGTTTTCCCAAGCCCGATTACGCAATCGCCTTTCACGATGCCGCGGCGGATAAGCCAGCCGGTACGATTGGCGTTTCTCCCGGCTATGCCCTGGCCAATGTCGACAGTGTGAACATCACGGTAAAGGGCGTCGGCGGGCACGGCGCCTATCCGCATACCACCAAGGATCCGATCGTGCTCGGCAGCGCGATCGTCATGCGGCTGCAAACGCTGGTCAGCCGCGAACTTTCGCCGCTGGAGCCTGGTGTCGTGACGGTCGGCAGTTTCCTGTCCGGCGCGAAACACAACATCATTTCCGATGAAGCGCGGATGCAGCTCACCGTGCGAAGTTATTCGGATGAAAGCCGCAAGCTCCTGCTCGACGGGATCGCGCGGATCGCCCGCGGCGAAGCGATTGCGGCCGGGTTGCCCGATGACATGATGCCGGTTGTCGAAGTGCAGGAATATTTCACTCCGGCAACCTACAACGATCCCGATTTCGCCGAACAGATGATGGCCGGATTTGCCACGCGTTTCGGTGAAGATCGCGTGGGAACGCAGCCACCGGTGATGGGCGGCGAAGATTTCAGCGAGTTCCGGCGCGCCGATCCCGAGAATATCAAATCGGTGATTTTCTGGATCAGCGGAACGCCCGAACACATGCTCACGGCGCTGAAGGACGAAGGCAAACCTCTCCCCTCGCTGCATTCGCCGTTCTGGGCACCCGACGCGGAAAAAGTCATCGCAACCGGTGCAGAGGCGCTGGCCAGTTCGGCCATGGATCTGATGCCCAGAGCAGGCGGCTAAATCCTTAGACCCTTGCCTTCCTGAACGTGTCGACCGCCGGAGCGTTGGGGCGCTCCGACGGTCGTATTCTCCTCCCCAGGAGAACTGGTAGCAATTTCGGCCGAAGCCGCGCGATCAGCCGTCGGACGGGACGTATGTTCCGAGGCGATGGTGCAGGGCGTTGATCCTGGCCAGTTCCTCGCGGTCGTCCGTCTGCCGTGCGTAGGCGGTAAGGGCGGTCCTCAGCAGCCGGAAATCCGCGGTCGAGAACAGCGCGCGGGCGCGGCCTGGTTCGCGGGGCGGTGCAGCGGTTTCTTCAGTCATGGTCCTGTCCTTTGAAAGGTGGGATCTGATGGTTCGGCGTTGCGGTTCAGGCAGCGGCGAACTGGTTCATGGTGTTGTCCTTGCCGCCGGCCTTCAGGGCCGCTTCACCAGCAAAGTATTCCTTGTGGTCGTCCCCGATATCGGAACCGGCCATGTTCTGGTGCTTCACACACGCGATGCCCTGGCGGATTTCCTCGCGCTGGACGTTCTTGACGTAACCAAGCATCGCCTGGTCCCCGAAATATTCGCGGGCAAGGTTGTCGGTGCTCAGCGCCGCCGTGTGATACGTCGGCAGCGTGATGAGGTGGTGGAAGATACCGGCCCGCTTCGCAGCATCCGACTGGAAGGTGCGGATACGTTCGTCGGCTTCGGCGGCCAGATCGGTGCCGTCGTAATCCACGCTCATCAGCTTCGCCCGATCATAGGCCGAAACGTCCTTGCCGGCCGCTTCCCAGGCATCATAAACCTGCTGGCGGAAATTCAGCGTCCAGTTGAAGCTGGGCGAGTTGTTGTAGACCAGCTTGGCGTTGGGGACGACTTCGCGGATCCGATCGACCATTCCTGCGATCTGGTCGACATGCGGCTTTTCGGTCTCGATCCACAGCAGGTCGGCGCCCGCCTGAAGCGACGTGATGCCGTCAAGCACACAGCGGTCTTCGCCGGTTCCGGCACGGAACTGGTAGAGATTGCTGGGCAGACGCTTGGGCGCCATCAACTTGCCGTCGCGGCTGATGAAAACCTGGCCGTTGGTGATGTTGGCCGGATCGACTTCTTCCGCGTCGAGGAAGGCGTTATACTGGTCGCCCAGATCGCCCGGCTCGCTCGAAAAGGCGATCTGTTTGGTCAGGCCGGCACCAAGGCTGTCGGTGCGCGCAACGATGATCCCATCCGGAACGCCCAGTTCGAGGAAGGCATAGCGGATCGCCCGGATCTTCTGGGCGAAGTCCTCGTGCGGAACCGTGACCTTGCCATCCTGGTGACCGCACTGCTTCTCATCCGAAACCTGGTTCTCGATCTGCAACGCGCAGGCGCCGGCTTCGATCATCTTCTTGGCAAGCAGGTAGGTTGCTTCGGCATTGCCGAAACCGGCGTCGATGTCCGCGATGATCGGAACGACATGGGTTTCGTGTTCGTCGATCGCCTTTTCCAGACGCTTCGCCTCCACTTCGTCGCCGCGCTCACGAGCGGCGTCGAGATCGCGGAACATGCCGCCCAGTTCGCGGGCGTCGGCCTGCTTGAGGAAGGTGTACAGTTCTTCGATCAGCGCAGGAACGCTGGTCTTTTCGTGCATCGACTGGTCGGGAAGGGGGCCAAAATCGCTGCGCAGCGCGGCAACCATCCAGCCCGACAGGTAAAGGTAACGGCGCTTGGTGCTGCCGAAATGCTTCTTGATCGAAATCATCTTCTGCTGCGCGATGAACCCGTGCCAAGTGCCCAGCGACTGGGTGTAGTTTGCCGGATCGCGATCATACGCTTCCATGTCTTCGCGCATGATGGTTGCCGTGTAACGGGCAATGTCGAGTCCCGTGCGGAAACGGTTCTGGACGACCATGCGCGCAGCGCTTTCGGCGTCGATTGCGCCCCACGGCGCACCGTTTGCGGTGATGGTTTCGTTCAGTTCCTTGATCCGGGCCTGGTAGGTCACGGGTTTGCTCCTTGTCATGGTCTGGCGTGATCGCCTTGAGAGGAAGATGGAGCGACAAGGGGGTGAAAGACAGGAATATTTACAAAGTTTCTTGTCTGTAAGGCAGGAATTGCGCTATCGAGCGTGTAAAGATGTAAAGAAAGTGACACTACATGGCCGATGAAGCGCTGTTTGCCGGGCCTGCCATTCGCCGCCTTCGCAAGCGTGAGGGGTTGACCCAGGCAAGCACGGCTGCCCGGCTCGGCATATCACCAAGCTATCTCAATCTGATCGAACGCAACCAGCGCCCGGTGAGCGCGCGCGTGGTCATGCAGATGGTGGAACAGTTCGACTTCGACCCGCGCGGCTTGCGCGAGGACGAGGCGATCGGGGGCATCGAAGGGCTCACGCGCCGGTTTGCCGATGAACGCTTCAGCGATTTGGGTGTCGACCGTGAAGAGCTGCAGGAATTTCTCGCTTCGGCACCGCAGGCGGCAGCGGCTTTCGCGCGGCTTTATGACAATGCCCTTCCCGCGGCGGCTTCGACGGACGATCCGCTTGCCGCATCGCGGCGCGAGATCGAACGATGGCGCAACCATTTCGCAGATCTCGATCACGCAGCCGAGGAACTCGCCGATGAGATCCGCCTGTCGCGTAGCGACATCGGTGTTGCCTTGACCGAACGCCTGCGCGAACGGCACCAGCTATCGGTGCGCGTCCTGCCCCGTGAGGTCTTGCCTGACACTTTGCGGCGGCTCGACCTGCATGCGCGCCAGGTCCAGCTTTCCGAAATGCTCAGCCCCGCTTCCCGCAATTTCCAGTTGGCCCTGCAAATAGCTCAACTGGAACAGCGGACAGCAATCGAGGCGCAGGCAAATGGCGCACGGTTCGCCGATGATGCGGCCCGGTCCCTGTTCGCGCGCCACCTGACCGGATATTTCGCGGCGGCCCTGATCATGCCTTACGGGCGTTTCCTTCGGGCTTGCGAGGCCACCGGATATGACTTGCCCGTGCTCGAACGGCGATTTGGGGTGAGCTTCGAACAATTGGCCCACCGTTTGACGACGCTTCAACGCGTCGGGCAGCGGGGCCTTCCCTTCTTCATGGTTCGACTGGACCGCGCAGGACAGTTTTCCAAGACGTTCATGGGCGCCAGCACCGCACGGTTCGTCAATTCCGATGTCAGTTGCCCCTTGTGGCACGCACACAGGGCCTTCGAGCGGGCCGGTGAATTGCAGGTGCAATTCGTCGCGCTGGACAACGCGGGCGAACGTGAGGGGGGCTGGCTTACTCTTTCGCGGACGGTGGAAGGCAGCGGAGCGCCAGGCGAGGCGCAATTTGCCGTCTCCATTGGGGTCGAAGGCGTGCTTGCGGGTCAACTCGCCCAGGCACGGGGCGTTTCGCTGCGGTCGGAACATGCCCAGCCGATCGGACCGGGGTGTGCACGTTGCCACCGGGCGCGTTGCAGCCAGCGTTCGCTGCCACCACTTGGCCGAAAACTTGCCTTTGATGCCGTTGGGCGGGGCCTGACCCCATTCGAGTTTTCCGGCGATTAACCATCAATCTGCGGGTGGCGCGGAACTGGGGCGGTATCTTTGGCGTTCTGGCGGACAATAGTATCATTCGCAGGGAGCGAAGCCATGACCGAAGAACGCATCACAGAAACCACCACGCCGTCGGGCGACACGCACACCACCCACACCATCGTATCCGATGGGGACACACGATCGAGCGGCACGAATTGGGGCCTGATCCTGATCGTCCTGCTCATTGCTGCGGTTGGCGTCTTCTTCATCACCCAGATGAGCGGTGCGGAAGTGGCCAAGGACAATGCCGTTGCAGAAGCGGCCGGTCAGGTCGGCGAGGCCGCTGGCCAGGTCGGCGAAGCGGCTCAGGATGCCGGCGCCGCCATGGAAGACGCTGTGACGCAGTAACGCGTTAATCCGGGTATATTTCGGAAAGGGGCGGCGGACGCGGGTCTGCCGCCCCTTTTTTGTCGCGCTTTTTGATGTGTAAAATTTACCGACGGTTCACTCCCGCCTGCTAGTAAAGCATTCCGACACCAACGATTTGCGAGCCGGACAGGATGATCCGCCTTTTCAAGCACTACATTCCCTACAATGTGGTGCTGCTGTGCCTAGTGGACTTTGCCTTGCTCGTGGTTGCGGGCGAGGCCGCGTGGCGCATTCGTGTCGGGCAGATCGGAACCGACATCGGTTCGCTGGCTGACCGGTCGCTGGGCCTCGGTGGTTTCGCGCTTTTGGTATGGTTGGCGATGATCGCCGTCGGGACCTACGGACCGGAAGCCTTGCGCTCGATCCGGTTCGCGATTGCCCGCCTGCTCGTCGCGGTCAGCCTTGGCGTGCTGGGCATCGCATTCATCAATCTCGTGCTGCCCGGCTCCGCGTTCTGGCGATCCGTCCTGCTTTACGCGATGGTCATCGCTCTTGTTGCTTTGATCGGCAACCGCATCCTCGCCACTCGCATGCTCGGCATCGAAGCGTTTCGGCGCAGCATCCTGGTGCTAGGCGCCGGTCCGCGTGCAGAACGCCTGCAACGCATTTCCGCCCGCCGGGAGAGCGGTTTTTCCACCGTTGCCTTTGTCGATATGGGTGACTGCGAAGCCACGGTCAAAGGTGCGGTGCCGCGCGATTCCATTCCCGACCTTGGACGCTTTGTCGAGAACGCCGGTGCAAGCGAAGTCGTCCTTGCCTTGCAGGAACGCCGTAATTCACTGCCGCTCCAGGATCTGTTGCGGGTCAAAACGAAGGGCGTGAACGTCAACGATTACTCAAGTTTTCTTGAGCGTGAGACCGGCCGTGTCGACCTCGACACTCTCAACCCGAGCTGGCTGATCTTCTCGGATGGATTTTCGGCCGGCCGCCGCCTTTCGAGCGTTGCCAAGCGGGCCTTCGATATAGTCGTGAGCCTGTTGATCCTGGTGATCGGCCTGCCCCTGATCGCGATCTTTGCGGTGTTGGTGAAGCTCGAAACCAGGGGCCCCGCGTTCTTCAGGCAGACGCGGATCGGGCTGTACGGCGTGCCGTTCGATCTCTTCAAACTTCGTTCGATGCGGACCGATGCCGAAGCATCAGGCGCCAGGTGGGCGGAGCAGGACGATCCGCGGATCACTCGCGTGGGGCGCATCATCCGCACCGTCCGCATCGACGAACTCCCGCAGGTCTGGAGCGTTTTGAAAGGCGAAATGAGCTTTGTCGGCCCGCGACCCGAAGTGCCGACATTCGTCACCGACCTCGACCGGGAATTGCCGTATTATGCCGAACGGCATGTGGTGAAACCCGGCATCACCGGTTGGGCGCAGATCAATTATCCCTATGGAGCCAGCATCGAGGATTCACGCCACAAGCTGGAATACGATCTGTATTACGCCAAGAATTACACGCCCTTTCTCGATCTTCTGATCCTGCTGCAGACCGCGCGGGTGATCCTTTGGCCCGAGGGTGCCCGTTGATGGAAAGCGCCGGCACCTTCTCCTATATTGCCTACACCGTTGGCGCGATCACCTGTGCCATTGCAGCCGCATGGATTGCGAGCCGCGGGGATGAGACGCGCTCTGACCGGATGCCCGCGATCGTCGCGCTCGCGCTCACGGCAAACTGGTGTTTTGCCGCCGCCAGTTTCGAGCCGGGGCGAACTATTGTCGAACTGACGGAAATTGCCCGCAATCTGGCGTGGCTGTTCGTCATGCTGCGCCACTTCGCAAACGACGGGCGCGACGAATCGCTGCGCATCGTGCGCCCGGCGCTTCTTGCGCTCGCCAGCGTCGAGGCGCTGCACTTTGCGTTGCTTCTCGTCGCAAACCGATATGCGGTAACGCCCGAAATCACCCAGCTCACATCCGAAACGGCAACGCTGTTCAGGGTCATGGTGGCGATCGGCGCGCTGGTGCTGCTCCACAATCTGTATGTCGGCGCGGCTGCGGCATCGCGTCGGTTGCTGCGCTGGAATGCAGCGGCGCTCGCCGGGATGTGGGCGTTCGACCTGAACTACTACACCGTGTCCTACATCCTCGGCGCCGCACCGACCGAACTGGTCGCTCTGCGCGGCCTGGCCGCCGGTATCGTTGCTATCCCGTTCGCGCTCGGCTTTGCCAAATCGGCGTCCGGATTGGAGTTTCGCCCTTCTCGGGTGGTCACCTTCCGGTTCTTGTCGCTGCTCGTGATCGGTGCCTACCTGTTGATCATGATCGCTCTGGCGCGTTCGCTCGACATGCTGACGGGTGATCTCGCTCGGCTTGCGCAGGTCGGGCTGGTCATTGCAGCCGGCGCTCTCGCGCTGATCTGGCTTCCCTCGGAAAAATTGCGGGGCTGGCTGCGGGTTACCGCGATCAAGCATCTTTTCAAGCATCGCTATGATTATCGCAGCGAATGGATCCGGTTCACCCACACGGTCGGGCGCACGGGCTTTGACGAATCGAGCCTGCAGGAACGTGCGATCAAGGCGCTTGCCGACATCACCGACAGCCCGGCCGGATTCCTGCTCATGCCGGACGAAGATGGCGCACTGGAACTCGCCGCGACCTGGCGTTGGGGAAGCATGGAGGTTCCGGCACCTGCCGCTCCGGTTGCGCTTGCCGCCATTCTCGAGCGCGAGGAACTGATCATCGATTTCGGCGAAGTGCGTGCGGGCATGGATCATTACGGCGAGGTCGAGCTTGTTCCGGCATGGCTGCGCGACGATCCGCGTGCCTGGGCTGCGGTGCCCTTGCTGCATTTCGACCGGTTGGTCGGTCTTGCCATCCTTGCGCGACCGGTCCTCGAACGAAAGCTGGATTGGGAGGATTTCGACCTCTTGACCGTCGTCGGGCGCCAGCTGGCCAGTTATCTGGCGGAAGAATCCGGCCAGGCCGCTTTGCTTGAAGCGGGCCGGTTCGACGAATTCAATCGCCGGATGGCCTTTGTCATGCACGACATAAAGAACCTGTCGAGCCAGATATCGCTGCTGCTTCGCAACGCGGAAAAGCACGCCGAGAAACCGGAATTCCGCAAGGATATGCTGGTCACGCTCAGGAACAGCGCGGACAAGCTCAACACGCTGCTGGCGCGGCTTGCGCGCTATGGCACCAAGGATAGCGCGAGCGTGCGGCCATTCGATCTGTCGCTGGTTGCGCGGTCGGTCGCCGATCGGTTCGGACGGATGCACCCGGTCGCGTTGATGCGGGCGGAACCCGCGATCGTCACCGGCGATCCCGAAGGTTTCGAACAGGCGCTGGTCCATCTTGTCCAGAACGCCATCGACGCCAGCGATCCGAACAGTTCGGTGATGCTTGAAGTGTATTCCAACGGAGTATCCGGCAAGCTTCAGGTCATCGACAACGGCAAGGGAATGAGCCCGCAATTCCTGCGCAATGGCCTGTTCAAGCCCTTCGTATCCTCGAAGGAGGGAGGCTTCGGCATCGGCGCCTTCGAAGCGCGCGAAATGATCCGTGCGATGGGTGGACGGCTCGACGTGGAATCGCGCGAGGGATTGGGAACGCGCTTCACTGTTACAGTGCCACTTGAAGCTGCGGGCAAGCTTATCGGGCGCACCACGCACAGCAGCAAATACGAGGACGCATGATGGCCGGCGACAAACCAAAGCTGTTGATCGTCGAGGATGACGAAGGTCTGCAGGCGCAGCTCAAATGGGCTTACGACGATTTCGACGTCGTTATTGCGGGAACCCGCGAAGCAGCCCTGGCCGCAGTGCGTCTGGATGAACCTGCGGTTGTAACGCTTGATCTCGGCCTTCCGCCAGATCCGGACGGGACCAGCGAAGGTTTCGCCGTGCTTGAAGCGATCATGGCGATGAAGCCCGATACCAAGGTGGTCGTCGCATCGGGCCACGGGGCGCGTGAAAGCGCGTTACGGGCGATCGAACACGGCGCCTACGATTTCTACCAGAAGCCGGTCGATATCGACACGCTTGGCCTGATCGTTGAGCGGGCATACCGCCTCCACCAGATCGAAGCGGAAAATCGCCGACTGAGCGAAAAGGTCGGGGAGGATCGCAAGGTCCTCGGCTCGATGGTCACATCCGCCCCGGAAATGGCGAAAGTGGCCCGCACGATCGAACGCGTCGCGCCAACCAATGTGTCGGTCATGTTGCTCGGAGCCAGTGGAACGGGCAAGGAATTGCTCGCCAAGGGCCTTCACGAAGCCAGCGATCGCTCGGCGGGGGCCTTCATTGCCATAAACTGTGCCGCGATCCCCGAAAACCTGCTCGAAAGCGAGTTGTTCGGGCACGAAAAAGGTGCCTTCACCGGTGCGGTGAAGATGACCGAAGGCAAGGTCGAACTGGCCCACGGGGGTACGCTGTTCCTCGATGAGGTAGGCGACATTCCGCTGCCGCTTCAGGTGAAGCTCCTCCGCTTCCTCCAGGAACGAACGATCGAACGGATCGGCGGCCGCAAGCCGATCGAGGTCGACACGCGCATCGTGTGCGCCACCCATCAGGACCTTGAAGCGATGATCGGCCAGGGCACCTTCCGTGAAGATCTCTATTACCGTCTGGCCGAAATCGTTGTGAAAGTGCCGACACTGGCCGAAAGGCCCGGTGACGCGGTGCTTCTGGCGAAGCATTTCCTGACCCGCTTTGCCGCCGAGATGAATCCGCAGGTGAAAGGTTTTGCACCCGATGCGCTTGCCGCGATCGACGGGTGGAGTTGGCCGGGCAATGTCCGCGAGCTCGAAAACCGTATCAAGCGCGCGGTCATCATGGCCGATGGCAAGCTGGTGGGGGCGGGCGATCTCGACCTTGAAGGCACTGGCGGGGACGATGCGCATCTTGCCCTGAACCTGAAGACTGCCCGCGAACAGGCCGACCGTCGGATGATCCGACAGGCGCTGGCGCGCAGCGAGGGTAATATCTCGAACACCGCCAAACTGCTGGGGATCAGTCGCCCGACGTTATACGATTTGCTGAAGCAGTATGATCTCCAGACATGACTTCCGCTATTTTCTAAGGCCGATGGCGCTGTGCGCGTTATTGGTCGTGGCCGCGTGTGCCCAGCCTTCGGCGACGCCTGTATCCGTCGAAAGTGCGCGCAGCGCGCTGGCGGCGGGCAACGCTGCCGATGCACGGGTGGTGCTGGAACGCCTCTTGGTAGAGGGCGGCGACAGGTCGCACCTGGCGGCGCTGCTTGGGGAAGCCGCGCTTGCCTCGGGCGATGAGGACGCAGCCGCACAATGGCTGGTCGATGCCGAGTTCTCGCCGGACACGCGGGCTCTCGGGTTTCGGATGCTGGGGCGGCTTGAGACGCTACGGGGCAATCTTCGGGCAGCCGGGAAGGCGTTCGACGTATCCCATTCCGAAAATCCCGAAAGCGCGGATCTTTGGGTAGATATCGGCCGCCTTCGCTATCTTGGTGGGGAGCATTTCCAGGCCATCGATGCTGCCGACAGGGCAATGGCGCTTGATCCCGCGTCCGCTGCTGCGCTGCAATTTCGTGGTCAGTTGGTGCGCGATTACCAAGGTACAGAAGCCGGTGCGGCGTGGTTTGCGCGCGCGGTTGAGGAAAACCCTTCCAACACCGACCTGCGCTTGGAATACGCCGCCACACTAGCCGATGGCGGCCGCGCGCGGGAGTCGCTCGACGCTCTACGCGCGGCAGGGGGGCGTGCACGAACCACATCGCGCGGGCACTATATTCGCGCCGTGATCGCGGCGCGGGGCCGTAATTTCGCGTTGTCACGCGAGCTTCTTCAGCGGTCCGGCCTCGTACGTGAGGATGTTCCCTCGGCGCTCCTGCTTTCGGCGGTTATCGACCTGGAAGAAGGCAATTTTGCCAGTGCAGCCCAGACGCTGGACCGGCTGCATACCCGCCAGCCGGACAATGCACGCGTGGTGGATCTGTTTGCCCTGGCGCTTTCGCGCAGTGGCAGCGAACGTGAACTGATCCAGCGATTTGACCTGCGCGCACGCGACGCGACCGGGTCCGCCTATCTGCGCACGCTGGTCGGGCGGGCGCACGAAACGCTGGGCAATCGCGCGGAAGCGGCGAGCTTGCTCGACCTGGCCGCAGCGGCGCGAAGCACGCTTGCCGTGTTGCCCGGCACAACACCATCGGATGCGCTGTCCACCAGAACCGGGGAAAGGGATCTGCAAGCACGCGATATCGTGCGGTATGCCATTGGCCGCGGCAGGATCGGCTTGGCCTATCTGCAGGCAAGCGCTTTCGCCACCCGCAATCCGGGGTCTGCCGATGCGTGGTCACTTCTTGGGGATGCCGAGTACGCCCGGGGCAATAAGATGGCCGCCCGGGCCGCGTATTTCAGATCGGCACGCGTGCGCCAGCCATGGCCACTCACCCTGCGGATTGCGAGCACTCAGAATGATCCCGTCGCGGCGCAGGAATTGCTGGAAAGCTACGTCCGCGGTCATCCCGCCAACGGGCAGGCTGCCGCTATGCTGGCAGATGCTTACGCGGCGCAGGGCCGATGGTCCGATGCGGCCAACCTGCTGGATCATGCGATGCGATCGGGAATGGCACGCGTGCCGTGGGTGCTCGCCTCGCGGAGTGTGGCGGCGGGAAAGCTGGGCGATGCGGACGCGGCGCTCGAATATGCCCTGGCAGCCCATGAATTGCAGCCGATGAACCCGCCGGCGATTGCGGCGCTCATCGCGGCGTTGCCGGACGAAGAACGGCCGGCCCGCGCCGAATTGTCGGCCAAGCTGGCTTCGCTGCCGGGCACCTAGACGCTCGACAAATCGGGGCCTGCGGGGCAGGGCCGCCCGATGGCGCTCAGGACTGTCCTTTCCGATCCCATGCTGAGGATGCTTGCCGGTGCAACCGTCCTAGCAGCCATTCTTCCCGCATCGGGCGAAGCGCGCGTAGCCGCGCAAGCCGTCGCCAACGCGGCGATTTTCGTGCTGTTCCTTCTCAACGGCTTGCGGATTGCCCGCCGCGAAATTGCCGCGGGGATCGCCAACTGGCGTTTCCTCCTTCCGCTCGTGATGTGGGTGTTCGGTTTCATGGCGCTGGCGGGTTGGGGGCTGTCGGTGCTTGGTGGCGGGTGGATGCCGCCGATCATCGCGCTGGGTTTCCTGTACCTCGGAACCCTTCCTTCGACTGTCCAGTCGGCAACGTCCTACACTTCACTTGCGGGAGGAACTGTCGCGCTTTCCGTGGTTAGCGCGGCGCTTCTGAACATTCTTGGTGTGCTGGTCAGCGTGCCGATATTCCTCGCCCTGGGTGGCAGCGGCGAGGGGGCTGTCGGAGGAGAAGCGATCGTGAAGATCATCGCGATCTTGATCCTGCCCTTCGCCCTCGGCCAGTTATTCCAGACGCGGGCAGCTGCATTCACCCTGCGGCACAAGCACCGAATCGTATGGATCGACCGTTTCGTAATCGCCATTGCCGTCTATGTCGCGTTTTCCGGCGCGGTCGAGCAAGGGATATGGAACCGCGTGGATGGCGCGAGCTGGGCCATGCTTCTGGCGTCCGTCACCCTGTTCCTCGCCATCGGTCACGGGGGCGCGTGGCTAGCAGGCGGCGCACTTGGCCTGTTGCGCGAAGACCGGATCGCATTCCTGTTTGCCGGTGCCCAGAAAAGCGCGGCCGTCGGAGCGCCGCTCGCCACGATCCTGTTCCCCCCGGCAGTTTCTGGGTTCGTGGTGGTGCCGCTGCTGCTTTACCACCTGCTGCAACTGGTTCTTGCTGCCCCGCTGGCTACGCGGTTGGCGCATCATCGCCGTTCGGGTGGCGACGATTGTAGTGCACCGACCACCCCAGGCTGAGACCGATAAGGATCGCCCCGATCAATCCCGTGATCGTCTCGGGAATATGGAATCGGGCTGACAGCAGCATGATCGCGCCAAGGACGATGATCGCCCAGAAGGCGCCGTGTTCAAGGAACCGGTATGCCGCGAGCGTGCCCTTGCGCACGAGGTGGATCGTCATGGATCGCACGAACATCGCACCGATCGAAAGGCCCAGCGCGATCACGATCATGTTGTTGGACAGGGCAAACGCGCCGATCACGCCGTCAAAGCTGAAGCTTGCGTCAAGGACGTTCAGATAAAGGAACCCGCCGAGGCCGGTCCGGGCCACCGCGCCGTGGAGCTTGTGGGCCTCTTCCTTCAGTTCGAGGATGGCGTTGATGCCCTCGACCGCGATGAAGGTCACGAGGCCAAGGATGCCCGCGATCAGGAAAGTGAGCGCTTCGCCCGGTTCCAGCATGGTGGAGATGCCCCACAGCGCGAGAAGGAGAAGAGCGATTTCTGCCGCCGGAAGAGCCGCGAACTTGCTGAGCTTGCGTTCGATGACGTCGATCCAGTGAATGTCCTTGTCCAGATCGAAGAAGAATTTCAGACCGACCATCGCGAGGAAGGCGCCACCGAACCCGGCAATGCCGACATGCGCGGACGATACGATCCGTTCGTATTCGTCGGGCCGGTTGAGCGAGAGATTGATTGTCTCGATCGGCCCCAGTCCCGCTGCAATGGCCACGATTGCGAGTGGGAAGACCACGCGCATACCAAAGACCGCAAAGGCGATCCCCCATGTCAGGAACCGGCGCTGCCAGACTTCGTCCATTTCCTTCAGCACCGATGCGTTGACCACGGCGTTGTCGAAGCTGAGTGAGATTTCGAGCACCGACAGGACCACCACGATCCAGAGCAGGGCAAGCGTGCCGGAAACGGTGCCCGTGCTCGACCATCCGTACCAGGCCGCCAGGCCAAGGCAGAACGCGGTGAAGACAAGCGAGAATCCGTAAAAGCGCCAGAGAGTGGCCATCTGTTTCGGTCTTTCGATCAGCTCTTGGGCTGGTAGGTCTGTGGTTCACCGGGGAATGCGCGGCTTCGCACCTCCTCGGCGTATTGGGCTACCGTTTTGCCGATGACTTCGGCGATATTCTCGTACTGCTTCACGAACCGTGGCACGCGGTCGAACATGCCGAGCATGTCTTCGGTTACTAACACCTGTCCGTCGCACTGGGCCGATGCGCCGATACCGATCGTCGGGCAGGACACGGCCCGCGTCGCCGCGATCGCGATGGGTTCGACCACGCCTTCGATAACGATGGCAAAGGCGCCGGCTTCGTCCAGCGACTTTGCATCGCCGACGATCTTGTCCGCTTCGCTGTCGCTGCGTCCGCGCGCCATATAGCCGCCCAGCACGTTGACCGCCTGCGGCGTCAGACCGACATGGCCCATCACAGGAATGCCGCGCTGGTTCAGGAAAGCCACCGTTTCGGCCATTTGGGCACCGCCCTCGAGCTTTACCGCCGCAGCACCCGATTGCTTGAGCAGAAAGGCTGCGTTTTCGAACGCCTGCTCTTTCGAAGCTTCGTATGATCCGAACGGCATGTCGACCACGACAACGGCGTGATAGCTTCCGCGCACGACGGCGGCGGCATGGTTGGCCATCATGTCAAGCGTGACCGGAATGGTCGATGGCAGGCCATAGATAACCTGTCCCAGCGAATCCCCAACGAGCAGCAGATCGCAATGCGCGTCGAGCAGTTGCGCCTGCCGTGCGGTGTAGGCGGTGAGCATTACCAGCGGTTCGCCGGATTGCCCGTCCGTCTTGTGGGCGCGAATCTTGGGTACCGTCAGCCGCTTCATCGGCTGCGGCGTGGGATTGGCGCGGCTCGTGCTCGTATCGAGCTGGAAGGTCGTCGACATTTTCAAGCCTCTAGCAAGGACAAGGGACAAGGCAAAGCGGCGCTTGGATTCAAAAGTGAAACCGTGTTTAAGGGCTGCGAACGAAAATTGCGCGGTTGGGGAATGCATCGCGCGGGAGAGGGACGAAACCATGGTCGCTACCACCACCACTACCGGCGAAGGCTGGTCTTCGCGGACGGCTTTCATCCTTGCTGCGGTCGGCGCGGCTGTCGGGCTCGGCAATATCTGGCGATTCCCGACACTTGCGGGTGAAAGCGGGGGTGGGGCTTTCGTAATCGTCTACATTGCCTGCGTTTTCCTGCTCGGTTTGCCACTGGTGCTGGCGGAAATTTTCATCGGCAAGGTCGGCCAGAGCGATGCGGTCGGGTCGATCCGGCGGGTAGCCGCGAAATCCAACGCGTCGTCTTCTTGGTCGCTGTTCGGGTTGGTCGGGGTGATGGCTGCGTTCCCGATCCTGTCCTTCTATTCGGTCGTCGCGGGGTGGGTGCTCTATTATTCCGGCGTCCTCGGCGCCGACTTTTTCCAGGCAATCATGTCGGGCGATCCTTTCCGCGGCGCCCTTGCGGGTGAGAGCCGCGAAGCGATTCAGGGCCGGATGGGCAATCTGTTCGCCGACCCCGGCCTTCTGCTGACGATGCACTTTCTCTTCATGGGGGCGACCTTGTTCATCGTGGCACGCGGTGTCCATGCAGGCATCGAGAAAGCGGCTACCTATCTGATGCCGGCGTTCTTCGTCCTGCTCATCGGGCTGGTGATCTACGGGATGATCGAAGGCGACGTGGCGCAGGCGATGGCATTCCTGTTCACCCCGGATTTTAGCAAGCTTACCCCGCAGGTAATCAACACCGCGCTGGGCCAGGCCCTGTTCTCGCTGTCGCTGGGGGTTGCCGGCCTGATCACCTACGGCTCCTACATCAAGGAAAGCAGCGGCCTCGGGGCGACGTCCGCGATGATTGCAATTGCCGATACCGGGGTTGCGCTGCTGGCAGGCCTGATGATCTTCCCCATCGTGTTCGCGGTCGGCCTTGATCCGGCAGCGGGGCCGACGCTGGTTTTCCAGACCCTGCCATTTGCTTTCCAGACGATGCCGGGCGGTGCCCTGATCGGATTTCTCTTTTTCGTGCTGATCCTGGTCGCTGCGGTGACCAGTTCGATTTCCCTGCTGGAGGTTCCGACGGCATGGGGCATCGGTGAACGGGGATGGTCACGGCCCAAGTCGGCGCTCATCTTCGGTGGGGCGGCCTTCCTGGTCGGCATCCTGTGCCTGCTCGGTTACAATGTCTGGTCGGATGTCCGCCCACTTGGCTTCTGGCCGTTGTTCGCGGACACGGACATTCTCGACACGATAGACGGGTTCACGGGCAAGGTGATGTTGCCGCTGGTGGCCATGCTGACGTCGATCTTCGTCGGCTGGAAAGCGGACCGTACGTTGCTGGCGACGGAAACCGGACTTTCTCCTGCCGTTCTGAAGATCTGGCGCTTCCTGATTGCATGGGTTTGCCCCCTTGCGGTAGGCGCGATCCTGGTGACCGGGCTGTTTCCTTCGTTGCTTGACTGAGCCTGCGTTTTTCCACTTTCTCGGGCTAAAATTCGGGCGTAGATAACGCGCTTCTGGTTGGCGGAGCGGGACTGTCCCGTGGCGGGCCGGGGGAGGCCACTGCGCCATATGATCCTTGATCGGGTGAAGCCGCTGGACGCCATCTTGGCGACAGCGCAGAAGAAGTCTTTGCATCGTTCGCTTGGTTGGTTGCAGTTGACCCTGTTGGGGATCGGCTGTGTCATCGGCACGGGCATTTTCGTACTCACGGCTGTCGGCGCGCAAAAGGCCGGACCGGGTCTGATGGTGGCTTTCGCCATCGCGGGCGCGGTCTGTATCGTGGCCGCACTTTGCTACGCCGAAATTGCCGCGATGATCCCGGTGGCGGGCAGCGCCTACACCTACAGCTACGCGACCATCGGCGAATTTTTCGCCTGGACCGTGGGCTGGGCGCTGATCATGGAATACGCGATTGCCGCCAGCGCGGTTTCAGTGGGCTGGTCAGGCTATTTCTCGGGCACGGTGCTTGGGGGGCTGGGCATCGATCTGCCAACCTACCTGAGCGCCGGGCCGCTGGCGCTCGGCGGTGTGGAAGGGGGGCTTATCAACCTTCCGGCCTTGCTGATCGCCTTGCTCGTGACCGGGCTGCTGGTCATCGGGACCAGCGAAAGCGCGAAAGTGAACGCTGTCCTCGTCGCCATCAAGGTGACTGCGCTTACGGCGTTCGTGATCATCACCCTTGGCAGCAGCGATTTCGATCCCGGCAACTTCAACCCGTTCCTGCCTGCGGGCGTGTTCGGCGGTTGGGGCACGGGTGTCGGTGCGGTCGGTGCAGCGGCGACCATGTTCTTCGCGTATGTCGGCTTTGACGCTGTTTCGACCGCTGCGGAAGAAACCAAGGATCCGCAGCGCAACGTACCCATCGGGCTGGTCGGATCGCTGCTGTTCTGCACGGTATTCTACATCCTGGTGGCGGCCGGGGCGATCGGCACCGTGGGCGGTCAGCCGATCATGGATGCGATGGGCCTGCCACTCGAAGCGGGTTCGGCTGAACTCGCGCGGCAATGCGCGCTGCCCCAGTATGCCGAAGCGCTGGTGTGTTCGAACGAACCGCTGGCCCATGTGCTCAAGGTGCTGGGTTTCTCGGGTTTCGGTAACGCAATCGGCCTGGCGGCCTTCGTCGCCCTGCCATCGGTCATCCTTGTGCTGATCTTTGGCCAGACGCGCATTTTCTTCGTGATGAGCCGAGACGGCCTGCTTCCCGAAAAGCTCAGCCAGGTTCATCCCCGTTTTCGCACGCCGCACATCGTGACGATCATCACGGGATTGGCTGTCGCTATCGGCGCGGCATTTTTCCCGGTCGGCCAGCTGGCTGACATCTCCAACGCAGGGACGCTTTACGCCTTCCTGATGGTGGCGATTGCGGTGATGGTGCTGCGTGTGAAGGACCCGGGGCGCAAGCGTCACTTCAGGGTGCCGTTCGTCTGGCTGGTGGCGCCGCTGACGATTGTCGGCTGCGTTCTGCTGTTCTTCAATCTTCCGACGGCGGCCATGCTGTTCCTGCCGGGATGGGGCGCGTTGGGTATCCTGATCTACTTTGGCTACAGCCGCAGCCGCAGCCATCTGGGGCGCGGCATTGTCGAAGTGGTGGATGACGTTGCTGGCGAAGAAACGATGGTACCGATCCATCCGTCAGACCCGCAGGGCTGACCTGCGGCCGATAAAATGAAAGGGCCGCTCCCGGTTGGGGGCGGCCCTTTTTATACGTGTGCGGCGTATGTGTTTTAGAGGTCGACCGATTCCACGTGGCGTTTTTCCGCCTCGTCATGGACCGTCATTCCCAGCGCCATCTTGGCCGTGTTCAGCAATCCCAGATCGCCGCCCCAGATTTCGGCATGGCCCAGGTCCATACGCAGGAACAGAAGGTCAGGATCGTCTTTGCCGCCGTCGTACCAGGCTTCGACAAAGTTGTTCCACAGGTCGTCGAAACGCTCCTTGCTGGTTTCGACCGACAGGGTGCCGTCGAAGCGGGCAAACAGATCATGACCCTTGTTGGCAAAGCTCGCCTTCACCTTGCCCAGTTTGGCGAATGCGCTGTTCGTCTGGGTGAAGAACCAGACTGAACTGTTGGCGTCCTTGTCGAGCTGGGCGGTCATCGGCACCGAAGTGTCCGATTGGCCATCGAGTTCGAGAAACAGGAAGGGCGAGTCGGCCATCGCGTGCCAGAATTTTTCTTTGAGCGCTTCGGCGTTTCCGTCGGAATATTTCATGGGGTGAGTGCCTTTCAATTTGTAGTTAACTGACAAATGCTTGGGCCGGGCCGGATGTTCCGCTGGCTGCGCCGGGGCGGGGCCGGGGACGGATGAATTGCGAATCGCCGGAATATGGAACATAGAAGGAACAAACGAGTCTTGTTCCCATGCCCCATGCCGATCCCTCCCTCCTGCCGATTGCGGCCCTTGAAGATGTTGCCACGCTTTCTGCGCGGCGCAGCGCGCGCTGGCATCCGGGGCTTGCGGCGCAAGCAGGGCCCGCGCTGCACAGTGAAATTTTCGCATCCTCTCGCGAAGGATCGGGCGCAGCAGTGGCGCTGGCGCTGGCGCTGGATGATTGGCGCAACACGCCGCGCGGTGACGGGCAGGATGCGGAAGACCGGCGGGCCGTGCTGTGGGTGCAGACCCGCGATGCGGTGCGGCTTTGCGGGCGGCCGTGCCGTGCCGGCCTGCCCGAGGACATGCAGGCGCGTGTCATTCACGTGCTGGCCGAAAAGGCAGAGGACGCGTTGTTCGCGCTGGAAGAAGGCGTGCGCTGCCGCGAATTCGCCTTCGTCATGGGCGAAATTGCGGGCAACCCCCGGGCGCTGGATTTCACCGCCTCGCGGCGTCTGACACTGGCAGCGGACAGGCACGGCGTGCCGCTGTTCCTGGTCCGCATCGATGCCCGCCATGACCTGTCTTCAGCCCGGATGCGCTGGGAAATTGCCGCGGCCCCATCGTCTGCGCGGCGCTGGAATCCGCAGGCACCGGGTGATCCCGTCTGGCGTGCGGAACTGTTCCGCGCCCGCGGACATGCGCCCGGCACATGGATACTGACCGAAGATCAGGGGCGGCTTGCCGCGTCGACGGCCCGCGAAGAAGCGGACCGTGTGGTGGCGAACTGGACGGCGGGGCTGCAGCATCGGTACGCGCCCCGGCGGGCATGACCAACAACGAAGGGCCGGCGGGGCCAGGTGGCCGCCGTATCCTTGCAATCTGGCTGCCTGATTACGCGATAGACCGTTGGCGGCTTGAAATGGGCGCGGCGGGCAGGGCGCTTGACGCTGGGCCGCTGGTCCTGATTGCCGATACCGCCCATGGTCCCCGTATCGAGGCGGTAAATCGCGCAGGCACGGCGGCGGGCGCACGGCGCGGGATGATGCTTGCCGATGCGCGTACGCTGTGCCCCGACATTGCCACTGCCCCTTCGGATCCGGCAGGCGATCTGGGTTTTCTGGAAAAGCTGGCGATCTGGGCACAACGCTGGGGCCCATGGGCTGCGCTGGACCCGCCCGACGGCCTGCTGGTCGATATCACGAGCGTACCGCACCTGTTCGGCGGCGAGGCAAAATTGCTGGCCGATGTCCGTACGGCTTTTGCCGCCCGCCAACTGGCCATACGCACCGCCATCGCGCCCACGGCAGGGGCGGCCTGGGCTTTGGCGCATTACGGACCGGAAGGGGCGATCGTCACCGGCGATGTCGAGCGGGCGCTGGGCGGGTTGCCCGTTGCGGCGCTGCGGTTGGACGACGACGTGGTAATCGTGTTGCGCCATCTGGGGCTCAAGCGGCTCGGCGAGATATCCACTATCGGCCGCGATGCGATCCAGCGCCGGTTCCGCAACCGCAAATCGCCGGCCGCCAACCCGCTGATCCGCATGGACCAGTTGCTGGGGCGTGTGCCGGAACCGCTGTTGCCGGTGGTCCCGCAGGCCATGCCGCTTGTCCAGCGCCGCCTGATGGAACCGATCCGCCATCGCCAGCTGCTCGACCAGGTGGTGGGCGATCTGGCCCGGGACATGGCGCGTGACCTGGAAGGCAGGGGCAAGGGCGCCAGGCGGCTTGAACTGGGCATGTGGCGCGTGGATGGGGAAGTGGTGATACGCCGCCTCGAACTGGCCGCCGCCACACGCGATCCGGCGCATATCTGCCGGCTGTTTTCCGCCCGCCTCGATGATATCGATGCCGGCTTCGGGATCGAGATGCTCCGCCTTCGTGCCAGCTGGGCCGAACCGCTCGCGCTGGAACAGAATGATATCGAGGCGGCGGCCGAAAACCACGGCACCAGCCTTGCCGCCTGTATCGATCGCCTGACGGTCCGGCTTGGGCCGGATGCTGTCAGCCGGCCGGTTCCTTTCGCCAGCCATATTCCCGAACGGGCGCAGCGCTGGCAACAGCCGCTTGCCCCTGAACCCGCTTCACAAGGGGAATTGGCTTTCCATTCCAGGCCATTGAAAATTCTCGATAAGGCTGAAAAGATCGCGGTGCTTTATGCCACGCCCGATGGCTATCCCCAACGCTTCCGCTGGCGGGGCCGGGTGCATGAAGTTGCCCGTGTCGAAGGGCCGGAACGCATCGCGCCGGAATGGTGGCGCGAACGGGGCAGCGCCCGCCTGCGCGATTACTACCGGATCGAGGATGGCAGTGGCCGGCGTTACTGGATTTATCGCCTGGGTATCATAGGTGACGGGCGCGGCGGGGCGCCGGACTGGTATTTGCAGGGGCTGTGCGCCTAGTCTGCCGAGGGTATCAACGCCGCCCGCCGCGAACGCTTCTGACCAAGCGGGATGTTGCCGAAATTGGCGACTGGCCCCGATTGCACATCGACGTATTCGACGGTGTGTTCGACCACGCTCAGCGGGATCGGCCTTTCGAACACCAATCCGCAGCTGTGGCCCTTCACCCATACGGCCTTGCAGAAATGCTCCTGGTCGGCCCACACCAGCAAGACCGATGCCCCCTCTACGGGTGACACTTGGGATTCAAACCGCGCCCCGGCTTCGGAAAGGTCGCTCAACCGGCCTGGGCGATCGCCCCCGGGCATCCTGAGCGTTGCCGGGCAATCCACCGCGTAACGCCGGACCGAGCGGCGTTCGGCGTGGCTTGCGACTGCGTTGCTATGAAGAAAAGCCACCCTTGTTCCCCCGTTACCGGATCAGTGCCGCAAGAACGGTTAAGACCCGTCTGACGAGCAAGGTGACCAGCTTTTAACCATTGGGGCCCGCTAGCCATGCGGCCGCGCGCCGCACCGGCGGTATGGCCGCCCTGATCGCGCGCTCGGAAGGGACGGAAAGCGACCTGCTATTTCCTGGCCTGAGAGAGGTGAGCGTTCCCTCTTTCACTGCATTGATTTCATGCAGCCCTCGAAAAACACACCTTTTGATATTGGTGAATTCGGGAAAGGAACATATAAGGAACAAATGACATCGCACACCATCCTTCAAAAGCTGGGAATCCTTGCCGATGCGGCAAAATACGATGCTTCGTGCGCCTCTTCCGGGACGGCTAAACGCAATTCGGTAGGCGGCAAGGGCCTGGGTTCGACGGAGGGGATGGGGATATGCCATGCCTACGCACCCGACGGGCGTTGTATCTCCCTGCTCAAGATACTGCTGACCAACCACTGCGTGTTCGACTGCCATTACTGCGTCAACCGCAAGAGCTCGAACGTGGCGCGGGCGCGCTTTACGCCGCAGGAGGTGGTCGACCTCACGCTCAATTTCTATCGTCGCAATTATATCGAGGGATTGTTCCTGTCCTCGGGCATCGTGAAAAACTCGAACCACACGATGGAACAATTGGTCGAAGTCGCGCGCATCCTTCGGGAAGAAAACGATTTTCGGGGCTATATCCACCTCAAGACCATCCCCGAAGCGGATGCCGAGATTGTCCATCAGGCGGGGCTTTATGCCGACCGCGTTTCCATCAATGTCGAACTGCCCACCGACGCCGGGTTGACCCGTCTCGCGCCGGACAAGGATGCGCGCCAGATCGAAGGCGCCATGGGCAAGGTGAAGGCCGATCTGGTCGAAGCGAAGGATGCGCGAAAGCGTTTCCGTCACGCGCCGCGCTTTGCCCCGGCCGGGCAGTCAACACAGATGATCGTTGGCGCGGACGCGGCGACCGATGCCGATATCGTGGGCAAGGCGAGCCGGTTGTATGACAATTTCCGCCTGCGCCGGGTCTATTACAGCGCGTTTTCGCCCATTCCCGATGCCAGCGCCGTGCTGCCGCTCAAGCGTCCGCCGCTCATCCGCGAGCACCGCTTGTACCAGTCCGACTGGCTGATGCGCTTCTATGGTTACAAACCGGCCGAGGTGATGCAGGCGACCGAAGCGGACGGCAACCTGCCGCTCGATATCGATCCCAAGCTGGCCTGGGCGCTCAAGTTCCGCGAACACTTCCCGCTCGATGTGAACCGCGCCACGAAGGAACAATTGCTGCGTGTGCCCGGCCTTGGCGTGAAGGCCGTCGGCAAGATACTGGCCAGCCGTCGCCATCGCACGCTGCGGCTTGACGATGTGGCCAGGCTGACCCTGTCGATCACCAAGGTGCGCCCCTTCATCTGCACGGTGGACTGGCGCCCCGTGATGCTGACCGATCGCGCCGATCTTCGCACCTTGCTCGCGCCCAGGACCGAGCAGCTGGAGCTGTTCGGGTCATGACCGCGCTCCAGCATGTGAAGCTCGGCGCTTATTACGTGGCGCACTTGCCCGAACCGGACGATTTCGATTTCTGGCGCGAACGTGCGCGGGCGCTGGTTCAATGCGAAGTGCCCCCCGATCGTGTCGCCTGGGTGGAGCCGGGTGGCAGCGGTGACCTGTTCGCGCATGGAGAGCGGCGTATGCCTGTGCCGCCAGCCGATGCGCGCCCCGTCCGGGCCAACTGGCGTTTCGTCAGCCTTGCGAAGAACGCCATCCTGCATTCGGATAGCGAACGCTTTGCGCTGCTCTATCGCCTTTTGTGGCGCTTGCAGGCCAATCCGCGAATGATGGAGGACAAGGCCGATCCCGATGTGCGCCGGGTGGAAGAACTGGCCAGGAACGTGCGCCGCGACAGTCACAAGATGCACGCTTTCGTGCGCTTCCGCCTGGTCGAGAGCGAGGACGAGGAAGTCGGCGACCATTATGTCGCCTGGTTCGAGCCCGAACATCACATCCTGCGTGCGAACGCCGGCTTTTTCATGCGCCGCTTCGCCAATATGCGCTGGTCCATCCTGACCCCTGGCGGGTGCTTGCACTGGGATGGGGAAACCATGTCCGAAGGCCCCCCGGCGCAGGTTTCCGATGCACCGCACGGCGATCCGATGGAGGATCTGTGGCGCACTTATTACGCGTCGATATTCAATCCCGCGCGATTGAAGGTCGGCGCCATGCTGAAGGAAATGCCCAGGAAATACTGGAAAAACATGCCCGAAGCCGCGCTTATCCCGGGCCTGATTGCGGGCGCGCAGGGGCGCGAGGCGACGATGGTCGAGGAAGGTTCGCTCGAGTTCGAGGATCGACCCGATACGCTGGACGGCATCGACAGGGCTATCCACGCCTGCCGCAAATGCCCGATCGGCGCGCTCGATAACCATGCGGTAATGGGGGAAGGTCCGCAGGACGCAGCCCTGATGATCGTGGGCGAACAGCCGGGCGACCAGGAAGATCTGGCCGGACGCCCGTTTGTCGGGCCTGCCGGCCAGCTGCTCGACGTGCATCTGGAAAATGCCGGGATCGAGCGCCGGCGCGCCTATGTCACCAATACGGTGAAGCATTTCAAATATGTGCAACGCGGCAAGCGGCGGTTGCACCAGAACCCGCAGGCGAGGGAAATCGACACCTGCCGCTGGTGGATCGAAGCCGAGCGCGCGATCGTGAAGCCGAAGCTGGTTCTGGCCATGGGCGCCAGTGCCGCACGCGGTATTCTGGGCCGGACGGTGAGCATTTCCAAGGTCCGCGGCAGCCCGATTCCGCTGGACGACGGAAGCGAGCTGTGGGTCACCGCGCATCCGTCCTATCTCTTGCGACTTGATGGGGCTGCACGCGAACAGCAAGCGCGGCTGTTCGACGCCGACCTTGCTGTGGTGAGGGAACGGCTGAGGGAACTGGCGGCGTGAAATGCCCGAGAACGACCTTCAGATACCCAAGCGGCGGATCGAGCTCGATCCCGACCTGATCGATCCGCCCGCGCGCGCGGCGTTCGTGGAACTGGGCATGGTTTCCTGCTTCAGCTTTTTGCGCGGGGCATCGGATGCGGTGGACCTGGTGCTTGCCGCGCGCAGCCATGGATACGATGCGATCGGGATTGCCGATGCCAACACAATGGCCGGTGTGGTCCGTATCCATACGGAATCGAAAACACTTAAGATAAAGCCGCTTATAGGGTGCAGGATAGAAACGGTCGAAGGGCTGTGCTTTCTCGCCTATCCCCGCAATCGCGCGGCCTATGGGCGCTTGTGCCGCCTGATATCGGCCGGGCGGATGTCTACGCTGGATGGCGAATGGCAGGCAAAGGGCGAATGCCACATCAGCCTGCGCATGCTGGCCGAAGAATGCGAAGCTGTGCAGTTGATCGTGCTGCCGCCGCGCGATCTGGCGCGGCAATTCACTGTGCCCGCCTGGGCCAGCAATGTCGTCGGCCTGGGGGGCGAGCGGGTGCAGGCGCATCTGTCCGTGCCTTTCGCAGATGCCGTGCGGCACCTTGCGGCGGGCCTGCCCGGCTTGCGGCATATCGCGGCGGCCTATCTTTACGCCGGTGACGATATCGCGCGCATCGAGGCGCTGGACGCGCTGGCCCGCGAAAACGGCCTCGGCATCCTTGCCACCAACGATGTGCATTACCACACGCCCGACCGGAGGCCGTTGCAGGACGTGATGACCGCCATTCGCCACAAGACCACCGTCGCGCGGGCCGGACATTTGCTGCACGGCAACGCCGAACGATATCTGAAACCGCCCGCAACGATGGTGCGCCTGTTCGATCGCTGGCCCCATGCGATCGCGGCCACGCGCGATGTAGCCGACGCCTGCGATTTCAGCCTCGATGAACTGGCCTACGAATATCCCGAGGAAATCTATCCTGATGGGCAGGGGCCGCAGCAGCACCTCGAAAGCGAAACCTGGAAAGGGGCGAACTGGCGTTACCCCAGCGGCCTGCCAGACAGTGTCCGGCAGACGCTGCATCGCGAACTGGCGCTGATCGCCAAGCTGGACCTTGCGCGCTATTTCCTGACCATCAAGGATATCGTCGATTACGCTCGCGGTGTCGATCCGCCGATCCTGTGCCAGGGGCGGGGCAGCGCGGCCAATTCAGCCGTCTGTTATTGTCTTGGCATCACGTCTGTCGACCCGGCCAAACACGCCCTGTTGTTCGACCGCTTCATTTCGGAAGAACGCAAGGAGCCGCCCGATATCGATGTCGATTTCGAGCATGAGCGGCGCGAGGAGGTGATCCAGTATATCTACGGCAAGTATAGCCGCCATCGGGCCGGTCTGTGCGCCACCGTGATCCATTACCGGCCCCGAATGGCAATCCGCGAGGTGGGCAAGGCAATGGGGCTCACCGAAGATGTTACCGCTGCCCTCGCAAAAACCGTGTGGGGTGGGTGGGGCCGCGAAATCAGCGAGAAACACGCTGCGGAAACGGGGATGGATGTAACCGATCCACATCTTAAACGCGTGTTGAAACTCACCGAACAAATGATTGGTATGCCGCGCCATTTGTCCCAACACGTTGGCGGATTTATTCTCACGCAAAGCGCGTTGAGCGAAACGGTGCCGATCGGGAATGGCGCCATGCCCGAACGCAGTTTCATCGAATGGGACAAGGACGATATCGAGGCGCTTGGCATCCTCAAGGTCGATGTGCTGGCGCTGGGAATGCTGACCTGCATCCGCAAGTGCCTCGACCTGCTCGACGAGCACCACGGTCGTACGCTGACCCTGGCCAGTGTTCCGCGGGAAGATCCGGAAACCTATGCCATGTTGCGCAAGGGGGATTCGCTCGGCGTGTTCCAGGTCGAAAGCCGCGCGCAGATGAACATGCTTCCGCGGCTCCGGCCGCGTGAATTCTATGATCTGGTCATCCAGGTCGCCATCGTGCGCCCCGGCCCGATTCAGGGGGATATGGTCCACCCCTATCTCAAACGCCGCCGCGGGGCGGAACAGGTGGTCATTCCTGCACCGTCGCCCGAACACGGCCCGCCTGACGAACTGTCCAGCATCCTCGAGCGCACGCTCGGTGTCCCGATCTTTCAGGAACAAGCCATGAAGATTGCGCTCGACGCGGCGAAATTTTCGTCGCTGGAAGCCAACCGGCTACGCAAGGCGATGGCGACCTTCCGCAGTCGCGGCATGGTGGACGAATTGCAGGACATGATGGTCGAACGGATGGTGGATCGCGGGTACGACCGCGACTTCGCCCAGCGCTGCTTCAACCAGATCCGCGGGTTCGGCGAATACGGTTTCCCGGAAAGCCACGCGGCCAGTTTTGCGCATCTGGTCTATGTAAGCAGCTGGATGAAATGCCATTTTCCGGCGGCTTTCGGCTGCGCGCTGCTGAATTCCCAGCCCATGGGTTTCTATGCGCCGGCCCAGATCGTGCGCGATGTGCGCGAGCATGGCGTCACGGTGCTGCCTGCTGACGTCAATCTGTCCCAATGGGATTGCACGCTGGAAGGGGCGGGTGCCGCCGGGGCATCACGGCACGATAGCGGCGGGATCGTCGCGCTCAGGCTGGGCCTGCGGCAGATCGACGGCCTGCCGGAAGCCGTGGCGGCACGGCTGATTGCCGAACGTGAGGAGCATGGCGCCTATGCTGACGTCACGGCGCTGAGGGATCGTGCCCGCATCGGACCTGCGCATATCGAGCGGCTTGCCAACGCCGACTGCTTCGGTTCGATGCAGCTGTCGCGACGCCAGGCGCTGTGGGATGCGCGCAGCCTGATCGGTGGGGCGGACCTGCCGTTGTTTGCTGCCGCGCAGGCGCGCGACGAAGGTGCCGAGACGTCGCGCACGCAGTTGCCGCAAATGCCGCTCAGCGAGGAAGTCGTCGCCGATTACCAGACCACGCGCCTCAGCCTTAAGGCCCACCCGCTGGCGTTCCTGCGCGCCAGCCTTGCCGAACGCGGCTTCGTGCGCGCCTGTGACCTGCGCGAGCGCAAGTTTCGCAGCATGGTTCATGTCGCAGGCGTTGTGCTGATCCGCCAAAGGCCCGGATCGGCCAAGGGTGTGTGCTTCATCACGCTGGAGGACGAGACGGGCGTCATCAACCTTGTGGTGTGGCCTGACCTGAAGGACAGGCAGCGCCGCGTGGTGATGGGAAGCCGGTTGATGGAAGTGCGCGGGCGCGTGGAATACGACGACGAAGTGATCCACGTCATCGCGCAGCACATGACTGACGCAACGGACCAGCTCTATCGCCTCTCGGACGATATGCTCAACGCGCCTGTCGCACGGGCCGATCATGTCAGTTCACCGTTGCCGGACAAATTCAATCCGCGCGACAATCTCAAGCACGGGGCGGACGATCCCTACCAACCGGTGGAGCCGTGGCAGGAACCGCCAGCGGGCAATAGCGAATGCGGGTGGCACGATCCGGCATCGGGCGGGCACCCGCGTAATGTTCGAATCGTTCCCCCAAGCCGGGACTTCCATTAGGGGGCCTTCATGATCGATGCCGAAAAGCTTGCCGCCTTCATGCTGGTGACCGCCACCACGAGCATCGTGCCCGGCCCATCGATGCTGTTCGTCATGGGGCAGGCGATCTGGCGGGGCGCGCGGTCGGGCTGGGCTGCGTTGCTGGGAATGCAGATCGGATACTGCGTGTGGTGGCTGCTCGCGGCACTCGGCCTGGGCACCCTGGCGCGGACTTACCCGCTCGCCTTCCGGCTGCTTGCGCTTGCGGGTATCGCCTATCTTGCCTGGCTGGGGATCAAGGCCATTCGCCACTCCTTCCACGCGGGCGAGGACAGCGAGGCGCCCGCGCAGGCACCGTCTGACAACGCGTTCCGCGATGGCGCGATAGTCGCCATCGGAAATCCCAAGTCCCTGCTCTATGTCGTTGCAATAATACCACCTTTTGTCGATCCGGCGCAATCGGTCGGCGGCCAGATCGTGGTGCTCGCCATCGTGGCACTCGTCCTCGATCTTGCGGTGGGTTGGCTGTACATCGGGGCGGGCCGCCGACTGGCCAGCGCGATGGAACGCGCAGCCACGCGGCGGTGGGTTGACCGGGGAATCGGCCTGGCTTTCCTGGCGATTGCCGCGGCCATTCTGGTCGATCTTTTGCGGACTGGCGTGTGACCAAGCCTATTTCCCGATGGGTCGGGCCCTTCCGCATCGACCGCAGGGTGGTCCTGCTGCTGGTCCTGGCTGCTATCGCGCTGGCCGGGCGGGCCTGGCTTGAAGAAAATCCGCAGCACAATCCCTGGGCACCGCTGGACCTGCGTGATCCACATGGCATGGCAACGACCGCAAAGCTGATCGCGTTGAGGGACGATCCGCAAACATGTCGCGCGGTTCTCAGCCGCAGCGAGGTGGCGTTCCGCGCGCTTGAACCAGCGGGCGAAGGCGCATGCGCGCGTACCGACCGCACACTGCTCGGCTCTTACCCCCTCGACCCCGCTACGCCGCCGGTGACCTGTCCCGCCGCGATCGGGTTGGTCTTGTGGGAGCGCGATGTGGTCGGCCCTGTTGCCGAAAGAATCTTCTCAAGCAAAATCGAAACTATCCAGCATCTTGGCGCTTATTCCTGCCGCCGCCTTTATGGCAACGATGATGGCCCGTGGAGCGAACACGCAACCGCAAATGCAATCGACATTGCAGGTTTTACGCTAGCAGACGGAACCCGGATCGATGTTCTAAGGGACTGGGAAGGTGACGGGCCCAAGGCGCGTTTTCTACGCGAAGTGCGCGACGGTGCCTGCCGAAGCTTCGCCACGGTGTTGAGCCCGGACTACAACGCTGCCCATCGCGACCATCTGCACCTCGACATGAATCCGGGTTGGCGCAGCGTCTGCCGGTGATCGTGGGCTGTTTGCCCTTCGTTCAGGGTTCGAGCGAATAGCCAGCGCTGCGAACGGTGCGAACCGGATCCTTCAGCCCTTCCAGCTCGATAGCCTTGCGAAGTCGGCGGATATGTACGTCGACCGTGCGCAACTCGATATCGCTTTCTGTGCCCCAAACCCCGTCGAGCAACTGCCCGCGGCTGAACACGCGGCCCGGGCTTTCCATGAAGAACTTGAGCAGGCGGTATTCGGTCGGTCCGAGTTGCAGGGTTTGTCCGCGCCGTGTGACCTTGTGCGCCACGGGATCGAGGGCGATATCGCCGACTTCGATAGTTTCGCCGGCGAGTACCGGGCGGATACGCCGCATGACCGCCGCGACGCGTGCCAGCAATTCACGCGGAGAAAACGGCTTGGTCAGATAATCGTCCGCGCCCGTATCCAGTCCGCGAACCCGGTCATCCTCCGCTTCGCGTGCGGTCAGCATGATGATGGGGACGTGCGCGGTTTCCTTGTCGCGGCGCAGACGCCGACAGACTTCGATGCCGCTGGTCCCCTCGATCATCCAGTCGAGAATGACGAGGTCGGGCGTTTCTTCCGCTGCAAGCAACAGGGCCTCGTCCCCGTCCGCTGTGGCGCGAACCTGGTAGCCTTCGTTGCTGAAACGATATTCCAGAAGCTCCGAGAGGGCGGGATCGTCCTCTACCAGAAGCAATTTGGCCGCGTTCAAATTCTTGCCTTCCTGCGATAATCTTATCTCGGACGGCATCTCAATATGACCTTCTTGCTACGGTTTTGTGTCAGCCGTCTTCGTCAGGCGGATAAAGGCCTGTCGCGGCAAAATGAACCATTTCAGCAACATTCGTCGCATGGTCGCCTATGCGCTCGAGATTGCGAGCGACGAACAGCAGCTGCGCCGCGCTCGAGATGGTCGACGGATTTTCGACCATGTGGCTGACAAGGTTGCGGAAGATCGAATTGTAGAAGGCATCGACCTTCTCGTCCGCAGCGATCACTTCGCGGGCCAGTTCCGCATCGCGCGCAGCGTAGGCGGTGAGCACATCGTGAACCATTTCGCTGGCGACTTCGGCCATTGCCGGAAGCAGCGTTAGCGGTTCGAACTGCTTGCGGTTGGACCCGATTTCCTTGCTCGCCTTGGCGATGTTCTTCGAATAATCGCCGATCCTCTCGACCACGCCGGCAATCTTGAGGGCGGCGATCACTTCGCGCAGGTCATCCGCCATCGGCGCACGCAGGGCGATGATGCGGACGGCAAGCTTGTCGACTTCGCTTTCCAGCGCGTCGATCTTCTTGTCGCCCTTGACGACCTTGTCGGAAAGCTCGTCATCGCCTTTGACGAGCGCTTCGATCGCGTTGTGGATTGCGGCTTCGGACAGGCCGCCCATCTCCGCGATCAGCCCGCGGAGGCGCGTGATATCCTCGTCGAATGCCTTGACGGTATGTTCCTGCATCAGCCGTAGCGCCCTGTGATGTAATCTTGCGTCCGCTTTTCCAGCGGATTGGTGAATATGTCAGAAGTCCGCCCATATTCCACCATCTTTCCGAGGTGGAAGAACGCGGTGCGCTGGCTGACGCGCGCAGCCTGCTGCATCGAGTGGGTTACGATCACGATCGCGTACCGGCCGTTGAGTTCGGCGATCAGCTCTTCGATTTTCGCAGTCGCAATGGGGTCGAGTGCCGAACACGGTTCATCCATAAGGATAACCTCGGGATCGACTGCGATGGCCCGCGCGATGCACAGGCGTTGCTGCTGGCCGCCCGACAGCGCGGTTCCGCTGTCCTGCAGACGATCCTTCACTTCTTCCCACAGGCCCGCGCGCTTGAGCGATTTTTGAACCACCGCGTCCAGCTCTTCCTTGCCCTGCGCCAGGCCATGGATCTTGGGGCCATAAGCGACATTGTCGTAAATCGACTTGGGAAAGGGGTTCGGTTTCTGGAAGACCATTCCGACGCGGGCGCGAAGCTGTACCACGTCCATCTTGGAACGGTAGATATCGTCGCCATCGAGCGTGATCACACCTTCCACCCGCGCTGACGGAATCGTGTCGTTCATCCGGTTCAGCGTGCGCAGGAAGGTCGATTTGCCGCAGCCCGAAGGGCCGATGAAGGCGGTGACGTATTTCGTCGGGATGTCGATCGACACCTCGTCGATAGCCTTCTTGTCCCCGTAGAATACGGAGACGTCCCGCGCGCTCATCTTGGCGTCGGTCGTTTCAAGGTTCTGATGGACTACGGTCACCACTTTTTCTCAAACTTGTTTCGCAGGTAGATGGCGAGCCCGTTCATCACGAGCAGGAAAAGCAATAGCACGATAATCGCTGCGCTGGTGCGTTCCACGAAACCGCGGTCAATTTCATCCGACCACAGGAAAATCTGGACCGGCAGAACGGTGGCCGGAGAGGTAAATCCATCAGGCGGGGTCGCCACGAATGCGCGCATGCCGATCATCAGCAGCGGGGCCGTTTCACCCAGCGCGCGGGCCATGCCGATGATGGTCCCGGTCAGGATGCCGGGCAGGGCAAGCGGGAGGACATGGTGGAACACCACCTGCACCGGCGAGGCACCCACCGCGAGCGCGCCGTCACGAATGCTGGGCGGCACGGCCTTGATCGCGTTACGTCCCGAAATCACGATGACGGGCATCGTCATCAGGGCCAGCGTCATCCCGCCGATCAGCGGTGCGGACCTCAAATTCGGGAACAGGGTGAGGAAGACGGCAAGGCCCAGCAGCCCGAAAATGATCGATGGCACGGCGGCAAGATTGTTGATCGACACTTCGATGATATCGGTCCACCGGTTCTTAGGGGCGTATTCCTCGAGGTAGAGAGCCGCCAGAACACCGATCGGGAACGCCAGGGCCAGAGTTACGATCATGGTCAGGATGGACCCTTTCAGCGCCCCCCAGATCCCGACCTGCTGCGGGTTCGTGGCATCCGCACGGCTGAGAAACGCGGGGTCGAAATTCTTGACCAGCACGCCTTCGTCGGAAAGGCGCTGGGCCAGCGCCTGCATTTCCGCAGAACCTTCACCGGAATATCCGGAGGCCAGCTTGGCTGACGCCGGCAACGAGTAGACCGCTTCGGTCCTCAGGATCGAAGGATCGGCGATGATGTCGGCGGCGACATCGCGCCACGCCTGCGCGCCAAGTTCGCTGGCCGCTTCCTCGCCCAGAGCTTCGGTGGCGAAATAATCCACCACGTCGGCCAGGCCCTGGGCCTGGAGCGTCTGGACCGCGTCGGTCTGCGCCATGGTGGCGCTGTCGGCGGCGATGCCCGATTGCGACAGGTCAATCGGCACTTCGAGTTCGACGCGCTGAAATCCGCCGATTCCGTTGATAGTCATGTTGCCGAGCAACACGAGAAGCACGGCTATCGAGAACAGGATCGCACCGAGGCCGATTGCGCGGAATCGCCGTTCGGCGGAGTAGCGCTTGGCCAGGCGAGCCTCGAATTCAGGCGTACGGGTGGGGGCCACGCGATCAGTCATAAGCCTCGCGGAACCTCTTTACGACGCGCAGCGCGATGAAATTCAGCCCCAGCGTGACCATGAACAGCACGAAGCCAAGAGCAAAGGCGCTGAGAGTTGCCGGGTGATCGAAGCTGCCTTCGCCGGTCAGCATCGCAACGATCTGCACGGTAACCGTGGTCATCGCCTCGAGCGGATTGGCGGAAAGGTTCGCGGCCGTCGACGCGGCCATCACCACGATCATCGTTTCGCCGATCGCACGGCTGATGGCGAGCATGATGCCTGCAACGATACCGGGGAGAGCCGCCGGAACCAGGACGCGGCGGATCGTTTCGCTGGTCGTTGCGCCCATCGCCAGGCTGCCATCGCGCATGGATTGCGGAACGGCGGCGATACTGTCGTCAGCCATGGACGATACGAACGGAATGATCATCACGCCCATGACCAGACCTGCGGCAAGCGCGCTTTCGCTGGACGGATTGGACATCCCCATTTTCAGCGCGAGATCGCGGATCGCCGGTGCAATCGTCAGCGCGGCGAAATAGCCGTAGACGACGGTCGGTACACCGGCGAGGATTTCGAGCGCCGGCTTGACCCAGGCACGCAGGCGCGGCGCGGCATATTGGGTCAGATAGATCGCGCTCATCAGGCCAAGGGGGATCGCAACGATCATGGCGATGATCGCGCCGATGAAGATCGTGCCCCAGAACAGCGGGATCGCGCCATAGCGGCTGCCATCGGGGTTTTCGGGATTGCTCATGGGGTCGGGACCCCAATGGGTTCCGAACAGGAAGTCCAGCGGCGAAACCATGCCGAAGAAGCGAACGGTCTCGAACACCAGGCTGGCGACGATGCCGATCGTGGTCAGGATGGCCACCAGCGAAGCGCCGAGGAGGATGGACATGACCATCTTTTCCACGCGCGTTCGTGCGGCAAAATCGGGCTTCAGGCGGAGGAAGGACCATGCCCCACCGAGAAAGGCGATCAGCAGCGTCACCACGATGCCGATCATGTTGTAGTGCGAAAGCGCCTCGCGATAGGGTTCAATCAGCCCCTGCGCCTGAGTGTTGAAAACCGCCGGCGCCGCGCCGGTCGCTACGGCGCGGGCTTCGTTCAGAATCGTCTGGCGCTGGAAGCCGAAGGCCGGAAGTTCCGCGGCGGCCGGGCTCGCAAGGACCGACTGGTTGATCAGGCCGGGTGAAATCACGCTCCACAAGGCGACGAAAGCCAGAACCGGCAGGACAATCCACAGCGCCACATACCAGGCGTGGTAATTGGGGAGGCTGGCGAGGCGTCCGTCGGCGCTGTCGCGACGGAACGCCCACGCACGAGCACGGGCCGCCAGCCATCCGGCAAGCCCGAGGCCAAGGGCCAGGAGAAGCAGGATGGCTGGAGACATGTGTTACATTCAAACCTTACTTGAGCTGCGAACCGTCGAGCGTTGTGTGCTCGATAGCGGCTTTGGTGTTGGCCGCCATAACGTCATCAGGCGATGCGACAAGACCGATCTTGGCCAGTTCACCACCCTTTGCCCACATCTTCGTCCACTGGGCGAGGTATTCCTTCAGACCCGGGATGGCGTTGAGGTGGGCTTTCTTGACGTAAACATACAGCGGACGCGCGCCCGGATACTCGAAGGTCGAGATGTTTTCATAGGTCGGAGCCACGCCATTCATGCTGAGGCCCTGAACCTTGTCGGCGTTTTCTTCGAGGTAGGAATAGCCGAACACGCCGACTGCCTTGGGGTTACCTTCGATCTTCTGAACGATCAGGTTGTCCTGTTCGCCCTGATCGACATAGGCGCCGTCCGAACGCACTTCGGTGCAGAGCTGGTCGTAGCGATCTTCGTCGCTGTCCTTCAGCGCCTTCATTTCGGCGTTCGACTTGCACCCGGCTTCAAGAACGAGTTCCTTGAGCGCATCGCGCGTGCCCGAAGTGGACGGCGGGCCGTAGACAAGGATGGGCTCGTTCGGCAGCGACGGGTCGATGTCCGACCAGTTCTTCGAAGTCTGTTCCTTGCCATACGGGCTGGCGGCCAGCGCTTCGTAAACCTGCTGGGGGGTCAGGTTCATGTTGATACCGCCCTTCGACGAAGCGAAGGCAATGCCGTCGAGCCCGACCTGAATTTCGATCACGTCGGTAACGCCATTGGCCTGGCAATCGGCAAACTCGCTCGCCTTCATGCGGCGCGAGGCGTTGGCCATGTCCGGCGTATCGGCGCCCACGCCCGAGCAGAACAGCTTCATGCCGCCGCCGGTTCCGGTCGATTCGATAATGGGCGACTTGAAGTCGGGGTTGGAGCGAACGAACGCTTCGGCCACATTCTTGGCGAACGGGAACACGGTCGACGAGCCGACGGCGCGGATCGAATCGCGCGAACCGCCATCGGAACTGGCGCCGCCGCAAGCGGACAGAGCAACGGCCGACACGGCTGCGAAGATATAGGATTTGGTCTTGGTCATGATTAGCCCCTTGGGTTGATAGCTAGCGGCGCCAGAGCGCGGGAATGTTACAGGGTTGCGACAGGCGTATGTCTTTTGCCGGATATGCCGGGGCGGACCAACACCCGCCCCGTATCGCGATCAGAAATCGATCTGCGCGCGAACACCGACCGCGTCGACAGAGTAGGAGGTGTCGCCCGTGGTGGTGGGATAGACGGCATCGTCGTATTTCAGCTTCCCGTAATTCACCATAAAGGCGGTGTAATCGGTCGGCTTCCAGATCAGCGATGCAAGGAAGCCGTTTTGCGTTCCGCCAAGGACACCGGCATCGTTGAGATCGAGATAGTCGTAACGAAGGTTGAACTGGATCGAACCGATCCCGCCGTCACCCACAGGATTGGCAGGCTTGCTGCGATCGAACTTGCCGCCCTTGTACCCGCGCGTATCGCCTCCGGTGAGAAAATACCCGACTTCGGCATATCCACCGAAGAAGCCAGGGTCTTCCATCGCACCGGGCATGTTGACCGACTGCCAGTACCCTTCGGCAGCGGCATGGAACGGGCCGGAAATCATCGCCGCTTCGACACCCACGCCGAATTCGCTTTGTGCGGCAAGGTTGCCGGTGTTGACGAAGCGTTCGGAGGTGAAGTGAACCAGCGGACGCTGGCGGTAGCGAACGGTTGCGGCTGCATCGCCCATGTCGTTGTAATGCAGCGAACCGCCGAAGTGCAGCTGAGTGTCGCCCATCTTGGGGCTCAGCACCAGCCGCGCATCGGCACCGCGATTGTTGGTGCCGGTATCGGCGAAGTTGTCCGTGAACACGCCGCCCTGTGCCGAAACGATGCCGCTGGCATAGGAAACCGAGGCACCGATACGCCGTTCAAAGCCGAAGGCATCCGTGAAGGCTGCACGTTCGATAAAGGTCGTGTGAAGGCTGCTGGTCAGCTCTTCCAGTGACTGGAAGTTGTTGTGGTGGCCCACGATCACTTCGATCGGGCCATCGGCATACGATAGATAGGCGTCGGCGGCTTCGACTTCGTTGCCTGCGAAGTCGAGCTCGAACTTGTATCCGAAGCCGCCCGGGATATCGCCCGACACGCCAAGGCGCGCACGGCGCACTTCGTTGCCAAAGCCGTCGTCGCGTCCGGTGGATTCGGGCACGCTGGTGAAACCGGCATCGTACATCAACCGTCCGCGCGGCTTGAAGCTCCAGCCGCCTTCGCCCTTGATCTCGGGTGCGCCCTTGAATGCGATCGAGGTCTTCGATGCCGTGGGGGCAGGGATGGCAGCAACGGCTTCGGCCTGCGCGGCAATCGTTGCGTCCTGCGCTTCGTTTGACGCCTTTGCGGTCGCCAGTTCGCCTTCGAGCTGGTCGATACGGGCGTTCATGGCCGAAAGCTGGGCGCGCATCGCGGCAAGTTCGTCAGCCGTGACGGTTACGTCCTGGGCCAGCAGCGGTGTTGCCATGGTGCAGCTGAGCGCAGCGGCCGCGACCGAGAGGCGAAAAATACGTGTCATGCGGAATCCTTTAAGGAAATACGTCGATCCGCTGACGCCCCTATGACGGGCAAATTACAGTTGTGTGACAGGCGCTGCTTACCCGCGGCTGCGCTGTGGATAAGCTGTGGACGAACCGAAGCGGTCGCCTGCTATTCGGCTCCGTCGGCCGCTTCGATCGGAAGGGTCACGGTGACGCGCGTTCCTTCACCGGGCGTGCTTTCAATATCGAGCCGGCCACGATGGCGTTCCACGATGTGCTTGACGATGGCGAGGCCTAGCCCCGTGCCGCCTGAGGCGCGGCTGCGCCCCGGATCGGTGCGGTAGAAACGGCGGGTCAGGTGGGGGATGTGTTCGGCCGGAATGCCTTCGCCCTTGTCGGTCACGGTCAATCTGACGCGGTTTTCCCCCTTGGGGTGGACGCGCACGGTAACCACCTGGTCGTCGGCACCGTATTTCAGGCCGTTGTCGATCAGGTTGCGAACCAGTTGCTCCAGCTGCTGGGCATCGCCGCGCACGAAGAATTGACCCTTGGCCTCGAAATCGATTCGCCCGGCACGATCGCTTCCGGCGCCGTCGCGCGCGGCGCGTTCGACAAGGGCACCGAATTCGATGCGGTCTTCGGGAAGGTCATGCTTTTCCGCCTCGATGCGGGAAAGCGACATCAGGTCGCTCACCAGATCCTGCAACCGCCGCGATTCGCGCTGGATCGTGCCCAGGAACCGGTCGGCCATCTTTGGATCGAGGTTGTCGACGTCTTCGCGGAGCGTTTCGACATAGCCGATGATCGACGCCAGCGGTGTGCGCAGTTCGTGGCTGGCGTTTGCGACAAAGTCGGTGTGCGCCCGGCTGATGTCGGCCTCGGCGGTCTTGCTGACAAACTCCACGATTGAAAGTTCGCCGCCCAGCATCTGCCGGTTGATTCGCCAGATGTCGTTGCGACGTGCCAGTCCGCGAACGATCGCGCTGCCATCTTCGCCGCGTTCGATCAGCCGGACCGCCTCTGGCTGGCGCAAGGCCATGCGCACGTCCTGCCCCAAAATATGGGAGCCGAGCAGTTTGCGGGCGGAAAGGTTCGCGATGATCACTCGTTCGCGTTCGGTGATGACCACGGGGGTTTCGGAATGTTCGAACAGTTCGCCCATCCGGTCGCGCGAAAAGGCGGATTCGTTCTTGGTATGCTGGGGCGGCGGCGGAGTGGAGCCGACCAGCCACAGCGACCCCGCCCAGACCAGCAGGACCGCGAGGACATAGATGAACTCCACGCCCACGATGGCGAGGATGCCGCAGGACAGCAGCGCCAGAACGAAACCGGACCAGGGGAAGGGGCGCGCATCCATCGTCCGCGCGGCTTAGACGCGTGGCAGCGATGATGCCAACCGATATCGGGTTTGTGTCACAACCG
>NZ_JAYKGO010000007.1:0-2652 GCF_035607565.1 Qipengyuania zhejiangensis | reverse complement strand
AGGTGACTACTCGTTATCATAATGTCACAATGCAATTTACATTACAAGGTGGGGCTAATGGTCATGGGGATGAGACTTACGCATCAGGTTATGCTAGGTTAAAACAGCAGGAACCAATGGGAGGACCCCCAGTTGTTGAATTTTTTATAAGAGAATGTAAGACTCTAGATGAGAGTGATTTTTCAAGCCATATTGTGGTGAATTCATCTGCAAGAACAGTTGTTGATTTGTATGTTAGAGTGAAAACATCATACCAAACTTATTTTGTAAGTCCAACTTTTATATCAGGTAATAAGGATCCTATTTTTCATGAAAAAGCAGGTTTTATAACATCACTACCTTCAGGCAGTAAGATAGCACAAAGGGTTTTGACTGCACATGACACATCTAATGTCAATGGAACACCGTCATCACAGATAACATCAAGGTTGTCATCAGCTGAGACATCAATTAGTCAAACAGCACATGATTTAACCTTAAAGGCATCACAGACATCTGTTGACAGTTTAACAAGCAGAATGAGCACAGCTGAATCATCAATTAGTCTGCAAGGCACACAAATAGGTTTGAAAGTTGATAAAGATGGTGTTGTAGCCGCGATAAACTTACAACCAGGTATTGTAAGAATTGATGCAAGATTGATTGATGTAGGTGATTTTACAAACTTGATTGACAATGGAACATTTGAGGATGATCCTACTGGATCAACACCAACAGGTTGGGGATCAGGTATAGTTGAACATATACTAAATTTCCAACAAGGAAATGGCTCAGCCAGAGCAATGAAACTGAATGCTAGGAATGGTAGTAATGCAGATGCATATCAGCAAAGATTAATCCAGGTAAAAGAGGGCGACGAGTTTTACATGGAGGGTAATTTTAGGTTCCTAAACTCAGCCGGTACAATGAGAATGAGAATTGGGTGGCGGGAATATGACCATAAGAAAAGCCCATTAAGTAAATGGATTTCTGTAGCTTCATGGGATGGTGCAAATCAAACTTTTAGGGATATTTCAGGAAGTGTCAAAATACCTGCTGGTGTAGGTTTTATCCAACCATGGGTGTCTTTTCAAAATAATGGTGAAACAACAAATGCTTTATATATCGATAACCTTGTATTAAGAAGAAAAAGTAATGTTGATATGATTGTTAATGGAGCAATAACTGCAAATAAGATGGCGGTGAATAGTATTACTGCGGCAAATGGTGCCCTAGCAAATGCTTCAATAGTTAGATTGAATTTGCAAGATGGTATTGTTGGAACATTGCAAATAGATAACTTAGCTGTAACTACCGCAAAGTTAGCCAACTTAGCTGTTGATACAGGAAAGATTGCAAATCTAGCTGTAACTGATGCAAAGATAGCAAGTATAAAAGCTGATAAAATAGATGCAGGTACAATCACAGGATCATTATTACAAACTGCAACATCAGGTAAGAGAGTAAGAATCCAAATGGATGATTATGCCGCATATGATGGTAGTACACAAAAGATGTCAATGGGATTCAGAACATTATCAAGTGGAAACACTGATGCACCTAGATTTGCAATGGGTGTTTATGGGATGGATAATTCAACCACATCTGCTGCAGGTAATTACTTTGTAATGACACATTATCCTGCAAACAATAATCCTCAGGGTAACTTAGATGAATCATATATTGATATGGCATATAGAGCGGCTACGTTGACTGACTATAGTAATATTAAGATGTATGACAAAGGTGATATAAGAATTGCAGCGATTAGAGACACTTATATTACCACGAACTATGTCAATGGGGCGTATGCAGGGGAAGCTGAGAGAACAATTGCTAGATTTATTGCATCACCATCGGCATACTTCAATAGTAGCATGGAAATAGGAGCTGTCATCAATCAGACGAATGCAAATGGTTTAATATTGGGTGATGACACTACACAACCATATACACGAGTAAGGGTTCAAACAGATAGTTCAGGTAACCAATTCTTTAGACCATTAACAAATAGTGGATCAATAGAATTAGGCAGTTCAGGTTTTCCGTGGGAGAAAGTATTTGCGGTAAATGGAACAATTCAATCAAGTACAATTACAAAGAAATCAGATATTACACCTGTCAAGATAAATAGGGAATCAATTTTAGATAGTATTGAGGATGCAAATACTTTAGAAGATAATGATATGCCTACACATTTGGTAACAGATTTCATCCATGGGGTCAACCTTTATTCATTCGCCTATAAAAAAGGTGAGGAGTATTGGGATCCATCAATTCAAGATGTTAGATCAAGGGTTGTTTCAAGGACTAAAAATGAAGCTCTAGCTGAACGTGATAATTCAGCTGTGCAAATTGGTATTATTGCTGAGGAGGTTGTCTCTCATCCAATATCAAAATATATATTAAGTGGATATTTAGATGATAATACTCTTGGTGTGCAGGTTGTCCCATTATTGGGTGCAACAATTATTACAATTCAGGATCATTACAAAACATTGTTAACACAGAATGAGGATATCAACTGGTTAAAGTTAGAGAATCAATATTTAAAACAAAAAATAGCAAATTTAGAGGCACGCTTTAATGCGGCTTGAGAGGGGAAAATAAAATGCAAATTCAGATTAAAAATTCATATCTTGGGGAATCAATTAACTTTTTGTATAACCTATC
>NZ_JAYKGO010000006.1:0-2777 GCF_035607565.1 Qipengyuania zhejiangensis | reverse complement strand
CATCATTGATGTTGGCAACCATACTAATTTGGTAAATGAGGCGCTCTAAGCGATCAAGAAGATGCTCCTGACTTTCATCTCCATTTGGCTTCTCCATGAATTCAGCAATAATGTCTTTGATGTTATCCGAACCAAACAAATTAATAATTCGATTATCGCGTATACTTTGAAGGCTTTCTTCCTCTAATTCGACACCTAGGATTTTTAAGTATGCATCGGCAAAATAATCCACGTCATTTGCCTTCTCGGATAATGCCTTGTCGTATGCATTGATTAGAGATTCTACAGATTCAAAAATGGATTGCCTTTCCTCATTCTCGATATACTCAATTACTGGAACATCACCATAGTAGTTCGGAATTGTATCACCAAACGAAATATCGCTTATTCTTCCATTCAGTGTAATTTCCTCATCAATCTTAAAAAGCTGGCCATTTAATTCATCCTCCACAATCTGATAACGGACCGCAAACAAAGGCTTCTGCGCAATCGTATCATCATAAACAATGAACATATCAAGAGGATTATTGTATGTGCAACATGTTTCGGATTCCTCGTTTTGGTACAAAAGCTCGAATCCATGACCGTAAATGGATGTGATCTTACTCAATTCAGCTATGTTATCATCCATATCGTTCATAGTTAAAAATGTATCTAGTCGTTCGTTTACACCTTTATCATCATGTGAAACCTTCACTGGAATACCAATAAAATAGCCGTTAAACGTGTCAGTAATGTACTTGGCATAGTTAACTACTAACCTATTATCAGGCTTGTGTTTCGGCTTAGCTTCTCTATCTAATATCGGAGCCTTACTCTCGTACATTTTCTTTAAACGAATGTATCGAGGTAACTCAGCTTGATGCAGCTCAATAAATCCATTCACTACTTCTGCTGTAATTTCTTCCTCGGCCGGATGAATAAATACCACCATTTATAACCCTCCTTTGAATGTTTTGACCTTGATTCGGTTATTTATATTTTCAACAGCGTATCTACACGCATCGATCACGTGGTTGTAGCTGTCTACCGGAATATTCATATACTCATTTGTTTTTTTATCCTTTTTCCATGTATAGTTTTCAAGTTCCTCAATAAGCTTTACACACCGTTCATCCACAATAAATTCATATTGTGATAGAAATTGAATCCCTTGTATAACTGAATCAGGTGCTTTCTTTGCTGGTCTGATTCGAGTAACGCCTTTTTGCTTAATCTCAGCGATGGACTTCTTTTCTGCTGAATCTGCTGTAATGATTTCCTTTGAATAGCTTAAATCAATAATAGCTTGGGCAATCTGGTCATTCAGAAGACCTTTTCTTACATACTCCTCGATGAAGTATATCTTTTTGTTAGCTTCGTCTACTTTCAAGTGAATAAATGCTGAAGGATCATTGATGTACCCAAAGTCGAGACCGAAGTAGGAAGGTAAATATGCAAGCTCTTGTCGGTTTAAAAGTCTTTTCTCATACTTAGGAAAAACTAGCTTATCCAATGTAGCAAACTCACCTAAGGCATAAATTTTATAATAGGCAGGATTTCTGTTTGCCAAATCCTCTATATTTTCCTTTGTAGCTTCATCCAAGAATCGATTGTCCTTGTACGTACTCTGAACAATTTTTGTATTCTTGTGTTTGTTTATAAAGAAATATGAATAAACCCAGTTCACTTTAGATACTGGGTTAAACATTAAGTATATTTGCTTCTTAACATGACCTTTATCACGCAAACGCAGAGTAAGCTGAGTGTAATCATCAAGAGTGAATTCAGTTGCTTCTTCCATTACGATATCAGATAATCCCTTTATTGATTTAATTTTCTCTGGATTATCCATTCCTTTGAAGATGATAGTCGCCCTGTTAGGCAGTATGATGCGATAATCGCTCATGTTGACCTTACACCTACCAAGTATCCCGTACGATCTTAAACAGGATAGGACGTCCTCAAAAATCGAATCCTTTACGGTTGCCGCAACTTTTCTTAGAAATAGAATACGTCTGGGTTTATTCCACGGTTTCAGCGCTTTTAAAATTACCTTTTGGACAACTCCGTGACTTTTCCCACTCGAAGCTCCTCCGTAATGGACCTCGGTAAAGGTATCAAAGTCATCTAATTGTGTGTAAATCTTTTTATTAAAAACTTTAGAAGGTTTAGGGAAGTTTAAAACAATGCTACTCGTCATCCCACTCACCTACGTTAATTTCAACGTTTGTATTTGTTTGGTCAATCTTATCTGTCCACATTGCATATCGTTTCCCAATCAATTCGGCAGCTGCTTTCCTTGCTTGAGCGTTAGGTGTAACCTGGACTATTTTTTGGTAACCATCCCCGTCCAACAAGGCCATAGGCTCATCAACTTCACCTCTCATGATAGCTGTTAGAAACTCCATCACTTCTTGTTGATCAGCAACCTTCTCAGACTTGATTTCTTCAAGCCGATTATCTATATATTTTTTTATGCCGACATTTGCCAACAACTCACTCGCTCTAGCTCTCGCATATGATTTACTATATCCTGCTTTTAATGCTGCTGTTTCAGCTACTCCAGTGATGATATACTCATCAGCAAATTTTTGTTGTTTTAAAGTCAATTTACCCATTGTATATCACCACTTTCTTAATTGTTTGTGTTTTGGAGCAATAAAAAAGGGTACACAAAATGCACCCTCTAGTAAAATCCTATATAATCTATTTCGAAGTATTCTATTTTAATATCTGCATTATAATAATCAAATGATTCAAACTTCTCTTTATACTGTTCCATATCGATATTTAAT